>SBGO01000613.1 GCA_006226565.1 Deltaproteobacteria bacterium | reverse complement strand
CGGAGCTGACCCCGGCCTCGGCCCCCGTCGCCGCCGCGCCGACCGCGCCCGCGGCCCCGGCCGTCGCCCCCCTCTACGAGCTCGACGACGAGGCGCTGACCCGGCTCGTCCACGTCCACATCGGGGACCTCGATCCGGTGGCGCTCCGCGACATGAGCAGCTCCGGCGCCCTCGTCCAGCACGGCGAGCTCGCCGACGGCTTCCTCGACGCCCCCGACGGCCGCGCCGGGGTGGTCCAGGTGAGCTACCTCGACTGCAACCCGCGCCAGCGCGGCGACACCCTGGCGGTCTTCGACGCCGACCGGGTCAACCTGCCCGCGACGGTCGACTCCGCGCTCGAGGGCGCCGGTGTCTACACCGACGTCACCGACGGCGTCGAGCTGCGCATCACCTCGATGGGCGACCGGCTCTTCGTGGTCCTGCGGACCTCGCCGGCCGCCAGCATGTCACCCATCTGAGGGCGCGGCGCGCACGGCGCCGAGCAGCTCCGAGAGCTCCGCGTCGATGGCGTCGACGAGGTGGTGGAGGTCGGGCACGCCCTGCCAGTCGGCGTTGATGCCCCAGTGCAGGGTCCCGGCGTAGCTGAAGAGCGCGATGCCGACGCGCTGGTGGCCGTAGAGCGGCACGAGCGGGTAGACCTCGGCGAGGCGCGCGCCGAGCAGGTAGAGCGGGAACGGCGGGCCCGGGACGTTGGTCACGACGATGTTGTAGGGGTGGAGCTCGCTCAGGATGCGCGCGGTGCCGGCCAGGAGCCCGGCCCCGGTCCAGTCCGTCGCCTCGGTGAAGAACTCGGTCCCCGCGGCCAGCTCGGGCTGCGCCTTGAGGCGCCGCGTCTCGGCGACCACCGAGGCGTAGCGCGCGCGCACGTCCGCCTCGGCGAGCGGCAGGCGCGTCAGCATCATCGAGACGCGGTTGCCGAGGACGCCGCGGTGCTCCTTCTTGCGCACCGACACGGGCACGAAGGCGCGGAAGTCGTCGATGCCGTCGGGATCGACGCCGCGGTGGCGGAAGAAGCGCCGGAGGGCCCCGGTGACGGTCGCGAGGACGACGTCGTTCACCTTGCCGCCGAGCTGCCGCTTGACGGTCTTCACGTCGTCGAGGGCGTGGGTCGTGACGTCGAAGCGGCGGTGGGGCCCGAGATCCCCGGCGAGCGGCGTGTAGGACGCCGGGACGACGCTGTCCCCCACCGCGTCGACGAGGGCGTGGGCGGCGCCGCGGGCCCGCTCGGCCCACTCGCCGCGGCCGCCGGCGGCGTCGCGGAGGCGCTCGAGGAAGGCGTTGGCGCCGACCGCGCGGTGGCGGAGCTCGGCGCCGATGAGCTCGGCCATGTTGGGCGGCCGGCGCGCGCGCCAGACGGGCGCTTCGGGCACCGACTGCGATCGGTCGAGGCGCATCAGCGACGCCATCAGCCCCACGCCGGCCATGCCGTCCATCATGGCGTGGTGCGCCTTGGCGATGAGGGCGAAGCGGCCGCCCTCGAGCCCCTCGACGACCCAGATCTCCCAGAGCGGGCGGTCGCGATCGAGCTTCTGGGAGAAGATGCGCCCCGCCATGCGCTTGAGCTGGCGCGGGTCGCCGGGGCGCGGCACCGCCGTGTGCCGCACGTGGTAGTGGATGTTGAAGCGGTGGTCGTCGACCCACACCGGGTGCTTGAGCAGCGGGATGAACGCCAGGCGCTGCCGGTAGCGCGGGACCCGGTGGATGACCGCGTCGATGTAGTGGCGGATGAGGTCGACGTCGACGCCGCCGTGCTCGAGGGTCAGCGGGCCGGCGTCGAAGACGGCGACGGCGCCGACGTGCATCGGGGTGTCGGTGTCCTCGATGGCCAGGAACGTGGCGTCGAGGGGCGACAGGCGCTCGAACCATCCCATCGTCGACGTCTCCGGGTGGCGGGGGGCGCAGCAGGGTCCGGGGGCCCCGTGCATCGACGTGCTGCGCACTTTCGAGGACTTGGCGTTTCTGTCAAGGCTTGCGCGCGGTGGGCCGAGGGCGGAAGATGAGCACCGCCTGACGTCCACAGCGAGCCGGGACCGGCGTCATCGTTCCCACGACGCCCGACGGGGCCGCGCCGAGATGAGCGACCTTTCGATGGACACTGACGATCGCGCAACCCGGGAGCGGGGCAAGATCCTGGTCGTGGACGACCAGAAGATGATCGTCACGCTGCTGACGCGCCTCCTGACCTCGTGGGGCTTCGAGGTCACCGGCTGCGAGCGCGCGGCCGACGCCCTCGAGTGCGTCGGCGCGGGCACCTACGACCTCGTCATCACCGACATCCGGATGCCGGACATGAGCGGCGTCGAGCTGATGGCGCGCGTCCGCGCCGTCGACGCCGACGTGCCGATCGTGCTCCTGACCGCGTCGCCGACCCTCGAGACGGCGATCCAGGGGATCGAGCACCGCGCCTTCCGCTACCTGACCAAGCCCATCGACATGAAGGCGCTGCGCGAGACGGTCGAGCACGCCACGCGGCTGAGCCGCCTCGCCCGCTTCAAGCGCGCGGCCATGGTGGTCGCCCGCTCGGAGGCCGCCGCGGCCGAGGACCTCGAGCTCGCCGACGGCTACGCGCGGGCGCTCGAGACGCTCCGCATCGCCTACCAACCCGTCGTCGACGCGCAGAGCAACCACGTGCGCGGCTACGAGGCGCTGATGCGGGTGAGCGGCTGGACCCACTCGGACCCGGGCGCGCTGCTCGAGACCGCCGAGCGCCTCGGCCGCCTCCACGAGCTCGGCCGCCGCGTCCGGGAGCTGGCCCCCCTGCCCTTCGCGGCGGGCGACGTCGACGCGCTGCTCTTCGTGAACCTGCACCCCCACGACCTGCTCGACGAGACGCTCTACGCCCCCGACGCGCCGCTCGCCGCCCTCGCGGACCGCGTGGTCCTCGAGATCACCGAGCGCGCCGGCCTCGACGACATCAGCGACGTGCGCGGGCGCGTCCGCGATCTGCGGGAGCGGGGCTACCGGATCGCCATCGACGACCTCGGCTCCGGCCACAGCGGGCTGATGAGCTTCGCCATCCTCGAGCCGGACTACGTCAAGATCGACATGTCGCTCGTGCGCGACATCGACCAGAGCCCCATCAAGCGGCGCCTCGTGCGCTCGATGACCGAGCTCTGCCGCGACATCGGCATCCGCGTGGTCGCCGAGGGCATCGAGACGACCGGCGAGCGCACGGCGCTCGTCGACCTGGGCTGCGACCTCCTGCAGGGCTACCTGATCGGTCGCCCGGGCCCGGCCTTCCCCGACATCCGCTCGTTCTGAGCGCCGCCGCGGAGCCCCCATGCGCGTCACCCACGAGCCGGATCCCGCCACGCTCGAAGCCGCCTTCCGCCTCCGTGAGCGCGTCTTCGTCGGCGAGCAGGGCGTCCCGGTCGAGCTCGAGCGCGACGCCCACGACGCCACCGCGCACCACGTGGTCCTCGTCGACGACGCGGTCGCCGTCGCGACCGGCCGGGTCCGCCTCGTCGCGCCCACCCTCGCCAAGGTCGAGCGGGTCGCCGTGGACCGCGAGCGCCGCGGCGCGGGCGTCGGCCGCGCCGTGATGGCCGCGCTCGAGGAGCGGGCGGGGCAGCTCGGCGCCACCACCGTGCGCCTCGCCGCCCAGGAGTCGGCCATCGGCTTCTACGAGCGCCTCGGCTACACGGCGCACGGCGAGCGCTTCTGGGACGCCGGCATCCCGCACCGCTGGATGGACAAGCCGCTGACCTGATCTGCGCGCCATCGCAGCGGGCTCGCGACGCCAAGACCCCTGTCGGAGGTGGCGAGATCGTGGCGTCGCGGCCGCTGCACGCTCGCTACCGCCGTGAACCGATTCCTCGGTGACGACGAGGATCGCGACGATGGCCGGGGGTCGCTGAGCGATGAGAGGTGGCGCACTCCCGCACCGACCCTCTCGGCCCCCACGCGCTCGCAGATTCAAGATGTGCTTTCGATTTGTGAAAACTAGCAGACGCTCACCGATCGGAAAACGGAAAATCCTGCGCGGAACCCCTCGGGAATCCGACGACGCCGTCGTCGTCGCGCTTTTCGTCACTTCGAAACCGTCACGCGCGTTGAACCATGAGCGTTATTCACGCGTTGTGACGCGATCAGCCGCCCCCGATGGTCATCTGGAGGTTGCGTCCCCTCGGCGTTCGCCGTAGGTGTTGGGGGAGCCACGCACCCCGCTACGAGCGGCCCTCCGGAGTCACCATGAGCGCGATCGTTTCCGTCCAGCGCCACCTGCTGGAGACCCAGCGCCACCACCCCACCGCGACCGGCGATCTGACGGCGCTGCTCTGGGACCTGACGCTCGCGTTCAAGCTCATCAACGCCGAGGTCAACAAGGCCGGGCTGGTCAACCTCTACGGCCTCGACGGCGACCGCAACGCCTCGGGCGACGACGTCACCAAGCTCGATCGCTTCGCCCAGGACACGATCTTCCGGATGATGGACCACGGCGGCCACCTCTGCTGCATGGCGAGCGAGGAGGAGCGCGAGATCATCCCGATCCCGGCGAAGTACGCGAAGGGCAAGTACGTGCTGTCCTACGATCCCCTCGACGGCAGCTCGAACATCGACGCCAACGTCTCGGTCGGGACCATCTTCGCCATCCACCGCCGCCGCACCCCCGAGGGCACCGACGGCACCGAGGAGGACGTGCTGCAGTCCGGCCGCGCCCTGGTCGCGGCCGGCTACGTCATCTACGGCTCGAGCACGATGCTGGTGCTCTCCACCGGCCAGCGCGTCGACGGCTTCACCCTCGACCCGTCGGTGGGCGAGTTCCTGCTCTCGCACCCCGACATCCGCATCCCCAAGCGCGGCAAGATCTACAGCGTGAACGAGGGCAACCAGTCCTTCTGGCGCGAGAACACGCGGCGCTACGTCGACTGGATCAAGTCCCCCGAGGCCGGCCCGTACAAGGGGCGCTACATCGGCTCCATGATCGCCGACGTCCACCGGACCCTCCTCTACGGCGGCATCTTCCTCTACCCGCGGACCTTCCGGCACGACCCCGTCAAGGGCGAGTGCAAGCTGCGCCTGCTCTACGAGGCCGGCCCGATGGGCTGGATCGTCGAGCGCGCCGGCGGCGTCGCCACCACCGGCGACGAGCCCGTCGCCGACCTCGTCCCGACGCACCTCCACGACACCTGCCCGGTCGCCATCGGCAGCCCCGACGACGTCGCCGACTACCTCGCCTTCTACCGCGGCGAGCGCTAGCCCCAATGCCGGTCACCTAGGGATAACCCTATGAGATCGAACACATCTTCCCACCACGGAGGCCGCGGAGGGCACGGAGGATGTGGGGCTGCTCGAGCCGAAACTCCGAGCGCGACCCGCTCCCCCCTCCGTGAGCTCCGTGCTCTCCGTGGTAGAAAGCCGTGCCGGTTCAGCGCCTCGTGGCCTGTCTGATCGGCATTGGCGCTCGCCCGCGCGGGTGACAACGCCCGCACCCGGCGCTTGCCGGGCGCCCCGACCGCGGCCTATTCTGGTGCAGCGCAACATTCGTTTGCGATTCGCCAGACAGCGCAGCAACGGACCCTACTGATGCGACACGTCACGCTCTTGGCCGCGGGCTTCGGCCTCGCGCTCGCCTTCGGCTGCGGTGCGAGCACCGATCCGGCCCCCGGAGGCCGGGTCGCGATCGACGTCGCGCCCCTGTCGCTCCCCGGCGTGACCGACGCCGCCTGGCGGCTGACCGTTACCACCGCCGCCGACACCGTCTGGACCCGCGACGTCCGCTCGCGCGCCTACGGCGACGGCGGCGGCTCGCTCTCCTACGTCGGCCCCTGCGACGCCGACGCCGGGACGAACACCGTCACCGTCGAACTCCTCGGCCTCTACACGGGCGCCGGCGGCGACGTCGACGTCGATCCGGCGACCTACGACAACCCCGGCCCGGTCTCCCGCACGGCGGCGTGCGTCGCCGACCGGGACGTGGCGGTCACCTTCGACCTGACCATCGTGCGCGCCGCGGCCCAGGGCTTCTTCGACGTCGCGGTGACCTTCGACGACCTCTTCTGCTCGGCCAAGCTCGACTGCCAGAAGCCCGACGCCAGCCCCATCGAGCTCCTCTCCGACGCCTCCGGCGCGCGCCGCCCGACGGTCGTCATCGGCTTCGCCTGCACCGCCGACACCGCCGCCGACAACACCGTCCTCTACCTCGACCCGGTGGCGCTCGCCTGCGCCGGCGGCGTCACGGCGACGGTCGATCCCTCGGCCGGCCCCGGAAACCTCTCCGTGGGCGCCGGCATCGTCCAGAGCGCGGCGGTGCTCTTCGGCGCGGCGGTCTACCGCGGCTCCGAGGACCTCGGCGGCGTCGGCAAGATCTACTGGAACCTGGCGCTCGGGCTCGAACTCGGGACCGCGCCCGCCCAGAGCTGCCAGCTCACGACCACCGGCACGGCGTCCTCCGGCCCGCTCGACCTCGGCGCCACCCCGGCCGGCTCCACCTACCCCTACGTGAGCTGGTCGGTCCCGCTGACCTCGGCGGCCGGCGCGCTCACCTGCACCCAGCACCCGCTCGCCGGGGGCAACGGCGTCGCCATCGCCTACGCCGACCCCGACGCGCCCGAGACCTTCGCCTACACCTGGAACGGCGCGACCAGCCTGCCCATCACGCTGAACATCGTCGGCGCGCTCACCGACGCCGACCCCGGCCGCTGGGCCGACGGGACCTACGCCACCTCCTGCGACACCTACCGCCACCCGAGCGGCGACTACACCTACAGCGGCTCGACCGGCGACGGCATCTACCGCATCGACCCCGCCGGCGACGGCAACCCCATCGACGTCGCCTGCGACATGACCACCGACGGCGGCGGCTGGACGCTCATCCTGCGCGACGCCTTCAACAACACGCTGGTGACGAACAACCAGGCGTACCTCCCCGCGGAGAACAGCGCCGGCGTCCCGACCGGGGCCCTCGACTACATCGGCCCCTGGGAGAGCCTGCCCGGCGAGTACCTCTACCGGCGCGCGGACGTCGGCGGGGACAACGCCTTCATCTCCCACCAGAGCTTCGGCCTCCAGCTCAACGAGGCCGAGATCCCCGACGGCCCCGAGTACACCTACGACGAGCCGATGCTCACGCTCGGCGGCAACATCGTCATGGCGGACAACAACACCACCCACCGCCTCAACTACTTCTTCCGCTACACCGGCGGCGTGGTCGGCAGCGGCAACTGCGGCCCCGTCTCGTCGAGCCGCGACAACGGCTCGAACTGCTGGAACAACTTCTTCGGCGCCAACTACTGGGAGAACCTGCCCGACGGCAACCAGATCATCGTCGGCCTGTCGGGCGGCCCGGCGACGCACATCGCCGAGCTCTGGGTGCGCTCGGCCGGCACCCCGCCCGCCCCCACCGGCGGGATCCTGGTCGGCGCGCGCACGACCGCCGACCCCGGCCGCTGGAGCGACGGCACCTTCGCCGCCTCCTGCCGCGACTACCGCTACCCGCCCGCCGGCTATGCCTACTACGGCAGCACCGGCGACGGCTTCTACACCATCAACCCGGGCAGCGGGGCGCTCACGGTCAAGTGCGACATGGCGACCGCCGGCGGCGGCTGGACCCTGGTCCTGCGCGACAACTGGGACAACCTCACCGTCCCGAAGGGCCAGACCAGCCTCCCGATCGAGAACAGCGCCGGCGCGGCCGACGGCAACAACGACTACATCGGCCCCTGGCAGTCCCTCCCGGGCGGCGACTACCTCTACAAGCGCACCGATGTGGGCGGCGACAACATGTTCATCGCCCACCAGAACTTCGGGCTGAACATCCTCCACGCGACGGTGCTGTCGACCCCCGGCTACACCTGGGACCAGCCGCTGACGACCCTCGTCGGGCTCGGCGTCGTGATGGCCGACTCGAACACCACCCACCGCCTGAACTTCTTCAAGAACGACGGCAACGCGAGCTGCGGCCCGGTCGCGACGGGACGCGACAACGGGTCGAACTGCTGGAACAACTTCTTCGGCACCAGCTACTGGGAGAACCTGCCCGGTGGCGCCAGCTGGGTCGCCAGCGCCGCGGGGCACGTCGTCGAGCTGTGGGTGCGCGCGCCCTAGCGAGCGGCCGCTAGTAGAGCAGCGACAGGCAGGTGAGCGAGCCGTCCGCGCGGGCGAGCTCGCTCATGTCGAGGGTCACGACCTCGAGCCCCTCGGCGCGGAGGCGCGCGGCGGTCTCGGGGTAGCCGGCGGCGACGAGCACCGTCTCGCCGACCCCGACGGTGTTGGCGGCGTAGGCCTCGGCGCGCGGCACGCGGACGGCGCGCAGCTCGGGCCCGAAGGCGCCGTCGAGGGGCGAGCCCTCGGCCACCACCACGAGCCCCGGCACCGGCGACGACGCGTGGCACTTCAGGTGCAGCGTCCCGAACGGCACGGGGACCGAGCGGACGATGAAGCCGCGCGGCCAGAACGCCTCCTGGACCGCGCCGACGCTGACGCCGTTGGTGCGCGCCGAGAGCCCGACGTAGATCGTGTGCGCGACGCGCAGGACGTCGCCCCCGTCGATGAGCGCGGGGACCCGCGTCCGCTGCAGCGTCACGGCGCCGTCGAGGGCGGCCGCGACGGCGTCCACCTCGGCCCGCCGGGAGACCGCGCCGGGGCGCGTCAGGAGCGCGTGCCCGGCCGCGATGACGGCGGTGTCCTCGATGAAGCAGCAGTCGGGGAGCGCCTCGTCGGCCGGGAGGACCGTCACCTCGAGCCCGAGCGCGGACAGCGCGGCGGCGTAGGCGGCGTGCTGGGCGCGGGCGCGGGCGACGTCGATGGGCGGCGCGCCGGGCACCTGGCCCAGGGCGTCGGCGTAGCTGTCGGGGATGGCGCGCAGGAGCGCCTTCGTCGGGGGAGATTCGATCACGTCGTCAGAACACGAAGGAGAGGCCGAACTCGGGGTAGAAGTCGTCGCAGTCGCCGCTGCACTCGCTGACGACCGCCTCGTAGGCCGCCCCGAGCGTGAGCCAGAAGCTGCGCGACTGGATGAGGAGGCCGAGGCGCGCGCCGACGGTGTCGGCGTCGGCGGCGTCGCCGGTCATGAACCAGTGCCGGTAGAAGGCGCCGAGGTACGGCTTCACGTCGGCGTCGAGGGGCACGATGTAGCGCACGGCCGGCCCGAGCTGCGCGTAGAACGGCGTGTCGCCGAACCAGAGGGCGAGGTCGCCGCCGAGCTCGAGGTTGTCGACGAGGAAGTAGCCGAAGGAGCCGGCGATGTAGAAGTCGTAGTGGCCGGCGCTGCCGACGCCGCCGCCCGAGATGCCGACGCGGCTCCGCCCCTGGGCGAAGGGGTTGGCGTCGGGGGCGGCCGCCGCGGGCGCGGCGAGGGCGACGAGGAGGGCGAGGAGCCAGGCGGCGACGAGGTGATGGGGCTTCGGTCTAGCTTGCATCGATGGGTCCGGCGGGGATCGGGGGAGCTTCCTCTCCGCGGGAAGCGTACGCCCGGGCGACCTCCTGGCTCAACAGGACCTCGTTGAGGTCGCGCAGGCGCCGGCAGACCTCGCGCCCGAGGTTCATCACGATCATCGCGAACTGCCCGACGTCGCGCTCGTAGAGGGCGAGCAGCGCCCGGTTCGAGAGCTCGATGCAGACGCACGGCGCCGTCGCCATCACCGTCGCCGATCGGTCGGTCACGCTCAGGAGCGCCATCTCGCCGAAGCACTCCCCCTCGCCGAGCTCGCCGACGTCGCGGCGGATCCCGTCGCGCGTCTTGAAGATCTCCACCTCCCCTTCGACGAGGAGAAAGAGCGTGTCGCCGTAGTCGTGCTCGCGAAAGAAGACGTGCCCGCGCGGGACCTGGATCGTCTTGGAGCGCTCGAGGAGGAAGGCCAACGCGTCGTCGGTGATGCCGGCGAACGCCGCCGTGCCTTGTAGCGCCTGGATGGTCCGTTGCATCGGGGCCTCCTCACTCGCGCGACCAGAACTCCCAGAAGAACCCGAGGCCGAGCCGGAGCTCGTCCCCGAGCCGCGCGCCAGCGCCCACGACGGAGCGCGGCGAGTTGTCGAAGAGCAGGTCGTACTGGAGCTCGACGTGGTTCGACGCGATCCCGGGGGGCCGCGTCACGAAGCGGACGCGCTGGCCGCCGCCCGGGAGGTAGCGCTCCGAGACGAAGTGCCAGATGCGCCCGTACTGGCGCGGATCGTCGATCGGGTCCGACCACCCGTTCGCGCGATCCATGAAGACGAGCTGGCGCAGGTTGTCCTGCACGAAGGTGTTCACGAGGCCCTGCTCGGGCTGCCCGAACTGGACGTTGACGCTGGCCGGCAGGTCCGCCTGGGACCAGTAGGTGACGCGCCCGGTGTTCAGGAGCGTGGCGACGTCGAGGAGGTAGGGGCCGGCGGCGCCCGCGAAGTGGAGCTGCTGGCCGTTCACCATGTCGATGGTGATGGTGATGGTGGTGCTCTTCAGGCGCTCGTCGTCGCCCACGGCGATCTCGCGGAGGCCCACCTGGTCGACGGCGCGCTCGAAGGTCATCGAGGCCAGGAAGGTCTCGAGGCCGCCGTCGACGGTGACCGCGCCGCGGACCAGCTCCCACGGCCAGCCCATCACGTTGATGACGCCGCCGACGACGTCGATGCGCCCGTTCACCGCGAGCCCGTCCTCGCGGAGCGCGACCTCCATCCCGCCCTTCAGGTCGATGGCGAGGGGGTCCTTGGCGACGTGGATCGGCTCGGGGATGCGCAGGTGGACATCGATACCGCTGGGCGGCCCGGGCTCTGCGGGCTCGGCGGTGGCGGGCGCCTCCGCCGGCTCGGGCTCGGGCTCGGGGGCCTTGGGCGGCTTCAGCTTGCCCGACGGCATCCCCGTCTCGTCGAGGTAGAGCACGTCGCCCCAGGAGGCGAACTGCTGGTAGTGGCCGCGTACGAAGCGGTAGGGGGCGTTGAGATCGACGTGCGAGACGAGGATGTCGACGTCCTTGATGGGCTCGGTGAGCTGGGTCACGGTGATGGTCGTGTCGAGGTCGAGCTCGCCCTCGGGGTTGTCGAGCCCGAGGCCCAGGACGAGCCAGTCCTGGGTCTTGATGCCGAGGGTGACCTGCTTCGGCGCCATCTCCTCGAGCGCCAGCTTGACGTCGATGGCGAGGCTGCGGTCGGCCTTGTCCTCGTCGCTCTCGTGGGCGGCGAGCGCCAGGGCGACGCCGTCGGCGGCGAGGGTGAGGCGGGCGAGGCCGTCGTGGACCACGCGCTCGCTGCCCGGGAGCGGCGCGCGCAGGTCGCGGGCCGTGAGGCCGCCGGAGAAGCGGCTCGCGGCGGGGTCGAGGCGGAGGTCGCCGCCCTCGGGGACGAGGTGGACGATCGCCTCGAGGTCGCAGTCGAGGAGGCCGGAGAGATCGAGCTTTCCGCCCTGCGCCACCGCGGCGGGCAGGAGGCTCAGAAGGTCCACGCCGGAGGCCGTGCCCTTCAGGGTGACGTCGAAGGGCTCGCGCTTGAGCACCTTCATCGGCTCGGTGCTCGCCGCGAGGCGCACCAGCGGGTTGTCGCGCGGGCCGACCTCCAGGGCGCCGCCGGCCTGCTTGCCGTCGGCGTCGAGCAGGAGCGCCACCCGCCCCGGGATCCCGGAGAGCGCGGTGAAGCCGTCCCAGCTGAGCTCGCCCTTCGCCACCGGGGCGCCGACGGTGCCGCTGACGGTGACGTCGCCGCCGAAATCACCGGGCAGCGTGACCGGCTTGGGCGCCAGCCCGCCCCACTGCTCCAGGGCGCGCTTGGGGACCGAGAGCCTGAAGTCGACCGGTGCGTCGGCGAGGCTGGCGAGCCGCCGCTTGAGCGCGGTCCGGAGGCCGCCGCCGGCGAGGCCGAGCGAGCCCTTGAGCGACATGATGTCGAGGCCCCCGGCGGCGGCGGCGATCTCGAGCGAGGTCGCGTCGCGCTCGAGGGCGAAGCTCGCCTTCACGTCCGCCGCCGGCGCGGTCCCGACCGTGAGCTGCGTGAGGGCGAAGCCGCCGTGGCCGAAGAGGTCGCCGCCCTCGCCGGAGAGCCCGAGGTTGCCGCTCACCGCGCCGCCGACGGGCTGCGGGAGCGGGAGCCCGGCGAGGCCGATGGGCTGCAGGACGAGATCGAGGCGCCACGGCTTGGCGAGCGCCCCACGGAGCAGCGGGGAGCGCGCGAAGTCGCCGCTGGCCCGGACGTCGAGGAGCGGGGCGCCGGCGGCGTCGAGCCAGGCGGCGAGCCGCCCCTCGAGGACCGACTTGCCGCCCTGCCGGCCGAGCTTGCCGTCGACGGTCAGCCGCTGCCGCTCTGGGGCGTCCTTCAGCGCGCCCTCGGCGACGAGGCCGCCCGAGACGGTCAGCCCGAAGTCGCCGGTCGGTTGGGCCGGGGTGCCCGAGAAGCCGGCGTGGGCGCCGAGGGTCGCGTCGGGATCGAGGCCCTTCGGGAGCTTGCCGCCGGGGGCGTAGGCGGCGAGCGCGCCGAGGCGGCGCTCGGGGACGGTGAGCGCGAAGGCGAGCTTGCCGCCGGGGGCGAGGCCGGGCGGCGCCCCGGGGCCGAGCGAGAGCGGCGCCTTCACCGTCATCTCGGCGAGGAGATCGTGGGAGCGGACGTCGGTGACCCGCAGCTCGCCCCGGAGGCGCGCGTCCTGGACCGCGCCGGACACCTTGAGCAGCACCGGCGCGGCGTCCTTGGCGCGGGCGCGGAGGGTCATCGCGAAGCTGGCGGCCGGATCGGTCGGGGTGCCGTCGAGGCTGAGGTGGCCCGACAGCGTCCCGCTGGCACCGCGCGTGCTCTTGCGCGCCAGCGCCGCGAGGCGCCCGAGCGACAGCCCCTCGAAGTCGAGGTCGCCGCTGACCGCGCTCACGACGGTCGCCTCGGGGTGCTCGGGGTCGCGCCGGAAGCGCGCCGTGCCGCCGAGGGAGACGCTGCCGCCGGCGAGGGAGAGCTGGGTGCGCGGCAGGGTGTAGGCCTGGTCGCCGCTCGCGTCGGGCGGCGCGATGTGGAGGGTGACCGGCGCGAGGAGCGCGGTGTCGAAGCTCCCGCGGGCGACGGTGAGCTCGGCGAGGGTCACGTCGGCCGAGCGCGTGTCGAGGTCGAGGACCGAGTCGAGGACGGCCTTGAGATCGAGCTTCTGCGCCTCGTCCTTGGCCGTGACGGTGATGTGGTGGCGGAGCCCGTCGAGGACGATCTCGACCTTGGCGTCGTCGAGGCGCGTCTTGCCGGCGTCGAGCGCGCCGAGCCCGAGGGAGATGGTGCCGGTCGGCTTCTGATCGGCGACCACCACGTCAGCGCCGACGTTCAGGCGGCCGAGCGTGATCGCGCCGCGCACCGGGTCGGTGACGGCGATCTCGGAGCCGTCGAGGTGCCCCTTGAGGGTCATCCGCTCGATGGGGAGCTGCGCGAGCTGGACGATGGCGCCCTCCTGCGTCGCCGCCTCGACCATCGGGACGCCCTCGGGGAGCAGCGTCCCGGCGGCGGTGATGTCGACGTCGAGGCTCCCGGCGACGGGCGGGAGGGGCACGAGCAGGACGCCGGCGTCGCGGGCCTTGGCGATGGCGTCGGCGAGCCCGGCCACGGTCTTGATGCGGCCGGAGAAGCGGCGCGTGTCGCGGTCGAGGGAGCCCACGACCTCGAGGGTCTGCCCGAAGGCGCTGAGGGTGAGCTTGTCGACGGCGAAGGTCGCCCCGTGGGCGCTCGCCTCGAGCTCGAGGGAGTCGAGGGGGCGGCCGTTGAGGTCCGTCGGCCCGAGGGTGAAGCGCACGTTGGCGTCCATCGCGCCGGGGACGATGCCCTTGCCCTTCACGGTCAGCTCGAGGCTCGTCTTGACCGGCGCCGCCGCCTCGGCGAGGAGCTTGGCGGTGTCGATGTCGTCGCCGGTGAGCTTGAGGTCGTAGGCCACGTCCGGCGGCCGCGAGGCGTCGACGGTCCCGCGGAGCGCGAGGGTGCCGCCGTCGGTCTTCACATCCCCCTTGACGACGAGGGCGTCGAGGGGGCCCTCGGCGCCGATGTCCGCGCGCACGTCGCTCTTGAGGACCGGGCGCCCGAGCAGCTCGGCGAGCTTGGCGGCGTCGACGATCACGCCGGTCAGCGCGACCCGCTGGGTCCCGGCCGGCATCAGGTCGGGCCCGAGCTGCGCGTCGACGGTGAGGCGCTCGCCGCTCAGGGGCCCGGCGACGAGCCCCGCGAAGTCGAGGTGCGCCTTGTCGGCCTCGGTCTTGACGTCGAGGGCGCCGAGCCGCACCGGCACGTCGCGCGCCGGCTGCCCGGGCAGCTCCACGTGGGCCGTCGTCTCCACGCCGGGGGTCTGGAGCGTGATCTCCGGCCCCTGCCGCCGCACCTCGAGGCGCGTCTCGAGCGGGAGCGTGAGGTGCACGCCGTTCGGCATCGTCATGTCGACGTGCACCGCGAGGCGGTCGAGGGAGGCGTTGGCCGACTCGGTGGCCTGCCCCATCCCGACGAGCCCGTGGACGGTGAGGCCGGTGACCTTGGTCACGGCGCCGTCGGGCCGGACGATGGTGGCGGCGACGTTCTTCACGTCGAGCTCGCGCACCACGATCTGGCCCGGGAGCTTGGTCTCTTCCTTCTGGGCGGCCTTGAGGGCGACCGGATCGGCCTCCACGCCGTCGACCTCGACCTTGTCGAGGACCACGGCGCCGCCGAGCAGCTCGCCCCAGTCCGGCGAGACGCCGAGGTGCTTCAGGTGCAGCGCCGTCCGCCCCTGGCGGTCGACGATCTTGAGGTCGTCGACCGACAGATCGCCGAAGAGCGCGTAGTCGAGCCCCCCGAGGGTGACGGTGCCGTCGTACTTCTTGGCGAGCACGTCCTCGACGGCGCCGCGGGCGATCTCCTTGCCCGGCCCGGTGTGGAAGAAGAGCACCGTCAGGAGGACGAGCGCGAGCAGCACCCCGATCGTCACCAGGGTCCACTTGAGGATGCGCCGCCACAGCGGGCGCGGGCGCACGGCGTCGGTGACCCGGGTGGCGTCCAGCTCGGTGGCCATCAGAACGCCTCCCCGATGCGCGCGAAGACGAAGAAGCGATCGAGGTCGCCGTAGGCCGGGACGTCGGTCACGCGGTAGGCGAAGTCGATGGCGAGCGGGATGGACCAGGTGCGGACGCGCAGGCCGAGGCCCGTCGCGACCGACACGCCGTCGTCGAAGGGGTTCGCGTCCTCGCCGGCGCCGCCGAGGTCGACGAAGGCGACGACGCCGAACTGCTGGCGGTACGGGAGCCAGCGGAGCTCGACGGCGCTCTCGAAGAGGCTCGCCGCGCCGACCGGGATGTCCTGGCAGTCGGTGCCCTGGCAGCGCTCGGCGTAGGCGGCCAGGCGCCGCGTGCCGAAGCCGCGCAGGCCGTAGGCGCCGCCGCCGAAGAGCCGCGCGCCGATGGGGACGCCGGCCGCGTCGTCGAGGGCGAGCGCCCAGCCGCCGGCCGCCCGGAGGCCGATGGCGAGGTCGGCGTTGAGGTTGATGAGGTAGCGGAGATCGGCCTCGAGCCGGAGCCACGGGGTGTCGCCGAGGGCGCCGCCGGGGGCCCACGCGGCGCGGAGCGCGACGAGGTGGCCGCGCAGGGCCTCGAGGCCGTTGTCGCGCGCGTCCCAGGTGAGCGACGCCGCGAGCTCGGCGTTCAGGGTGTCGGAGCCGTCGCCGAGGTCGAGGCGCTCGCGCACGGCCGGGTCGAGGGTGCCGACGCCGACCGGCCAGTCGAGGCGGAGGCGCGGCTCGACGTCGACGTAGAGCCCCTTGGTGAGGGTCGAGCGCAGGCCGACGCCGAAGAAGGCGCTCCGCCAGTGGAAGCCCGGGTAGGGCTTCTCCTCGAAGCGCGCCGTGACGCGGAGGTCGAGCAGGCGGGCGAGGAAGCCGGGGTGGACGTAGCGCGCGAGCGCCGAGCCGTAGACGCCGAGGGGCTGGTCGAGGTCGCCGCGCCAGCGCAGGCCGTAGCCGACGTCGCCCTCGAAGACGAGGTGGTGGAGCGCGCCGAGGGCGTTCCGCAGCTGGACCGCGGCGCCGGCCTGGACGTCGAAGCGCTCGATGTCGGCGCCGACCCCGGCGGAGACGCGGCCGGTGGACGAGGGCGCCTCGACGATGTGCACGGTGAAGTCGACGGCCGGGTCGAGCCCCTCGCGGGGGCGCAGCGAGCCGTCGGGGGCGACGCGCGAGGCGGGGATCATCCCGCCGGTGTCGGGGGGGATCCAGCTGTCGGGCGGGATGGCGTCCTGGACGAACTCGGTCCCGTACTCGGCGAAGAGCCGGGCGGTGTCGAAGGCGCCGGTGTCGAGCAGGGCGAGCTCGTCGTCCTGGATCTGGGTGAAGTCGACGGGCTGGCCGGGCTCGAGGTCGATGCGCGCGAGGATGTCCTCGGTCGGGATGGCGCGGTTGCCCTCGACGACGACCTTGCCGACGACGCTCTTCGGGCCGGGGTCGACGAGGTAGACCCAGTCGACCCGCTTGTGCTCGCGGTCGACGAAGGCGCGGCTGTAGACCTCGGCGCGGAGCCAGCCGGCGCGCCGCAGGTGGTTCGCCATGGCGTGGCGGTGCCAGCGGTAGGCGTGGAGATCGACGCGGTCGCCGGCGCCGAAGTCGATGAGGCCCTCGAGCGCACCCTGCTGGCCGGCGGGGGCGCCCTTCACCGCGACGTCGCGGATGGTGTAGGCGGGCCCCTCGTCGACGTGCCAGGTGATGTCGATGGCGTGCGCTGCGTCGTCGAAGCGCACGTCGGCGGCGACCCCCGAGACGTCGAAGTAGCCGTAACTCTGCCAGAAGGCGGTGATGCGGCGCGCGTCCTCGGCCTTGCGGTAGGGGTTGTAGGGCTGGCCGGGGATGAGGAAGACGTCGGCGCGGACGGCGAGGGTCTTCTTCAGGACGGCCCAGTCCAGCTCGAGGGGCTCGTCGAAGTCGAGCGAGCGCACCGACCAGGTGGTCTCGCCGGGGAGCTTGTCCTTGACGAAGCTCGAGCAACCGGCGATGAGCGCGGCGAACGCGAGCGGGGCCAGGATTCTGGTCGCGAGTGACGGCACGGTGGGGTTTCCTGCGCGGCGGCCCCACCACTGCTCGCGGGGCCGGGAGTTCACGCATTGTGCGCCAACCCCGCGCAGATTCAAACCCCGTCGGTGGTTCCCTTCGCGCGGCAGGATCACTATCGTGCCCGTGATCGAAACGCGCCCACGGCGCACCGGATGACACCGATGAACGACCTCTCCCCGTACACCCAGGCGGACCGCGACCGCTGGCGTCAACTCCTGCTCAAGAAGGGCAAGGAGGTGGCCGACAAGCTCGAGCGCGTCCTCGCGAAGAAGGACGTCGCGCTCGAGGAGCTGTCGCTCTTCAAGAACGACGAGCCCGCGGAGACCAAGGAGAAGCGGCTCCGGCGCTACCTCGACCACCTGATGAAGCGGCTCCGCTCGTTGGACCACCCGCGCTTCGGCTACGACCCGGCGCGCGGCGCCTTCGTCGCGGTGACCGAGCTCGACGAGTGCCCGTGGCTCGACGTCGAGCCGTGACGGGGACCGCGCGACGCGCGCTCGTGGCGCTGCTCGTCGGGGTGCTCGGCGGCTGCGCCTCCGGCCCCGACAAGGCGGGCGGCGACCCCGCGACCGATCTCGGGGGCCCGGTGATCCCGCCGGTGTCGGCGAAGGTCTGGTTCGCGGCGAAGGCCGTGCCGTGCGAGCGCGTCATCGACGCCCTGGCGCACTTCGCCGGCCAGCCGGGGGTGTCGGCACCGCAGACCGTGCGCCCGCGGCCGAGCGCGCCGTGGTGCGCGCTCGCCGGGCAGGAGCGGCACGGCGTGCGCGCCGACAGCTGGGCGCAGAACGTGTCGTCGATGCTGAAGGTGCCGGCGATCGCGTTCTACGTGACCGACGGCGTGTGGAGCTACGCGGTCTTCGACGGCGGCGAGCCGGTGTGCGCGATGGAATCGCACTTCGGCGAGCCGGTGGTGGTCGGGCAGCTCGAGCGCTGCGGGGCGGCGCTGGGCGTGAGCGCGGCGGAGCTGGCGGCGCTGCGGCTCCGGGCGCGCGACATCCCCGCGCACCGCGAGCTGGCGGTGCGCCTGGGCTTCGACTACCCGCTGCCCGACGAGCCGACGGTGGAGGTGCGGCCGATCCCGTCGCCCGACGCGCCGAAGCCCGTCGTGGTGACGCCGCCCAAGGCGAAGCCCTTCGAGAAGGGGCAGTGGGTGGTGATGCCGCCGCTCGGCGTGATGCTCGTCAAGGACGTCGAGCCCGGCGGGCCGGCCGCCGGCGGGGGCGATCCGACCTACGTGGTGGTGGCCGGCGAGCGGGTGCTGCGCGTGCCGGTCTCGGGGGCCGCCGGGATGGGGATGCGCGCCATCGCGAGCGCGGCGGTGGCGGACGAGACGCTGGCGCGGCTGGCGCTGGAGGCGGACGTGCCGGACGCGCGCCGCTACGACGAGGGGCGCACCCGGCGCTGGCTCGAGGCGCTGAAATTCGGGGAGCTCCAGGACATCGCCGACGCCCACCGCGAGCTCTGCGCCATCGCCGACGAGCGCACGCTCTACTCCATCGAGGCCGGGATGCTCGACACCGTGCGCACCTGGCTCATCGACGAGCTCTCGACCGCGAAGAACGTCCAGGCGCCGGAGATCGAGGCGGCCCTCCTCGAGGCCTGCGACTGACCTCGGCGCCGGGGCTCAGGCGGCCGCGGGCCCGCTCGCGAGCTCGAGCAGCCGGTCGGCGTACGTCCGCATGGCGCGGGCGAGCTGCTCGAAGCTCTCGAGGACGTAGAGGATCGGCTGGTAGTGGTGGATCTCGAAGGCGGTGTCGCAGACCTGCTCGAGGTCGAAGGGACGCCGCTCCACCTCCGACGAGTAGAGGGCGTGGTGCCCCTCCCCCTCGCTCGAGATGAGCCCGGAGCCGTAGAGCTTGAGCCGCCCGTCCTCGTGGATGAGGCCGAACTCGACGGTGAACCAGAAGAGCCGCGCGAGGCGCTCGGTGTGGACCGGGTCGTCGGTGACCAGCGCCGCCTTCCCGTAGGTCTGCAGGAAGTCGGCGAACTGCGGGTCGGTGTGCAGCGGCACGTGCCCGAAGACGTCGTGGATGATGTCAGGCTCGGGCAGGTAGGCCATCTGGTCGGCCGGGCGCACCGAGATGGTCGTCGGGAACTGGCGCTGGGCGAGCCACGCGAAGAAGCACTTCGGCGGCAGGTAGCCCGGCACGCCGAAGCTCTGCCAGCCGGTCAGCGCCGAGAGCTGGGCGTTGACGACGTCGAGGCGCGGCACCGCGTCGGCCGTCAGCCGGATCGCCTCGGCGCCGTCGAGGAAGACCCGCGAGCCGTCGCGCCCGAGCTGCGCCATGCGCTTTTCGAAGATCGTCCCCCAGACGCGGTGGTTCTCCTCGGTGTAGCGCTCCCAGCGCTGCGGGATCTTCATCCGCTCGATGTCGATCCGCTCCGCCGGGAGGGTTGCGCACTCCTGCGCCCAGGCGTTCGCCGCGAGCGCCTCCGCGGAGTCGATCACGGGCTGGTGCAAGAGCCCGTCGCCGCGCGTCGTGTCGTCGTGCATGGCTGGCTTCGGTCCTTATCGCGGCCGTCTCGGTATGGCTGGAGCCCCGCGCCGCGGTGGCTCCCTATACCACATCGCGCGGCCCGGAAGCCATCCACGCGCCCCCTCCGATGCCGTCGCCGCCTCGGTTTTTCTGGCGTTGCCGGCGAAAACGCGGACAATCGGCCGACCATGCTCGGTCCGCTCGCCGCTCCCACCGCCCCGCGCCGCCTCCTCGGCCTCGCGGTCCTTCCCACGACCGACGGCACCCCGCTGCGCCCGCGCCGCGCGGCCATCGACGTCATCGGCTCCACCATCGCCGCGGTCCACCCGCTCGATGCGGGCGCCGAGCCGCCGCCCGCGCCCCCCGACGCCATCGTCGAGGACTTCGGCGACCGGATGGTGACGCCGGCCTTCATCGACGGCCACACCCACCTCGCGCTGACCTCGCTGCGCGGCCTCGCCGTCCCCGAGCACGCCGACGCGAACCTCGTCGAGGACTTCTTCTTCAAGATCGAGACGCGCACGACCGCCGAGGACGTCCGCGCCTTCGTGCGCATGGGCGCCTACGAGGCGCTGCTGCACGGCACGGCCCTGGTCTGGGACCACTACTACCACACCGACGCCGTGCTGGCCGGGCTCCTCGACGTCGGCCTGCCCGCCGTGATCGCCCCGACGCTGCAGGATCTCGGCGGCCCCGGCGTCGACCAGCGCGAGATCGCCCTCGAGCGCACCGCCGCCATCGCCGCCGACCCGGCGCTCGCCGCCCGCGGCATCTTCGCCGCCTACGGCCCGCACGCGACGGACACCGTCAGCGACGCCCTCTTCACCCGCGTCGCCGAGCTCGCCGAGCGCCACGCCCTGCCCGTCCACTGTCACGTCGCGCAGTCCCTCGACGAGCTCGAGCGCGTCCGCGAGCTGCGCGGCTGCTCGCCCCTCGACGTGCTGCGCCGGACCGGCGTGCTCGACGCCGCTCCGCGCAGCCTGCTCATCCACAACATCTTCGTGACCGAGGCCGACGTCGCGGCCCTCGACGCCGACCGCGTCGCGCTCGGCTTCTGCCCGCACAGCAAAGAGATCTTCGCCTACCTCCCCGACATCCGCGCCTGGCAGGCCGCCCGCCTCCCGTGGTTCATCGGCACCGACTGCGCCGCCAGCAACGACGCCATCAACATCCAGCGCGAGCTGCGCGCCACCGCCGGCCTGCGCACGGTGGGCGTGACCTGGTCGCCGGCCCACCAGGCCTTCCTCGACAGCGGCTCCCTCGACGACGCGCGCGACGCCTGGCGCGAGCGCGCCCGGGACCGCGCGAAGACCCCGTGGCTCGCCGATCCGCGCGCCCTGCTCGACCGCGTCTGGGGCATCCCCGGGAGCCTCCACCCGGCCTTCCGCGCCGGCGTCATCGCCCCCGGGGCGCTCGCCAACCTGTCGGTCTGGGACCTCGACCACCCGACCTTCTGGCCCGCCCGCGAGCCGGTGCGCGCCCTCACCATGAGCGACACGACCGGCGCGCTGCACAACGTCATGGCCGCCGGGCGCTGGATCGGCACCCACGGCGACTACGCCCGCAGCGTCGTCGCCACCGACGCCTACCGCGAGGCCCATCGCGAGGCGAGCGAGCGACTCGCCGCGCTGGAACGCCGCCTTTGAGCTAGACTGCGCCCATGGATCTGGCGACCTCCCACCTCGGGACCGACCTCGACGGGCTGGCCGCGCTCGCGGCCATCGCGCTCCTCGAGGGGCCGCTCGAGCTCGGCGTGCCGGGCTCGCTCGACCCGGTCACGACGCGCTTCTACAAGGACCACGGCGCCGGCCTCGTCGACCTCGTCCCCGAGCGCGATCTGCGCGAGCGCCTCGCCGCCGAGGACCTCGGACGCCTCGTCGTCGTCGACACCGCGCGCGCCGAGCGCCTCGGCTTCATCGCCGAGCACCTCGACCGCTTCACCTCGGTCGTCGCCTGGGACACCCACGACGATCCCGCGGCCGATCTGCCGCGCGCCGCCCACGAGCCCGCGGCCGCCGTCGTCTCGTCGCTGGTCCTCCTCATCGCCGAGCGCGGCCTGACGCCGACCCCGGCCCAGGCCGGCCTCTTCCTCCTCGGCATCCACGCCGACACCGGCCACTTCGTCTTCCCCGGCACGACGCCCAACGACTACCGCGCCGCCGCCCTGTGCGCGGCCTGGGGCGCCCCGGTCGCCTGGGTGGAGGAGTACGTCCCGCGCGGGCTCGACCGCCACCGCCTGCGCCTCGTCGAGCGCATGGCGAAGCGCGTGACGACCCTGACGATCGACAGCCACGCGGTCGCCATCTGCGTCCTCGACCTCGACGACTACGAGCCCGATCTCGCCCCGCTCCTCGACACCCTGCGCCGCGCCGAGCGCTGGGAGGCGGCCTTCCTCATCGCGGCCGACCCGCGCCGCACCGTCGTCATCGGGCGCTCCTCGGGCGGCGTCGACGTCGCCGCCGCTCTCCGCCCCCTCGGCGGCGGCGGCCACCCCGAGGCGGCCAGCGCCTCGCTCCGCGCCTGCCCCATCCCCGAGGCGCACGCGCTCCTCGTCGACGCCCTCGAGGGCGGCGCGCACCCGCTCGAGGCCCGAAACCTCGCCTCGCCCCTGGTCTACAACGCCGCCGCCGACGGCTCCATCGACGACGCCGCGGCGGCGCTCCACAAGTACAAGATCAACGCGATCCCGCTCGTCCGCGACGGCGCCTACGTCGGGCTCGTCTCGCGCCGCGAGGTGGACGACGCCGTCCGCCACGGCATGGGCCGCGCCGCCGCCGCCTCCATCAGCTCCGGGCCGCCCGCCTGGGTCCCCCCCGAGGCGACCGTCGCCGACGTGCGGCGGGTGATGCTCGAGACCCCGGGCCGTCTGGTGCTCGTCGGCGAGCCCCCCGGCCCCGCGCGCGGCGTGGTCACGCGCACCGCGGTCTTCCGCGCGTCGGTGCACGAGACGCCCTTCGACCGGGCGCGCCCGGTGCCGCGCCGCGAGACCATGCTGCGGGCGATGGACCACGCGCTGAGCGACGGCGATCGGGAGCTCATCGACCGCCTCGGCCGCCTGGCCGACGACTCGGGCCTCGAGCTCTACCTGGTCGGCGGCGCGGTCCGCGACGTCCTCCTGCGGCGCCCGGTCGAGGACCTGGACCTGGTCGTGGTGGGCGACGCGCCGACGCTCGGGCGCGCGGCCGCCGAGCGCCACGGCGGCCGCCTGCACGTCCACGAGGCCTTCGGCACCTGCACCTGGACGACCCCGAACGGGCGGAAGGTCGACCTGACCACCGCCCGCACCGAGTCCTACCCGCACCCGGCGGCGCTGCCCGACGTCGCGAGCGGCGGCCTCCACCACGATCTGCTGCGCCGCGACTTCACCATCAACGCGATGGCGCTCGCGGTCGGCCCGGCGCGGGGCGGTCAGCTCGTCGACCCCTTCGGCGGCCAGCTCGACCTCGATCAGCGCATGGTGCGCGTCCTCCACGGGCTGAGCTTCCACGACGACCCGACCCGCGCCTTCCGCGCCGCGCGCTTCGCCGGTCGCTTCGACTTCACCCTGGCCCCCGGGAGCCAGGCGCTGCTCCGCGAGGCCCTGCGCGCGAGCTTCGCCGAGCGCCTCGGCCCCGCGCGCCTCGGCGCGGAGCTCCACAAGGTGCTGTGCGAGTCGCAGGTCGTGCGCTGCGTCGCGATGCTGCGCGAGTGGGGGCTCCTGGCCCTCGTGCACCCCCGCCTGCCCGGGGACCGCGAGCTCCTCGAGCGGGTGAGCCGCGTGCGCGAGGCGTGGCTCCGCCACCGCGAGTGGGTCTCCGACGACGATCTCGACGGCGGCGAGCCCCAGTGGGTCGCCCTGGGCTGGTCCCTACCCACCGACGACCGCCGCGACCTGTCGCGCCTGACGGCCCGGGTCCGCGGCCGCACGGCGCGCTGGGTGGGCGGGCCGGTCCGGGTCCGCGGCGCCCTCGACCGCATCG
>SBGO01000044.1 GCA_006226565.1 Deltaproteobacteria bacterium | reverse complement strand
TCCCGGCCGGAGGGCGCCGCGCGTCGCCGGGCTTGACGCGCCCGCCCCGGTCCCGCACAAGGCTCCCCCACCCGGGGCCGCCCGCCGGCCGGCGGCGTCGCCCCCTGCCGAAGGAGCTCCCGTGAGCGATCTGCCCAAGTGCCCCCAATGCGGCTCGGCCTACACCTACGACGACGGCGCGCTCTACGTCTGCCCCGAGTGCGCCCACGAGTGGGCCAAGGGCGCGGCCGCCCCGGCGGGCCCCGGCGAGCGCGTGTGGACCGACGCCCACGGCAACGTCCTGCAGGACGGCGACACCGTCACCATCATCAAGGACCTGAAGGTGAAGGGCTCGTCCTCGGTGGTGAAGGTCGGGACCAAGGTGAAGAACATCCGCCTCGCGGACGGCGACCACGACATCGACTGCAAGATCCCGGGCTTCGGCGCGATGGGGCTCAAGTCGGAGTTCGTGAAGAAGGTCTGAGCGCCCTGCTCGTGGCCTCGAAAACGAAGAGGCGGGGACCTGCCCCGCCTCTTCGCGTCTTCCCTCGGCGCCGAACGACGCGCGCCGCGTGAGCGGCTAGTCGTTCTCCTCGCGGGAGGTCACGCTGCCGGCGAACTCGACCTGGGCCACCGGGGCCGACAGCCGCGCCGACTGCTGGTGGCGCACGGCGGTGCGCTCGGTCTCCCAGCCGAGGCCGTTGTCGGGGATGACCTGCGGGCGGAAGTCGTGGCGCGCCGCCTTGGTGAGCAGCTCCGCGTACTCTGGCAGGCGCTGGGTCATCTGGAAGCCCCACTTGTCGCGCACCTGGCGGCAGTGGTTGAGGTCGACCTCGCTGATGAGGACGCCGTCGCGGGTGCGCGAGAGCCCCGGCGTGCGCGAGCCGTCGGGCGCGGTGACGTAGCTCGAGCCGTAGAAGTGGCCGAAGTCGTGGTGCGCGCCCTTGCCGTCGCCGGAGGTGAACTCGTTCGGGAAGCTCTCGGTCCCGATGCGGTTGATGGCGGCGGTGAAGTAGTTGTTGGCGATCGACGCGCAGCGCGCCTCGATGGGCCACAGCGGCTCGCTCAGCGCGCCGACCGTCGCCGACGGGTTGAACACGATCTCGGCGCCGTTGAGGCCGAAGGCCAGCCAGTTGAGGGGATGGTGCCGGCCGTAGCAGATGTTGACGCCGACCTTGCCGTACTGGGTGGCGAAGACCGGGTGCCCGGTGTCGCCTTCCATGTAGTACGTCGACTCGTTGAAGTCGCCGACCCGCGGGATGTGGTTCTTGCGGTGGTAGCCGATGACGTTGCCGCGGTTGCCGATGACGACGGCGGTGTTGTGGATGGTGCCGCCGTGGGCCTCGTCGCGCTCGAGGATGGGCGAGACGATGACCATGTCGTAGTGCCGCGCGAGGCGGGACAGGGCGCGCGTCGTCGGGCCGTCGATGGGCTCGGCGAACTCGAGCCACGGGTGCTTCTCGCGGGTGCAGAAGGCGAACGGCATCGTCCACGCCTCCTGGAGCCCGAGCACGTTGCAGCCCATCGCGCCGGCAGCGTGGATGAGCTTCTCGGTGCGCTCGACGATCGCGCGGTACTGCTTGTCGACCGGCGCCGACGTCGACTCGTTGATCTGGGTCTGGATCACGCCGATGCGCACGATGCGGGGCTCGCGGCGCTGCTCGGGGGTCGACGGGAAGCGGTAGGCCGCCACGTCGAAGTCGTGCTCCTTGGCGAGGGCGGCGGCCGCCGGCGCGATCGGCAGCTCCTTCGGGAGGTTGCCGTAGAGGATGCGGAACGCCTCCGCCTGGTCCTCGGGCGGCAGCTTCTTCAGCAGGCTCTCGAGGCTCTCGAGCTCGGTCTTGTCGGACATGGCGTTCCTCGCAGGGGCAGGCGCCGCGAGCCACGCCGCGGACGCAGGAGAGATGGGTGTCGGCCGTGTTTCTACACCGTGACGTGCGCGGCGCCAATGGCACCCGCGCGCTACTCGGTGGCGCCCGGCCGGGTCAGCACCAGATCGACCTGCAGCAGGTTGTGGTCGGACAGCGCCGTGGCCGCGTCGTCGAGCGCGATCGCGGCCGCCGTCGCCCGCAGCCCCGCCCCGCTCGCGCCACCGCGGACGAACACGAAGTCCGGGCTCCAGCCGCGCCCGCGCCGCGTCGCGCGGGGCCAGCCGACCCGGGTCGTCGGCCGCGGCAGGTAGCGACCGTCGGCCTTGCGCATCGGCGGGATCGTGTCGGCGTAGCCCGCCGCGAGGAGCGACGCGTAGGCCGGGACCAGGGCGCCGTCGCGGGTCGCGCGCATGTTCAGGTCGGCGCACACCACCGTCGGCAGCTCCGGCCGCGCGGCCATGTGCGCCCGGAGCTGCGCGACCTGCCGCCCGTGGCCGCCGCCGCCGCTGCGGTCGAGGGCGAGGTGGCTGTCGAGGACGCGGAGCGGGCCGCCCGGCGTGTCGAGCACGACCTCGAAGACGCCCTTGTTCCCGAGGCGCTCGACCATCGACAGCGCCTCGTCGTCCTCGAAGGGGTGGTAGCGCTCCTCGGCGATCGGGAAGCGCGACAGCAGCGCCAGCCCGCCACCGCCGTACGTCGCGTAGGGGAGGCGGTGCTCGAGCCCGCTCTCGAGCGCGTCGCGCTGGAACGGGAGCCACGCCTCCTGGAGGCACAGCACGTCCGGGGCGAGGGCGTCGAGGGCCGCCGGCATCCTGTCGACGCGGTCGCCGAGATCCTGCGACGCCAGCGGCAGGAGCCAGGCGTTGTAGCTCGAGAGGCGCAGCGACAGCCGGTCGACGGCCGGGGCCGCGGGCGCCGCGGCCGGCTCGCCGCACGCGATCGGCGCGGCGAGGAGGGCGAGGAGGGCCAGGTGGAGTGGGAGCGCGCGGGTCATCACGAGGCAGGATAACGCCCGCGCGGGCCGAGGCCATCCCGTGTCGCCCGCGTGCAATGCAACACTCCCGGTGGCTCTCTCTTGACGCGAGGGGCTCGCTTTTGCGAGACGCACCCCATGCGCCTGCTCCTCATCCTCGTGTTGACGCTCGCCGCCGGCTGCTCGAGCCCGGGCGGCCGGACGTTCTTCGCCCCCGGCGCCGACGCCGACACCTCCGACGCCATCCTCTTCCCCGACGCGCCGCTCTTCGACAGCGCGACGCCCGAGGACACCGGGCCGGAGCCCGACACGGCCGAGGACACCGCCACGCCCGCGGACACCGTCGAGCCGGTCGACACCGTCGAGGACACCTGGGAGCCGGTCGACACCGTCGCGCCCGAGGACACCGTCCCGCCCGAGGACACGCTCCCGCCCGAGGACACGCTGCCGCCGGAGGACACCTTCACGCCGGTCTGCAAGAACGGCGAGGCGTGCAACGACCAGGATCCGTGCACGGTCAACGACCGCTGCGTCGACAACCAGTGCACCGGCGACGCGATCACCTGCGACGACGAGATCCCCTGCACCACCGACCAGTGCGTCGACGGGCAGTGCCGCTTCACGACCCAGGCCGGCTTCTGCCTCATCGGCGGGACGTGCTGGAACGACGCGCAGAAGAACCCGCTCAACGGCTGCCAGGCGTGCGCCGCCGGGACCGCCGCGGCGGCCTGGACCAACACCGACGGCGTGGCCTGCGACGACAACGACGCCTGCACCGAGGGCGAGGTGTGCGCGGGCGGCGCCTGCACCGGCGGCCAGACGCCGACCGAGGTCTGCGACGACACCGTCGACAACGACTGCGATGGCAAGACCGACGCCGAGGACGCCGACTGCGGCGCCGCCCTGCCCTGCGCCTACCACGAGGACTGCTACCCCGACCGGATCTGCGCGCGCTGGGTCTCGACGGGCGAGGCGGTCTGCAGCGAGCCGTGCGTGGGCGACTCGGACTGCCTGGCCGGGCAGATCTGCTCGAAGGTGCCCGGGTCGGCGCAGATGGGCTTCTGTCAGGCCCCGCTCCCGGGCGGCGCCCCGAACGGCACCTCCTGCACCGACGACGTGCAGTGCGCCAGCGGCCTCTGCTCCGACTACTTCTGCCGCGCCACCTGCCTGGCCGAGACGCGCTGCAGCGAGCCCGGCTACACCTGCCACGGCGTCGGGGACCTGAACCTCGGCGTCATCTCCGGGGCGTGCGCCCCGAACCCGCCCGGGAGCATCCCCAACGGTCAGCTCTGCGGCAGCGGCGACAGCTCGCTGTGCGCCTCCGGGCAGTGCGACCTGATGCCGCCGAGCGGGCCGTGGCCGTGCCGACCGCTTTGCCACAGCGAGACCGAGTGCGACCCGCCGATGGAGTGCAACGTCGTGCTGTACTCGCCCACCGAGAACCCAAACGCTATGCCCTTCGCGACGGTCTACACGCTTCTGAGCCACGACGCCGTGACGGCCTGCTACACGCCCTCGAACCCTAATGGCTATCTCCAAGATGGCTCACCGTGCATCCCTGAGCAACACTGGCAGTGCCGGAGCAACAAGTGCTACAAGCTCACGCCCGGCGACGACCAGGCGTATTGCACGAGCTACTGCGAGTTCGATGCCGAGTGTCCCCTGGGCATGATCTGCAAGCCGGATCTCGTGACCATGGCGAGCGACTGGCTCCAGAGCCCCTGGTTCCTCCATCAAGACCCGTCTCTCAGCAGGACGCTGGTCCGCGTCTGCAAGTGGGAGTAGCGCCTACTCCGCCGGCTCGGGCCCGAAGACCCAGGCGCCGCCTCGGTCGACGTAGCCCTTCTCGGTCGCGGTGGCGACCCGCGCGAGGCCGCCGGCGAACGGCAGCGCCAGGGTGAAGCGCGGCGCGACGACCACCGTCCCGTTGGCGTCGACGTACCCCCAGAGGCCATCGCGCTCGCTGACCACCGCCGGCGCCCGCCCGTCGACCATCGCCCCGACGCGCGCGAAGCGCGGCGCGACGACGAGCCGCCCGGCGTGATCGACGAAGCCCCAGCCGCCCTCGGCCTCGACGGCGGCGACGCCCTCGGAGAACGGCCGCGCGTCGGCGTACCGGAGCCCGACGACGACGGCGCCGGCGGCGTCCACGAAGCCCCAACGCCCGCCGCGCGCGACCGCCGCGAGCCCCTCGGAGTAGTCCTGTGCCGCGTCGTAGGTCCGCGGGAACGCCAGCTCGCCGTCGCGTCCGACGAAGCCGTAGCCGTCCTCGAGCGCGACCCGGGCCCGCCCGCCCGAGAAGGCGTAGGCCTCCTCGAAGCGCGGGGCGACGACCCAGCGCCCGTCGGCGTCGACGTAGCCCCAATGCGGGCCCTTGCGGGCCGGGGCGAGGCCCTCGGAGAGCGGGTGGAGGGCGTCGACGTCGGGGGTAGCGACCACCGCGCCCGACCGGTCGATGACGAGCCCGTGGCCGCCCCGATAGACGACCGCCCGATCGCCGTCGAAGGCCGTCACCGAGTCGAAGCCCGCGGGGACGACGAGCGCCCCGGTCGCGTCGACGTAGCCCCAGGCCTCGCCGTCGAGGACCGGCGCGAGCCCGGAGGCGAAGCCGTCGGCGTCGTCGAAGCGCGCCGGGACGCGGAGGTCCCCCGCCGCGGTGCCGAAGCCGACGCGCCCGTCCCGCTCGACCGGGACGAGCGGGAGCTCGGGAGCGGCGGCCTCGGGGCGGGAGCTGTCGGACGGAGACTGGGGCATGACCTGCCTCCCGCACGCGGCGAAAGCGAGCCCGAGCGTCAGCAGCAGCGCGACCGCGCGCCGCCCCCGTGCCCGAGCCGAGGACGCGTCAGACGTACCAGACCTTGAGCGCCTGGGAGGGGTACCAGTGGTGCGCCGCGCTCAGGGTGGTGCCCTCGAAGAGGTCGACGTGGCCGCTGCCGCTGTAGCCGAAGATCTTGTCGAAGAAGACGAAGCCCTTCTTGCCCGAGACGACCGGCTCGACCTTGTCCTTGAAGTCCTTCTCGAAGGCGTTGGCGTCCTTGTAGCGCCCGGAGACCGGCCACACCGCGCTGGGCTTGCCCTGGTGGTGGGCGACGTACTGCGCGATCTCCGAGGCCGCGAGCAGGTAGTACCACTTGGTCTTGGCGCTGTAGAAGACGCGGCCCTTGGGGATGCCGGCCGCGACCGCCTTGTCCTTGGTGATCTTGTGCTCGCCCCCGAGGGTGTTGAGCATCACGCTGATGCGCAGGGCGCAGGTGTTCGCCCACTGCCCCGGGTCCCAGCCCTGGGCCTGGTTCACCTCGCCGGCGCTCTGGTCGTTCGCCGAGCCGTTGTTGTGCGGGTGGGCCTTCCACATCGCCTCGAACTCGCCGAGGAGGCCCTTCTTGCGCACCTCCTCGACCAGCGACGCGGGCGGCTGCTGGGCCTGGGCCTGGCCGGCCTGCCCGGGCGTCTGCCCCGGGGCCGCCTGGTTGGCACCCTGGAGGTCGGCCTGGGTCGGCGTCGCGACCGGGTTGAGGAACGCCTGCCACTCCGGGCGGACCGGCGTCTGGGTCGGCCCCTGGACCGTCGGCTGCGCCCCGGGGCGGAGCGTCGCCTCCTGCTCGGCGAGGGTCTGGCCCTGGGCCGGCGTCTGGGTCCGCGGCGCCTGCTGCGGCGTCGACGCGTCGCGCGAGAAGAACCGCTCGAGGAAGGTCCTACGCAAGAAATCGAAGGGCATCGCCGCCTCCGCGCTCGGGGGACATCCGACCGCACGTCACGTGATGGGGTGAATCTAGTTCAGAGGGGCGGCGGGGCGCCATCGATTCCGGTGGCCGCCCCGTCGAATCCCCCGGAGGCCGGGCGCGAGACCGCGTCCGCGCCTCCGTGAGCGGACGTCAGTGGCAGTAGTCCCAGGTCGTCGTGATCGTGCCGGTCTGGCCGCCGCTGACGAGGGTCATGACGTCGCTCGTGATCTCGTCGCCGTCCCACACCAGCGCCCGGTCCCAGAGGCCCGTGCCCCCGATCTGGGTGGCGCTGAAGAGCACCGGCTTGCCGCTCTTCATCGCCAGCGGCTCGGGGTAGGCGAGCCACGCCTCGCGCACGTACTCGCCCGAGAACGTCGCGCGGATCTCGCTCGCCGAGGTGTCCGTCGGGTCGGTGTCGCGCACGACGAGCTGGTCGGCGGCGGCGTCCCACCAGCCCTCCTGGGTCTCGGTTCCCTCCGCGTTGGCGCGGGTCCAGCCGAGGTCGTCGCCGTCCTCGTAGGTGTAGACCGAGGCGCTCGTGTCGTACGGCGGCGACGCGCTCCGCGAGTCCGCGCGGGTCAGCCGCCCGGCCTCGTCCCAGGTGAAGGTCAGGGTCGACGCCAGCTCGCCGTTCGTCGCGTTGATCACCTCGACCGCCGTGGGCCGCTCGCCATCCCAGTAGTAGACGTAGCGCGACTGGTGGCCGTCCTCGTCGTACTCGTCGCGGAAGATGAGCTTCCCGTCGGCGTCGTAGCCGTAGTGGTCCTCGAAGCTCGAGACGCTCGACGCGCGGGTGCACGGCATGCCGGCCGGCGTGCCGGCGTCGGTCAGGGCCATCTGCGCGGTCGCGCGCCGGTCCTCGGCGCAGGTGAGGGTGGCCGGCGCCGTGAGCACGGCCGCGTCGCAGTCGCAGCTCGGCATCGCGACGGTGATCTCGACCTGCACCGCGTCGGCGTCGCAGAGCGCGGCCAGCTCGGAGGTCTTCGCGGTCCCCTCGCGGTAGTAGTAGACGCGGGTCGAGAGCCCGGCGCCGATGCCGGTGCTGCTGTCGCCCGACTGCAGGGTGCCGGTGCCGAGCACGACGGCGTCGCCGGTCGCCGGGTCGACGAGGCGCAGGAGCTTGAGCTCGATGGGGTAGTCGCCGCCGTAGAGCGAGCCGTCGGCCGGCTCGTAGCGCACGAGGGCGTCGAGGATCACGCTGACCTCCTCGTCGGGGTAGGTCAGGTCCGCCTCGACGACGGCGTCGACCTCCTCGACGATGAGCGCGTCCTCCTGGGTGGGCGGGACGTCGTTGTCGGGACACCCCGCGGCCACCAGCGAGGTCAGGGCCAGGACCAGGGCGCTCGAGCGGATATTGCGACGCATCATTTTCTCCATCGGCCGCGTGTGGGGGGACGAAGGCTGAACGTAGGCGGCGCGAGGCGTCGACGCAACGGCCGCGGGTGTGGGGCGGGTGCCGAGGCGCGCCCCGACGCGCCGCCGTGTCCGTGTGCGGCGCGGCCGTCCGGGGATCAGCGCGCGAGGCCCGGATCGAAGCCCCACCCGGCGTCGAGGAAGCCCGACAGCGCGGCGCCGTCCTCGTTCCAGACGAGGTAGTCGGGCATCCCGGAGCGGGAGGAGAACGGGATGACGCGGTAGAGCAGGTGCTCGCGCCCCGGAGGGGCGTAGAGCAACGCCCCGAGCCGGTCCCGGGCGGTGACGAGGAGGAGGGCCGCGTCGGGGTGGGCCTCGCCGTCGACCGTCACGCCGTCGGGGCCCCAGTCGAAGGGCAGCCCGTCGGGGGCCATCGCGTCGCCCGGGAACCCGACGTAGACGAGGTTGTAGCGCGACGGCACGTTCTCCGCGTCGAGGGGGCCGCCCGACGCGAGCGCGCTGTACGGCAGGGCGAAGGCCTGCCCGTTGCCGATGGCGGCCCAGGTCGAGACGAGGTAGGCGGCGTAGTCGCGGGCGAGCGCGTCACCGTCCGGGTAGACGAAGCCGAAGGGCTGGCGGAAGACCTGGTTGTAGGGGCCGGAGAGGCCCAGCTGCTTGCCGTCCTCGGGGCCGATGGGGAGCTCGCCGGCGCCGTCGACGGCGTAGTGGACCCCGCCGTGGTCGAGCCAGGCGACGCCCGCCGCCGAGAGCGCCGTCATGTCGATGACCATGGAGCGCACGTTGGTGGTGGTGAGCGCGACCCTATCGGCGTCGGTGTGCTCGGAGGTGACCGTGAAGTCGGCGTAGGGGTCGTCGACCGAGGTCACCGTCACGTAGGAGGAGGACGGGCTGTACCACGGCGCGGGCGAGCGGAAGGCGAAGTCGAGGGGCGTCTCGACGCGGCGGGCGGCCTCCATCTGGTCGAGCGCCGGCGGCCAGTTGGCGCAGTTGACCGTGTCGTCCTCGGCGCTCCGCCAGAAGTGCCCGGCGCCGGGCTCCTCGTGGTAGGTCACGTCGTCGGTGATGGGCTGGAGGAGCGCATACATGTCGCGCGCCTCGCGGACCGGGACGACCGGGTCCTCACCGCCGTGGATGATGTAGACGCGCTGGCCGGCGAGGTTGTCGAGGAAGTCGATGGTCCGGCTGTGGGCGCGCGCGCGGGCGAAGGCGCCGGTCGGCTCGGGGTCGCCGGTGTAGCTGTAGAAGGAGCGCCAGCCGGCGCTGGGCGTGAAGGTGGCGAAGCGGTCGGGGTGCATGGCCGCGAGGTGCCAGGTGCCGTGGCCGCCCATCGAGACGCCGGTGGCGTGGACCCGCAGCGGATCGATGGGGAAGGCGGCGCGGGCGTCGGCGAGGGCGTTGAGGGCGTTGTCGTGGCCCCACTCCTCCCAGTCGAAGCCGAAGCGGCGGCGGTTGGTCGGGCTGATGACGTAGGCCCAGTCCTTGGGCGTGTACCAGGCGTTGGCGTCGATGGCGCGGTCGCCGGCGCCGTGGAGGGACAGGATGAGGCCGTAGGTCTCGCCCGGCACGACGGTCGTCGGCGGGAGGACGCCGTAGTACTGGGTCGAGCCGTCGACGGGTGAGCGGAAGGTGCGGCGGTGGCGCGCGCCGATGGGGACGACGCTCAGCGTGACCTCGCGCTCGTAGGCCTCGGTCAGGTCGGGCGACGCGAGGTGGAGGCGCACGGTGACCTCCTCGTCCTCGGCCTGCCACGGGGCCTTGGGGACGAGCTCGAAGGAGAGCTGCGTGAAGGCGCCCGGGGCGAGCGCGGGCAGCGTGGTCCGGGTCGCGGCGAAGCGGTCGCTCTCGACGACCTCCGCGCGGACGCCGAGGAGGGCCGCGCCGGAGAGGTTGAGGACGTGGACGCCGAGCCACTGCGTGTCGCTCTGGCCGACGACGAGGTCGGGGGCCGTGACGTCCTCGAGGTTGAAGTGGACGGCGTCGGTCGTCGCCTCGAGCTGCACGCGGATGGCGCGCTGGGGCCGCGCCTGGGCGACGACGACGGTGTGGTCGCCGGGGGGGAGGACGAGCGGCACGCGGACGGGCTCGGCGCCGCCGTAGAGCTCGCCGGGCTGGCGGTGCTGGCCGTCGACCCAGATGGAGCGGGCGTTGTCGAAGCGGCCGACCACGCCGGTCGGCGCGTCGACGTGGACGGTGCCGGCCAGGTAGACCGTGGGCGCGACGAAGGGGAGGAAGGCGCCGTTCTCGTCGGGCGTGGCCGGGCCCCAGGCGATCCCGGAGGCGTCGACGCCGAGCTGCGGCGTGGTGAAGGTGCCGCGCGCGAGGGCCTCGCCCACGGGGTCGCTGGTGGTCAGGATGGAGGCGGCCAGCCAGCCGTCGGCGAGCAGCGGGACCGGCGTCACCGGGTCGGCGACCGGGACGACGGTGTCCACGGGGAGGGCGGTGTCGGCGGTGTCCGCGGTGTCGGAGGTGTCCGCGGTGTCCGGCGGCGAGGTGTCGACGGGATCGGAGTACACCTCGTCCCCGCACGCGGCGACGAGGAGCGACGCGGCGAGGAGGAGCGACGGGGTGAGGAGGCGCATGGGGGCTCCGGGGAGGCTCACTCGAAGACGATCTGCCAGCTCACCACCTCGTCCTGGGCGTCCGAGGGCAGGGAGAAGCGCAGGTCGACGACCTCACCGTCCTGGCTGAGCGCGGGAGCAACCACGAGGTCGATGGCCGCCGACACGGCGGTGTACCCGGCCGGCGCGTAGAAGGCCAGGTGATACGCCCACGGCGCGACGTCGCTGCCGACCGCGCCGGTCAGGGTCCCCGACAGCGTCTTCGTGGTCGCGTCCCAGGTCATCGGCCCCAGGTCGTTGGCGCCCATCGTCACGTGGCGGTTGGTGCCGAGGAGCTGCGGGGCGCCGGTCGGGGCGCGGAGGGCGAGGACGCGGGCGTCGCGGGCGGGGACCTCGACCTCGAAGTCGCCCGCGTGGCGGCCGAGGAAGGTCTCGGTCCAGAGCTCCCAGACCAGGCAGTCGTCGCAGCTCACGGGGTAGGTGCGGGGGCTGTCGGGCAGGGCCGTGGGCGGCCGCGTGGAGGTGTCGCGGTTGAGGCCCCAGTTGAGGAGGCCGAGGACGGTCCACTCTCCGGCCGGGGCGGCGACGGGGAGGACCCAGCGCTCGGGGTAGTCGCGGACGAGGACGTCGACGGGGCGGGCGCTGTCGGGCCAGGCGGGGAGGAGCCGCCGCACGACGTCGATCCACTCGGGGTGGCCGGCCATGTCGAGGAGCTTGTCGCCGAGCTTGACGATGCCGCCGCCGAGGCCGACCCAGGTGGCGAAGGTGCGCGACTCCTCGAGGCTGAGCGGCGGCACGCCGGCCTGGGTCGACGAGCGGAAGAAGATGAGGTCGGGGTGATTGACCCAGATCCGGTTCTGGTAGAACCAGCGCCGGGACCCGCTGCGCACCGTGCTCTTGATGGAGTTGGAGGCGCTGACGGGGTCGTCGGGCGCGTCGCCGTCCCACTCGGGGTTGTTGTCGAGGGTGGTGCGCATGGCGTCGATGACGCCGATGTTGGGGCCCATGGCGCCGATGCCGAGGAGGAAGACGTCGGGGCCGAGGGCGTCGCGGACGGCGCGCCAGCCCTGGCGCCAGGACTCGATGTTGGTGAGGGTCGGGTCGTACTGGGGCGTGTCGATGAGGGCCTGGTAGGAGAAGTCGAGCTTCACCCAGTCCCAGCCGTCGTCCTTGATGCCGGTGAAGAGCGTCGTGAGCCAGGCGAGGACCTCGGGGTTGGAGCTGTCGATGGTCTTCCAGCCGTCGGTCGAGAAGTTGAAGTCGCCCTTCTTCTGGAGCCAGTCGGGGTGCTCGGCGGCGAGGGTGCTGTCGGGGTCGACCGAGAAGGGGGCGATCCACAGGCCGGGGCGCATCCCCTCGGCGCGCATGGCCGCCGCCAGGTTGGCGCCGCCGCCGGGGAAGCGGTCGGTGCGCCAGGTCCAGTCGCCGTAGAAGGGCTCCCAGCCGTCGTCGATCTGGAACCAGGCGCCGCCGAAGGAGCCGAGCTGGTTCACCCAGACCTGGAGGTTGTCGAAGATGAGCTGCTCGTCGATGTTCGTGCCGTAGCCGCCGGTGCCGCCGCTGCCGGTCCAGGAGTTCCAGCCGTTGGGGACCGGGCGGCCGCCGTCGCGCTGGGGCCACGGGACGATGCCGAGGTGGTCGGCGACGGCGTCGGCGTAGTGCTCGAGCCCGCCGAGGGCGTCGGGGGGCGCGGGCTGCATCCAGAAGCGCTCGGAGGTGAGCGCGGCGCCGGGGTCGAGGGGCTTGCCGCTGAAGATGAGGGGGCACTCGGCGGCGTAGGTCGTGAAGGCGCCCGGGGTCGCGGGGTCGGCCAGGGTCGGGTCGTAGCCGATGCCGACGGTCGGGACCGCGCGCTCGAAGGTCAGCCAGCCGGCGACGAGGGCGGCGGCGGGGTCGTCGAGGTCGGCGACGAGGTGGTTCCAGTTGGAGACGGAGCCGCCGCGGAGCGGGATGGGGAGGGCGTCGCCGAGGAGGAAGCGGGGCGCGTCGGCCCACTGGACCTGGACGGCGTGGTCGAGGGCGATCCAGCTGCCGTTCTCGAGGACGCGGTGGCGGGCCGGGTCCTGCCCGAGCCAGAGGGCGCCGCCGCGCTCGGCCTCGACCACCAGGGGCGCGAGGCGGAGGACCTGGAGCGTCGCGGAGGAGGTGTTGGTCACCGTGAGCGCGGCCTCGAGATGGCCGTCGGCGCCGTCGAGGGCGAGCTCCAGGGCCAGGGTGACGTCGGCGGCGACGCAGACGAGGCGACCGTCGCCGTCGATCGCGCGGTCGCAGGCGTCGTCGGCGAGGGAGACGAGGCGCGGGCCGGCGCCGGCGTCGACGAGCACGTCGGCGGTGGCGCGCACGAAGACCGGGGCGCCGTCGTGGGCGAGGTCGAAGGTGCCGTCGTCCGGCCGCAGGGTGAGCGTGAGGGGGCCGGCCTCGCGGACGACGGGCCCCGAGGAGACGTCGCTGTCCGCTGCGTCGTCGCCGTCGGGGGCGTCCGCGGCGTCGGTGATGTCCGCGCCGACGTCGGCGTCCTCCGTGGGCGCGGTGTCGTCGGGACACGCGGAGAGGAGGAGCGCCAGGAGGGAGAGGAGCGTCGCGCGGGTCATCGGCGGACCTCGGGTCACGAGCCAGCGGCCGGAGGGGGACCGGCCGCGTCGAGCCTCGCACGCCCCGGCCCACGAACCAAGCGCAGGCCCCCGCGATCAAAAATGTGAACATATGGGGTCAGACCCCGCCTCATCACACTTTCGCCCGCCTCACCCGAAAAGTGTGATGACGTGGGGTCAGACCCCACCTCATCACACTTTCCGCACCGGGATCGCTAAAGTGTGATGATCCGGGGTCAGACCCCGCCTCATCACACTTTAGCGCCGACACCCGAGGGTCGCGTCCCCACGGGAGCGCGCGCGGCCGGAGACGCGCTACCAGCCGGTCGCGTATTGGAAGTGCATCGGGTCGCCGAAGGACGCGCCCCAGAGGAAGCCGTGCTTCTCGAAGATCGGCGCGATCAGCTTCTGCGAGTCGCTCACCTTCATCGTCGACTTCTTGAACGTCGCGACGTTGGAGCTCGCGTTCACGTCGATGGCGATGCCCCAGGCGTGGGTCGACCAGCTCTTGCTGTTCTTCCGCTTGGTCCGATAGACGTAGCAGCCGTCATAGCTGTGGAGATGCTTGCTCAGCCCCGCCGCCTGGATCTCGGCGTAGACGGCCTGCAGCACCGGCGCGAGCTTCTTGTGGCAGCGCACCGTGACGACCTCGCCGCCCGGCCCCGCCGGCATCGCGTAGCTGCCGATGCTGCTCCCCGGCTGCCCGAAGATGCCGACGATCTCGTTGTAGCCATTGGGCCGCTTGAACGCCATCTTGCCGGCGTCGGCGTCGCCGCCGCCCCCGCCAGCGGCCTTCGGGCGGATGTCCTCGCCGAACATCTTCTGGATGGTGTTCGACCCGGCGACGCCGTCGACGGTCAGCCCGTGCTTGGCCTGCCAGCGGGCGATGGCCTGCACCGTGAGCGGCCCGACGGCCCCATCGGGGCCCGCGCCGACCTCGCGCTGGATGCGCTTGACGACGCTCGCGTTGTACTGGAGCCGCCGAATCTTGTACCAGTCGACGCCCCGCCGGACGGCCGCCTTGCCCAGCAGGTCCTTGCCGCCGGTGACCTCGGTCTCCTTCTCGGGCGCTGCGCCGCCGCCACCGCCGCCGCCCGAGCTCCCGCCGCTCTTGCCCGGCAGCGTCAGCACCTGCCCGACCTCGAGCTTGTTCGGGCTCGGGACGGCCTTCTTGTTGGCCTCCCAGATGCTCTTCCACAGCCCGGTCTTGCCGAGCTGCTCCTCGGCGATGGAGGACAGGGTGTCGCCACGCCGCACCGTGTACTTCGTCTGCGGCGCCTTGTTCCCCGTCCCGCCCCCCGCGCTGGGCAGCTTGAGCTTCATCCCGACCGAGATGGCGTTCGGGTTGCGAATCACCCCGCGGTTGGCCTGGTAGATGTCCGACCAGCGCCCGGCGTCGCCGAGCTGCGACGACGCGATCCCAGCCAGCGTGTCGCCCCGCTTGACCGTGTACAGCCCGCCGCTCGGCGACAGCATCTGCACCGCGGCGTCGTAGGACATGCCCTTCGCCTGCACCATCGGCGCGCGCGCGCCGCTGCTCGTCGCCGGCGCGGCGCCGCTGCTGGGGGACGTCTGATTCGATCGGTCGTTTCGTTGCTCGAGCACAAAGGCCTCCGGCACGGCCGACCCGAATTCGTGCGAGGTCAATCTACGCGAGCGTCCATTTCGCCTGCAAGACGCACGGACGACCGAATCGCGGTCCGACGGTAATCCACTTCGATTTCGCGGCTCATCCGCATTGCAACAATCTCGTTTCGCCCTCGCGACCCGGGCGCGAACGTGACGCTGCCGCAACGCCGCGGTACAAGCGGGGGCGCACCGTCCGCATCGGGTGGCTCCCGCCCACGGCCGCCGCCCACTCCCCTCCGAACAAGGATCCCGTGAAGCTCCTCGAGCGCAGGTTGGGCCTCGGCGCCGTCATCGCCATCAGCATGAGCGCCATGATCGGCAGCGGCATCTTCGTCCTCCCCGGCCTCGCCGCCCACAAGACCGGCCCCTCGGTCTGGCTCGCCTACCTCCTCGCCGGCCTCTGCGTCCTCCCGGCGGCCCTCTCCAAGAGCGAGCTCTCCACGGCGATGCCCGTCTCGGGCGGCACCTACGTCTACATCGAGCGCGCCTTCGGCCCCCTCGCCGGCACCGTCGCCGGCCTCGGCCTGTGGCTCTCGCTCCTCTTCAAGAGCTCCTTCGCCCTCGTCGGCTTCGCCTACTATCTCGGGCCCATCGCCGACCTCCCCATCATCCCCGCCGCGCTCGTGCTGCTGCTCGGGATCGTCGCCCTCAACGTCAACGGCATCAAGGCCGTCAGCCGCGTCCAGCAGGTCGTCGTCACCATCAGCATCGGCAGCCTCCTCGCCCTCGTCGTCGCGAGCCTCGGCAGCCTCGCCCCCGAGCACCTCCAGAACGAGTTCAGCCACGGCGCCGACGGGCTCCTCGGCGCCGCCGCCTTCGTCTTCGTCTCCTACGCCGGCGTCACCAAGATCGCCGCCATCGCCGAGGAGGTCCGCGACCCCGGCAAGAACCTCCCGGTCGGCATGATGGTCTCCCTCGGCCTCATGGCGGTCATCTACAGCGTCGTCGCCTTCGTCCTCGTGGGCGTCCTCGATCTCGCCCAGCTCGAGGGCGACAAGCACCCCATCTACACCCTCGCCGACACCCTCGGCGGCCACGGCATCGGCGCCGTCGCGGCGGTCATCGGCGTCGTCACCCTCGTCTCGATGGCCAACGCCGGCCTGCTGTCCGCCTCGCGCTTCCCCTTCGCGATGAGCCGCGACGCCCTGCTGCCGCGCGTCTTCGCCAACATCCACGCCAGCCGCCTCACCCCGGTCCCCGCCATCATCGCCACCGGCGTCGCCATGGCGGCGGTGATCGTCGGCCTCGACGTCGAGAAGATCGCGAAGCTCGCCAGCGCCTTCATGATCCTGCTCTTCATCACGGTGAACATCACGGTCATCGTGCTCCGCGAGAGCCGCGCCCAGTGGTACCGCCCGGCCTACCGCTCCCCCTTCTACCCGTGGCTCCAGGGCTTCGGCGTCCTCTCCGGCGTCCTCCTCCTCGGCCTGATGGGGCTCGCCGCCATCACCGCCAGCATCGCCATGGCCGCCCTCGGCGCCGCCGTCTTCGTCGCCTACGGCCGCCGCCGCGCCCAGCGCCGCGGCGTCTTCGGCCTCATGGGCCGCCGCCAGGAGCTCCTCGCCGCCCCGAGCTGCGACCTCGAGCTGGCCGACGAGGCCAGCGTCACCGTCCCCCTCCTCGGCACCGAGCGCTCCCCCGAGATGGTCGTCGAGATGGGCGCCGCCCTCGCCTACGGCCGCCCCATCGAGGCCATCCGCGTCACCGAGGTCCCCGAGCAGACGATCCTCGGGGCGATGCTCGACGAGGGGACCGCCGAGGCCTCCATCCGCCGCCGCCTCGACGCCATGGCCGAGGAGCGCTCCCTCGACCTGACCTTCAACTCCATCGTCTCCCGCGACGTCGCCCGCACCATCCACGCCGCCAGCACCCGCACCCACTGCGACTGGCTCGTCATGGAGTGGCACGCCCGCACCCAGGCCGGCTACATCTTCAAGAACCCCTTCGGCTGGCTCCTCGACAACCTCGACTGCAACCTCGCCCTCTTCCGCGACGCCGGCGTCCGCCACATCCGCGAGATCCTCGTCTACGCCGAGCCCGGCCCCCACGACGCCCTCGTCGTCACGACCGCCGACCACCTCGCCGAGGTCCACGGCGCCGCGCTCACCCTCGTCCGCTGGATCGCCGACGACGCCAGCGCCATCGAGGTCACCGCCGCCGCCGACTACCTCCACGAGCTCGGCCAGCTGTGCGAGCGCCCGACGACCCGGCAGGTCCTGCGCGGCCGCCGCCTCGTCCCCGCGGTCGCCCCGCTGACCGCCGGCTTCGACCTCCTCGTCCTCGGCTCGCCACGCCAGAGCTCGCTCCTGACCGCCATCCGCGGCACGGAGAAGGACCGCCTCATCAACCAGGCGGCCTGCTCGGTGCTGTCGCTCAAGACCCCGCGCACCCAGACGCACAAGGGCTTCTTCGGGAAGAAGGTCGCCCCGGCCGAGGACACCGCGCCGCCCGCGAGCCTCATCGACCACCTGACGCCGCGGCTCATCGCCACGCGCCTCCCCGAGATGCGCAAGGACGCGCTCTTCCAGCGCATCGCCGAGCGCTTCGCCGTCCACGTCCCCGGCCTCGACGCGCGCGCCCTGACCGACGCCTTCTGGGAGCGCGAGCGCACGCAGAACACCGCCGTCGGCCTCGGCATCGCCCTGCCCCACGCCAGCGTCCCGGGCCTCGCCGGCTCCCACGTCGGGGTCTTCACGATGGCCTCGCCGATGGACTACCAGGCCCCCGACGGCGGCCGCGTGGACGTGCTCGTCGTCTTCGTCGGCCCGCCGAGCGAGCGGCAGCTCCACCTCGAGCTGCTCTCCCACGTCGCCCGGCTGCTGATGAGCGAGGCGACCCTGGCGCGCGTCCGCGACGCCGCGACGCCGGAGGAGATCCTCCAGGCCTTCGAGGAGTCCTCGGTCGCCGCGCACCTCGGCTGACGCCCGGCCCGCGCGCCGACGACGCCCCGCGCCACGGCGGATGAGGACGTCCACCGGCCAGCTGGCCTGCGGTCGTCCCGACCGCGGAGGTGGCGCGGCGACACCTGCTCGTCACCCGCTCGGCGCGCGGCCTAGCGCACCCAGAGCCAGACGCTCCCGGCGTGGTCGTACGAGGTCGGCGTCGCGTGGATCGGCCTCCGGGTGGTGTCGGGCGTGGTCGCGGTGCCCGCCCACCACTCGAGCACGTTGCCGCCGTTCCAGGCGTTGCACTGCCCGTTCTCGGGGTAGACCCAGTCGCGGACCCAGGTCGCGCCCTCGCCCGCGCCGCGGTCGCTCGTCCACGAGTTCCAGGTGCGCGACTTCTCGTAGACGCCGTCCCGGTTGCAGTCGTACTCGATGGTGACCGGCCAGGTGTTCATCTCGACGTAGAAGGGCTCGCTCGCCCGCATGAGGGTCGAGGTGTACGGGCCGTCGAGGCGGAGCTCGTAGGCGGACCCGCCACCGACCACCTGCCCGGAGATCTGGTTGATCACCGAGGAGGCGAACTTCGCCTTCGTCTTCGTCGGCGTCGGCGGCACGTTGTCGGCGTTGTTGTGGTCGTAGTTGAACTCGGCCAGCCGGAAGACCAGCGTCCACCCGCCGTTGTCGTTGGTCTGGTCGCACCAGGCGTCGAAGGGCGTGCCGGCGGGGCTGATGGTGTAGAGCCCGTCGCCGGTGAGGCCGGTGTAGGTGTAGGGCGCCGTCGGGTTGAGGTAGGCGTCGCAGTTGGGCGCGTAGGTGCCGTCCTGCCAGTTGCGGGCGGTCGCGTTGGCGACGATGCCCACCTCGGAGAGCACGCAGGCGCCCCCGTCCCACGCGTACATGGCGTCGCAGTCGAAGACGCAGGTCGTCGTCGACGCGGACGCCGAGTACGCGCCCGTGGTCGTCGGCAGCCAGGTGTTGCCGTCCCAGGTCTGGGTGATGCTGCTCGCCGTGTTCCAGTGGGCGTTCGACGGGAGCCCCGTGCAGTCGGCCGTGCGGGCGTCGCAGGCCGCCCCGCTCGCGCCCGGATCGCAGACGCAGACGCCGCCCGTGCAGGTGCCCGCGATGCACGGCGAGGCGCAGAACGAGCCGGCGGGCATGGACGGGCCGAAGCCGAAGGCGAAGGAGGTCTCCGCGTCACCCGTGGCGGTGTACTCGGTCCGCACCATCGCGGCGCTGTCGCCGAAGGTCAGCGGCTCGGCCATGCAGGTCGCGAGGTTCACGTCCCACTGCACGTAGGGGTAGACGGCGCCCGCGGCGATGACGCCGTTGTCGACGACGCCCGAGCCGAGCGCGTCGTCGGCGGTGCCCTGGGTCCTGAGCCAGCAGTCCTCGATGCCGACGCCGGCGCCGACCTTGCGGTTCACGCCCAGCGCGACGTTCCAGTAGACCTTGCGGGCCGGGGCGCCGCCGCTCTCGAGCTGCTCGAGGCCGCGGAAGATGGCGACCTGGTAGAGGTAGGCATCCGCGTCCAGCGCCGTGGGCGCGCTGACCGCGGCGCAGTCGCCCCCACCCACGGCCCCGGCGCCGCACTGGTTGCCGGCCGCGCCCGAGGGGTCGATGACGAAGTCCGCGGTGAAGCCGCTCGCGGGGTCGGTGCAGTCGAGCTGCAGCGCGTCGAGGTAGAGCTGCGTCTCGACGTCGCTGCGCGGGCCCGCCGTGCATGCGAAGCCGAGCACCATCGTCGTGTCGCGCCCCCCGCTGGCCCCGAACAGGAGCGCGATGTCGCTCGCGCACGCCGTCCCGGCGCCGTCCTCGGTGCAGCAGTCGAACTTCGCCGAGCAGAAGATGTTGTTGAAGTTCACGGCGATGTCGAAGAAGCCCTGCTGCGCCGGGCGCATGAGCGCCACGTCGAACTGCACGGCGACGTCGGCGTTCTCCCGGCACACGACCGAGCGCGTCAGCGGCCCGGTCACCGGCGTGGTCGGGTTCTGGAAGGGCATCTCGGTGCCGCTCACGCCGCCGGCCGCGCCCGAGGCGAAGGTCCCGAGGGTCGCCACCGACGCCGAGTAGACGCCCACGACCCACACCTTGACGGTGTTGTCGCTGACCGTGGTCCCGCCGGCGACGGCGCTCGGATCGGCGTCGCAGGTCCCGACGTAGCTCGCCGAGCCCGCGCCGTCACCGTAGCCCGAGGAGGAGATCCGGCGCTGCCAGACGACGTCGGGCGTGGGCAGGCGGCCGTTGACCACCTCGACGTCCCAGACGACGTCCCCGACGCCGGAGAGGTTGAGGGCGGCCACGTCGATGGCGACGCGCGGGCCCGCGGCGGTGTCGGCCCCGGGATCCCGATCGGCGCGCGCGCACCCGAGGAGTCCCCACGCACCAAGCGCCAGCACACCCAAGCTGCGTCGCATCATCCCGGCTCTCCTCGCGCGTCGTCGACGCGGCTCACACGTCTTCACCCGCCCCCGGCGCGCCGTGCGGCGTCGCAACAGAGGCTCGCCGCACCACCACGCAAGACATTGCTGCCAGAAGAAGTCCGGGAGTGCTGCACGGCGAGAATAGCGCACTCGTTTCAGGCCGCACAGACGGAAACGCCTGGCCCGACCGGCCGCCTGCAACCGGCGGCGGACGGCCCGCCTCCGCGGCGTCCCGCGGAAGCGCGGACCGTCTCCGAGCGAGGCTCAGCGCAGCGGCAGGTCGAGGACCGTCACGAGCCCCCGGCGGGTGTGCGGCATCACCTGGGCCGCCGCGAGGACCGCCGACACCGTCGCGTCGTCGCCGAAGACGCCGCCCTCGAAGCGCATCGTGATCGGCGGCATCCCGTCGATCGCGATGCGATCGTAGCTCGCCGACACGCCGCTGTGCGCCGCGAAGTGCAGCGACAGGCGCCGACCGTCCGCCGTCTCGCCGCGGACCTCCTGCACGACGCCGAGGACCGGCCCGGCGGGGTCGGCCTGGAACGGCTCGAGCGTCTCCTCGAAGCGCGGGATGTCCCAGCCGAAGCCGGCGGCGACGATGCGCGCGCTCTCCTCGAGGCCCGCGTGGCCGAAGCCGGGGCGCGCGGCGGCGGCGTCCCACTCCTCGCGGGAGAGCCCCATCCCGACCTTGCGCTGGAAGGGCACGCGCCGCGGCCGCGGATCCTGGACCCGCTCGACGCGGATGGCCCGGACGGCGTGGACGGCGGCCCGCAGCGTGACGACCAGGCGATCCATGAGGAAGCCCGGGTTGACGCCGGTCCCGACGACGGTCACGCCGGCGGCCCGCGCCCGCGCGTCGAGCGCCTCCGAGAGCGCCGGGTGGCGCGCGAAGGGCCAGGCCAGCTCCTCGCAGGTCGAGACGACGCTCAGGCCGAGATCCACGGCCTCCTCGATGGCCGGGGCGACCTGGGCGAGGAAGGAGCCGATACCCTGGAGCACCACCGTCCCCGGCGGCGCGTTCGCGGCCGCCGTGGGGAGGTCGCGGGCGACGACGGTCGGGCCGGCGCCGGGGATGAGCGAGCCCAGGGTGCGCCCGGCGATGCGCTGGTCGCAGTCCACGGCGCCGACGACGGCGAGCGCCGGCGCGGCGATGGCGCCGGCGAGCACGCGGAGCCCCATGGGGCCGAGGCCCTGGACGATGACGGGGAGGCGATTCGAGAGAGGCATGGCGCTACTTCCGGCCGGGATCCTGGTCGGGGCACTCGAAGTCGATGCCGGCGCGCGAGAGCGGCCAGTCGAGGTCGAAGACGACCTCGCTGATGTCCGACTCGATCTGCACCGACGCGGCGCGGAAGGTCCGGCGGCCGCTCCGGCCCTCGGGGTCGACGTGCAGCAGGGGGAAGCGCGCGGTCATCTCGTCGCCCGCGACCAGCTCCGGCAGCCCCACGACCCGACTGGTCGTCCCGGGCTTGCCGAAGCAGCCCTCGTAGTGGACGCGGATCTTCGGCGTCACCAGCGACACCGAGAAGGTGTTCTCCAGCGTGACGACGACCTCGTCGCCCTCGCGCTCGACGCGGAGGCCGCGCCACGGCGCCACGCGCTCGGCCTTGAAGGCGCCCTTGAGCCGGCCCATCCCGGGGCGCTGGACGCGCATGCCGCGCGGCGCGCGGACCCAGTCCGAGCGCATCTGCATCGGCGCGCACGGCGCCTCGTGCTCGACCTTCGGCAGCGGGCCGAGGCCGCGGATGTCGACGCCGCCCTCGACGACGACGAGCGCGCCGTAGAGCGCCGAGAAGTCGACGCCGTCGGCCGGCTTGAGCGGGGTGAAGCCGACGACCGGGTAGCGGTAGGCCCACTCGCTCGTCCAGTCGGCGAGGCAGCGCTCCACGCCGCCCTCCGTGAGCTCGCCCACGAGCTTCTTCACGATGACTCCCTTGGGCTTCTTGACCCGCACGTCGGGCCGGGGATGGGGGCGGGGCGGCGCGATATCGGCGAACGCCGCGCCCGAGATGAACGTGAGCGCGACCGCGAGGAGCATTCGCAACGGAGTCCCTCCATCTGGATTGGTGGCCGTGCCGTGCGCCGCTCGTGTGGCGCAGCAGGATGACGCGTGGGCGACCGCGGATCATGGTGCGCGACCTCGCGCGAGAGCACAAGACACGCGGCGCCGGGGACCCGAGCCGGCCGACGACCGCCGACGGACGAGCGCTCCCTCGGCGGTCGTGGCCCCGGGATCGCCGTCAGCTGCGCCGCGCGCGCCGGCGCACGAGGGCCACGAGTATCAGGGCCAGCGCCAGCCACGCCGCCGGCACGCCGCCGCCGCCCTGGCAGCCGCCGCCGCCCTCGACCGAGATGCCGTCGCTCGAGAAGGCGCAGACGTGGTCCTCTCCGCAGACCTCGCCGGTCCCGGAGCAGTCCGCGTCGACGTTGCACGCGACGCAGGCGAAGGCGTCCGGGTCACAGACGCCCTCGGCGCAGTCGGCGTCCTCGAGGCACCCGACGCAGGCCTGGCTGCGCGGCTCGCACACGCCGTCGGCGCAGTCCGCGTCGTCGAGGCACCCCACGCAGTACTGGCTGGACGGGTCGCACACGCCCTCGGCGCAGTCCGCGTCGTCCACGCAGCCCACGCACTGCTGGCTCGTCGGGTCGCATATCCCCTCGGCGCAGTCTTCGTCGTCCACGCAGCCCACGCACTGCTGGCTCGTCGGGTCGCAGACGCCGTCGGCGCAGTCTTCGTCGTCCACGCAGCCCACGCACTGCTGGCTCGCCGGGTCGCAGACGCCGTCGGCGCAGTCTTCGTCGTCCACGCAGCCCACGCACTGCTGGCTCGCCGGGTCGCAGACGCCGTCGGGGCAGTCCGCGTCGTCCACGCAGCCCACGCAGGCGTGGATCGCGGTGTCGCAGACGCCGTCGGCGCAGTCCTGGTCGTCCACGCAGGCGACGCAGGTGTCGGTCGCCGGATCGCACGCCCCCTCGGGGCAGTCGCCGTCATCGACGCACTCGACGCACGCGTGCACCGCGACGTCGCAGACGCCGCTCGCGCAGTCGTCGTCGCCGAGGCACGGCACGCAGACCGGGACCTCGCCGCTCTCGTCGCAGGCCGGCGCCGCCGCGGTGCAGCCGCCGTCGATCTCGGCCGGCGCGGCGTCGTCCTGGCAGACCACGCACGCGCTGGGCGTCCCGCTGTCGTCGCACTCGCTCGCCGGCTCGGCGCAGCCGTGGTCGACCGCCGCCCCGGTCCCGGTGTCGCGGCACGCCACGCAGAGGTGGGCCGAGACGTCACAGACCTCGCCGTCGCCACAGTCCTCGTCCGCGTTGCAGGCGACGCAGGCGCGCGCCTCGAGGTCGCAGACCTGACCGCCG
>SBGO01000240.1 GCA_006226565.1 Deltaproteobacteria bacterium | reverse complement strand
GCTCCGCGCGGAGCCGCGGGTGTAGATGTCGTGGTTGCCGGGGATGACCGAGACGCGATCGTAGCCGCCGAGCGGCGCGAGGAGGGCGCGGGCGCGGGCGAACTCGCTCTCGAGGGCGAGGTTCGAGAGGTCGCCGGTGATGACGACGTGATCGACCGGCTCGGCCACGAGGCTGCCGATGGCCGCCTCGAGGATGTGGGCGGGGTGCGCGTTGCGGCGGCTCCCGACGACGTTGGCGAGCCCGGTGAGGCGCTTGTTGAGGTAGCGCCAGGCGCTCACGCCCTGCAGGTCGAGCACGTGGACGTCGCTCAGGTGGGCGATGCGCATGGGGCGTTCTCCTCGGCGGGGGCTGGGCGCGCCGGCGTGGTCAGACGCGGGCGACCTCGGTCTCGGCCGCCAGGCTCTCCTCGTCCTCGTAGGTCGCCTCGACGACGCCCTTCCAGCTGACCTGGCGGCGCAGGATGAACCAGGCGCCGAAGGCGGTCTGCTGGACGAGCTGCATGAGCCAGACGGTGAGGCCGAAGGCGGTCGCCTGGGTGCTCTCGTGGCTGACGCCGTAGAGCAGGATCGGCAGCAGCAGGAAGTACCAGAAGCTGCCGACGTTCCCGGGCGAGTTGGGGATCATCATGCCGACGACGACGCACGCCATCATCGCGTAGGCGCCGACGAGGTCGACGGGCAGATGGAAGGCCCGCGCCATGAACCAGACGCCGATCCCGTTGATCCCCCAGTAGACGAGGGTCAGGAAGACGAAGAGCGCGAAGGCGCGCGCGTTCGGGAGGCGTCGGAGGCCGCGCAGGAAGGCCTCGAGGATGTGGTCGATGAAGGCCGCGAGGCGCTTCGAGACGAGCCCGGCGGTGAGCTGGACGAAGCGGCGCGTGCGGGCGTGCTGCCAGCGGGCGCCGGCGAGGAGCAGGGTCGCGCCGGAGAAGAGGGCGAGGGCGAGCGCCGCCCCGACCTTGAGCTCGGTCGCCGTGCTCGTGTCGGTGTGGGGGAGCAGGCTCAGGATGCCGAAGAGGAGGAGCGCCACGACGAGGCCGTCGACGACGCGCTCGACCACCACGGTGGCGAGGACCTCGCTCATGCGCACGCCCTGGGTGCCCTTCTTGACGAGGTAGGGGCGCACCAGCTCGCCGAGGCGGAGCGGGAAGAGGAACATCGCCATGAAGCCGACGGCGCCGATGCGATTGTGCTCCTTGAGCGACAGCTTCACGATCGGGTCGAGGAGCGGCTTGTAGCGCACGACCCGGAGCACGTGGATCGCGATGAGGACGGCGAGGTAGGGGAGGAGCCAGAGGACCTCCATCGACCAGCCCGCCGCCGTCAGGAGGGCATGCTCTTCGCTCGCGCTGTGAGGGACGAACCCGCCGCCGATGACGAGGTGGCCCTCGTCGAGGCGCACCGCGCCGATCAGCTGGTGGAGCGGCCAATCACGCGCCGAGAGCCAGATGAAGAAGACGCCGATGCCGATGCCGATCAGCGTCTTGATCAGGTTCCGATGCGCCACCGATGAAGCCTCCAGCCGGCTCGAAGGCCCGCCAACCTACTCAGCCCCAACGGCTGGGTCAAGGAGCGGTCTCGTCCGCGCGGGCCCCGCGTTCGGGGCCGCCCGGCGGGCCGTGTCCAGGCGCGGACCCGCGCCCGGGATCACGGGTCGAGCTTGCGCTTCAGCGCCGCGAGCTTGTCCTCGATCTCGAGCTTGGTGAAGGCGCTCTCCGGGGCGTCGCCGCGGTCGAGCATGGTCGCGGTGGAGACGCTCATGAAGCTCGCCGCGGCCGCGCGGTCCGCCTCGGTGAGGGGCTGGGTGCTCGCGAACCGATCGCGGAGCCCGGCGAGCTCGCGCTCGCGGAGCTGCAGGCGCTCGACCATGCGGCTCAGGCCGTCGACGCGCTGCGCCGCCTTGTCGGCCAGGACGGCGTCGCCGGCGGTCCGCGCGAGGCTGACCCGGTGCCGCCAGGTCGCGAGCCCCGCGGCCGCCTTCGTGAGCTGCCGCTGCACCTGCCCCTGCTGGAGGATGATCTCGCTCAGGTAGGCCCGGCGCAGGCGCTTCGGCATGGGGCTCGTCGCGCCGGTGCCGGCCGTCGGCCCACCGATGTCCTCGAGCTCGTCGTCGAGTGCCGAGCGCTCGGGGGCCGCCTCGCCCGTGGGGGCGACGTAGGCCGGCGGACGTCCCTCGCGCGCAGCCTCGAGGACGGCGTCCGCGGCCGTCCGGCTGCTGCCGGGCTCGAGGCCGGCGAGGGCCTGCAGCACGCGCTCGCGGTCGGGGCCGCCGGGCAGGATGCCCTCGGTGGCGACGGCGATGGTGAGCGGCACCTCGGCGCGCACGGCGGCGCCGCGCTCGAGGAGGAAGCTGTCGCCCGCGCTGAGGCGGCTCTCCGGGGAGAAGATCATCATCGGCACGCCGGCCGTGACCGCGACGACCACCTCGTCGGGGCCCGGGTGGCCGATGAGCGCGGCTGAGCCGCGGATCCAGGGCTCGGAGTCGGCCCCGGGGCGGGTGCGCTTGCCGCGGAGGCCATAGCCCCCGGCGCGGGTGCGGACCAGCTCGTCGACGCCGGCGCGCCCCGAGGGCAGGAAGAGGAGGTCGAAGCGCTCGGGGCGGGCGAGGGAGAGCTGGAAGAGCAGCGGGTCGACGTCCCCCGGGTCGAGGCGGGCGAAGCTGACCATCAGCTGCGGCCGCGCCTCGTCGACGCGCCTCGTGGAGGCGTCGCGGGCGACCAGTGGGCCGCCGGTCCGGAGCCGCGCGTGGCCCTCGCGGACGCGGGTGGCGTCCTGGCCGACGGCCGGGTGGGGCACGACGAGGTCGTCGAAGACGACGTCCTGCCACTCGGGGTCGAGGTGGTAGTCGCCGTCGATGGCGACGCGGACCGTGTTGGGCCAGACCGCGAGCACGTGGGGGAAGACCGAGCGCGCGACGAGGGGGTCGCTGGCGATGACGGCGTCGATGCGGCCCTGGACGGCGCGGAGCTGGGAGACGATCCAGTGCTCCGCGCGCCCGCCCTCGTCCCCCCGGAGGGTGTTGACGAAGGTCTGAGCCATCCGCTTGAGGTCGGAGACGCTCGGGATGGCGTCGCGGCTCGCGTCGGGCGCCTCGCTGGGCATCGGCAGCGGGATCACCTCCGCGCCGGCGTCGCGCAGCGCGTGCACGAGGCGCGCGAAGGTGCGGGGGAGGGCGTCGCCCGCGGCGGTGATGGCCAGGATCCGGAGGTCGTCGGCGCGCGTGGTCGTGTCCATGCGCGGTACTCTACGACCCGACGCGAGGTCGGGCAACGCGACCCCCGCCTCAGGTCGGGGCGCTCGCGGGGGCCGAGGGCCGCGCCGCGTGGCGGCGAACCCGCTCGATCAGGCGCCGCACCGGAGGGGTGCTCCCCGCGCCGCAGCGCTCGAGGGCGTCGGCGTGAACGAGCGCCGCGTCGTGGCGGCCGAGGCGGGCGAGGAGCGAGGTCAGCTCCCGGCGCGTCGGGTCGTCGCTGGGGGTGTGCTGGAGGACGGCCTCGAGGGCCTCGGCCCGCGCGTCGGCATCCCCCAGGCGGCGCGCGGCGTCGGCGATGACGCGGTGCGTCGTCGCCAGGTGCGTCGGGTCCTCGAGCCCGGCGATCGTCGCGTCCGCGACGCGCCGGGCCTCGTCGAAGAAGCCGCGGCGGAGGAGGACACGACCGAGGTTCATCCCGACCACCGGCTCGCGCGTCGCCGCGGCGCCAGGGAGCGTGTCGCCGACGAGGAGCTCCGCCAGCGTCACCATCGACAGCACGTCGTCACGGTTGTGACGGGCCACCGCGGCGAGGGGCTCGGCGCGCCGATAGCGGAGCCAGGAGAACCAGCAGGTCGGGACGAGGTGACCGGGGATGTCGTCCTCGCGGACGAGCCCGAGCGCCTCGGCCTCGAGGGTCTGGAGGCGGGTGTCGGCCCACCGCCCGCGGTAGAGGTTCTTCGAGAGGTGGAGGAGGTCGAGGTGCGGCCGGAGCTTCAGCTGCGAGCGCTCGCGGGAGTAGAGCCGCTGCATGACGAGGCGGTTCTGGAGCACCGTGAGGTCGTAGCTCTTGCCGTTGAAGCTCACGAGAAACGGGAAGCGCTCGAGGTGCTCTTCGAGGACGAGCAGCATCGCCCGCTCCTCGCTGGGCTCGCGGAGGCAGAGCTGGCGGACGACGACCTCGTCGCCGTCCTTGAAGCCGAGGCCGATGACGAAGGCGACCGTGCCGGCGCCGTGGTCGAGGCCCGTCGCCTCGATGTCGAGGAAGAGGGCCTGGTCGGGCCGGAACCCGGCGAGGCGCTCGTCGCCGACGACCCGCTGCAGGTGGTCGCAGTCACGGGTGAAGAGGTCCCCGAGCACGCGGTCGCCGTGGACGCCCGTGAGCGGGAGGCGCTCCTCGACGATCCAGGTCGGTCCCGACGCGGTCGCGCGCTCGACGCCCGGGAGGACCTCCGAGAGCGGGGCCGGCGTCTCGGCGGGGGGCTCGATCCAGCGGGCCATCCGCGCCTGGGCCCGGTCGTATCCGGCGAGCTGGCCGTCGAGCCGGCGGGCCGGCGGTGGCGGGGGCGTCGGCGCCGCGGGGGCCTCG
>SBGO01000231.1 GCA_006226565.1 Deltaproteobacteria bacterium | reverse complement strand
TACGTCGACCCGGGCGCGCGGCGCCCGGCGCCCCTCGGCCGCCGCTTCTTCGCGCTGCTGTGGGAGCGCCTCCGGCCGGCGCTGCGCCTGACCGCGGGCTGGCGCGACGGGCGGCTGGTGGCGGCCGCGCTCGACCTCGAGAAAGACGGCCGCCGGTTCGGCCGTTACTGGGGCAGCGCGCTCGAGATGGACGCGCTCCACTTCGAGCTCTGCGCCTACGCCCCGCTCGAGGACAGCATCGCCCGCGGCGTCCGGAGCTTCTCCGTGGGCCCGGGCGGCGCGGCGCACAAGGCCCCCCGGGGATTTCCTGCGACCGATGACCACAGCGCGCACTACCTGTTCGAGCCGACGCACCACGCGGCCCTCGCCGCGGCGTGCCGGCGCGCGTCGCAGACCGCCCGCGCCGAGATTGAAGTCTCGCGCGATAGGGTGTTCATTCGGTGAACGACGATGACCGATCATGCCGCCAAGATGCCGATCACCGCGCCCACCGAGGGTGACGAGCGGGCCGCCGCGCCCGGCTTCGTCGCCGCGCCGACCTGGCGGCGCTGGCTGGCGCTGCTCGTCGACGCCCTCCCGCTCCTGACGGTGTGGCTCCTGTGCGCCTTCGCCATCGGCGACGCGAGCGCGAGCGGGCTGCCGAGCACGCCGTGGAACCCCCTCGACCAGCTCGTCGACTTCATCAACGCGCGCCCGACGACGGCGGCGCTGATCGTCGTGATGCTGGCCGCGCTCGGCTTCGCGTGGCCGCTCGTCGCCCACCTCGTGTGGGGGCGGACGCCGGGCAAGCGCGTCCTCGGGCTCGCCGTGGTCGACGCCCGCGGGCAGCGGCCGTCGACGCGCCGACTGGCCGGCTGGTGCGCGCTCCGCGTGCTCGGCATGGCGCTGCTCTTCGGCGGCGTCCTGTGGGCGATCGCCGATCCGGAGCGGCGAACGCTGTATGATCGCCTCGCCGGCATCTATGTGATTCGGCCCGCGGCGGACTGACGCGCCGCCCCCACCGGAGGACTGCTCATGCCCCGTCGCCTCATCGCCCAGGTCGCCGCGCTGCTCCTCGCGCTCGCGTTCCTGTCGGGCCCGCGCCCGGCGAGCGCCGCCGACCTGACCAACACCTTCGGGATCGGGGGCGAGCTCGGCTCGGACCTGCTCGGCGGCGACTCGGGCATCATCGAGAGCGCGCTCTCCTTCAAGTACTGGGTCTCGGACTTCGGCTTTCAGGCGCTGACGAGCCTCACCGCCAAGCACATCGCGGCCGACGCCGACGCCGGGACCGACGCCAGCACGCCCGTCACGCTGCAGTTCGCCATCCGCGCGCTCTACAACGTCACCCGGACCGAGAGCACCCACCTCTTCATCGGGACGGGCGTCTCCGCGCGCGTCGTCTTCGGCGGCAGCGGGGACAAGCAGGCCATCGACCTGCTGCTCGGGGTCGAGCACTTCTTCACCCGCTACTTCTCGGTCTCGGGCCAGATCGGCGCGCACATCGGCCTCGCCCAGGACATCGACCTGGTCATCGGCCGCGTCACCGCGTGGGGCACCGGGTTTCACTTCTATTTTTGAGCGGATGATCGGGATGCGCTCGCTCGGCGGGCGCTGGATACGACGTCCCGCGCATCCCACGGTGACTCCGCTCCGCAAGCTCCGCTCCGTCACCGCGGGAACCCTCGTGCGCGGGACGCCGTAGGCGCCCACCTCGCTCACTTGCCCCCTCCCCGCCTGCGGCGGTCCCCCGCTGGCGCGGGGGAAGCGTGTCGCCTTCGGCGACAGTCTCGCGCAGTCTGAGACCAGGACGCTACGAGGATTGTGGTTCCGGTCCCCCGCTGGCGCGGGGGAGGCGTGTCGCCTTCGGCGACGGTCTCGCGCAGTCCTCCCCAAAGGGCGCTGCGAGCGCGCTGGTCCCGCACCGGCGGGTCTCGGCCCGTCTCGCCCCGGGGCACGCGTTGGCGGATACAGGGTCCCGTGGGTGGCGTAGCGCGGTGCGTCAGGTGTGCTAAGCTGCGTCCGTCGATGAAGAGCTCGTTGCCGCAAGTACGGATGATTCTGTGAAGTCCTGCTGGAAATGCGGGAGCTCCGTCCCGGACACCTACCGCTACTGCCTCGCCTGTGGGGCCGACGTGGACGCCGGTCCGCGCGGCGTCAAGGATCCGTGGATCGGCCGCACCATCGTGGGGAAGTACCGCCTCGACGACGTGCTCGGCAGCGGCGCGATGGGCACGATCTACAAGGCCGAGCAGACCTCGCTCGGCAAGGAGATCGTCATCAAGCTGCTCCATCGCCACCTGCTCGGCGACCCGGAGCTGACCCAACGCTTCCAGCGCGAGGCGCGCGCGGCGAGCCGCCTCAACCACCCGAACTGCGTCCAGATCATCGACTTCGGCCAGACCGACGACGGCTCGCTCTACATCGCCATGGAGTACATCCCGGGCGATGACCTCGCGACGCTGCTCGAGCGCGAGTTCCCGATCGACCTGCGGCGCCTCGTCCACATCTTCAAGCAGGTCTGCCTCGCCCTCGACGAGGCCCACGCCAACGGCGTCCTGCATCGGGATCTGAAGCCCGAGAACATCATGGTCGCCGACCGCCGCAACGAGACGGACTTCGTCAAGGTGGTCGACTTCGGCATCGCCAAGCTCGAGGACAACAACCCCAACAGCCGCCGCAGCTTCCAGACGCGCACCGGCATCGTGTGCGGCACGCCCGAGTACATGAGCCCGGAGCAGGCGCGCGGCAAGGAGCTCGACGCCCGCTCGGACATCTACGCCCTCGGCGTCGCGCTCTACCACCTGACCACCGATCGGCTGCCCTTCGACGCGCCCTCCCCGGTCGAGATCGTGACCAAGCACCTCACCGAGGATCCGGTCCCGCCGCGCGAGCTGCAGCCGGACCTGCCGCCGGCCTTCGAACGGCTCATCCTCGCGATGATGGCGAAGGACCGCGACCGGCGCCCGTCCAGCGTGCTCGACGTCTACGCCGAGCTCGAGCGGATCGACCGCGATCTGGCGGTCGCGCGCCGGCAGCAGATCAAGCAGAAGACCCACGACGACGCGACCATCGTCGACATGCACCCGAGCGCGCTCATCCAGGCGGCCATCCTCGACGCGACCGGCAAGGCGCGCGACGAGCCGACCCAGGAGACGACCGCACGCCCCGAGGGGATCCCCGCGCGCGCGAGCGCCGTGGTCTCCCACAAGAACCCGACCGCGATGCTGCCCTCCGAGGGGCTCGACACCCTCCAGGAGAACGGCGTCGCGCTCGACGGCCCGAAGATGCGGGCAGCGGCCGCGAAGCGGAAGAACAAGACCGCGCCCCGCGGGCCGGCCCGGCGCCGCCCCGACGCGTCGCTCGCGGGCGACAAGCGCGGTCAGATCACCGTCAACACGCCGCCCGTGTCCGGGGGCGCGTCCGTGTCGGCCCCCGCGCCGGCGGCGACGTCGACGAGCGACGACCTGGCGATCGTCGCGCCGCGAGGCCGCAAGACCGCGATGGTCATCACCATCAGCCTGGCCGTCGCGGCGGTCCTCGGCCTGACCGCCTGGATCCTCGTCACCGTCCTGCAGGACTGAACGCGGCCAGGCGCGATACCGGTCACTTAGGGATAACCCTCTGAGATCGAACACATCTTTTCACCACGGAGGGCACGGAGGATGTGTGGCCGCTCGAGCCGAAACTCCGAGCGCGACCCGCTCCCCCCTCCGTGAGCTCCGTGAGCTCCGTGGTAGAAGACGTGCCGGTTCAGCGCGTTGTGGCCTATCTGATCGGCAGCGCGGCTAGGCGGCGGCGTCCCCGTCGTCGACGCGCAGCAGCTGGCGCCCGATGAAGAGGTGATCCCCGGGCTGCAGCGCGGCCTGCTCGGCGATGCGGACGAAGGTGCCGTTGCGGCTGTCCAGATCCGTCAGGATGAACTGCCCGCCGCGCTCCTCGAGGCGGCTGTGGTAGTGGCTGATGTACGGATCCTGGTAGAAGTTGATGTCGCAGTCCTCGCGCCCGATCGTCATCGACCGCTTGCGGGCGCAGAAGGCGAGCCCGGTGTGGCCGCCGCTGAGCAGCTGCACGACGCGGAAGCGCCACGGGGCGACCGGGGTGCCGCCGAAGACCGCGCCGTCGTCCCCGATGGTCACGGGGATCGCGCGGTAGCGCTCGAAGCGGAAGACCTGCTCGCCGCAGAGGAAGAGCTGCCCGTCGCTGAGCGCCGTCGGCGCGTGGACCCGCAGGAAGACGCCGTTGGTGCTGCCTTCGTCGCGCACGTGCAGGGTCTCGCCGACCATCGAGAAGGTGCAGTGTGTCGCGGAGAGCGCGTGGTCGTCGGGGAAGGCGATGTCAGCGTGGGTACGACCGAGCGTGACGTCCGGCGCGTCGAGCGGATAGGTCGTGCCGTCGTTCCCATCGCCGCGGATCAGGATCAACTTGGGCGCTCTCATGGGGCCCACATTGCGGTCGTTTCCTCTGACCGTCAACCAACGCAGCCCCCTCCGCTCACGGGCCGCCGTCGGGCGCCGACGTGGCGTCCGGCGCCAGCGCCGGGAGCTCGGCGATGGCGGCGCGCGCAGCCTCGGCGACCC
>SBGO01000484.1 GCA_006226565.1 Deltaproteobacteria bacterium | reverse complement strand
CGCCCGGCGAGGCCGACGGCGACGGCTGGTGCCAGCCCGACACCGGGAGCTGCGCCTGCCGCCCCGGGGTCGACGGCGGCCAGCGGCTGTGCGCCGTCAGCAACGCCGCGGGGACCTGCGAGGGCGTCGAGACCTGCGAGCCGGCCAGCGGCTGGGGCCCCTGCGACGCGCCGACCCCGGCGGCCGAGACCTGTGACTACGCCGACAACGACTGCGACGGCGTCATCGACGAGGACTTCCGCGACGAGGCCGGTGGCTGGACCCTCGACGCCCACTGCGGCACGTGCGGCAACGCCTGCGCCGACAAGTTCCCCCACGGCGCGGGCGTCTGCGCCGCGGACGGCGGCGCCCCCGTGTGCGTCGTCGACCGCTGCGACGCGGACTACATCCAGCTCAACGACTTCGTGTGCGTCGAGCCGCCCGACGTCTCGTGCCAGCCCTGCGACGGCGACGACGCCTGCTTCGACGGCGCCTGCCGGCCCCTCGACGGGCAGAGCGTCTGCCTGATGCCCTGCGAGGGGGCCGACAAGGTCTGCGCCGACGGCTTCAGCTGCCGGCTCGAGGGCGGCGTCGAGCGCTGCCTGCCGGACTCCGGCTCGTGCTCGTGCAACGCCATCACCGCCGGGCAGGCCCGCCCGTGCGCCGTCAGCAACGCCCACGGCGTCTGCGCCGGGGTCGAGACCTGCGACGCCAGCGCCGGCTGGTCGGGCTGCCAGGCGCCGGCCCCGGCCGCCGAGCAGTGCAACGGCGTGGACGACGACTGCGACGGCGAGACCGACACCGGGCTCACCGCCGAGCTCTGCGACCTCACCGTGGGTGTCTGCGCCGGCGCCACCAAGCGCTGCGCCGGCGCGCTCGGCTGGCTCCCCTGCGGCGCGAGCGACTACGGCGCCCAGTACGAGCTGACCGAGGTCAGCTGCGACGGCGTCGACAACGACTGCGACGGCGACACCGACGAGGTCGACCGGGACGGCGACGGCGTCATCGCCAGCGCCTGCGGTGGCGGCGACTGTGACGACAGCAACCCGCTCGCGTACCCCGGGGCGGACGAGATCTACGACACGCGCGACTCCGACTGCGACGGCCTCGTGGACGAGGGGCAGATCCCGGCGGGCGCGGTGCTCGTCAGCGAGCTCATGGTCACGCCGACCGGCGGCGGGCGGTGGGTCGAGCTCTACAACGCCTGGAGCTTCCCGGTGAACGTCGCCAGCTGGACCCTGACCGACGGCGCCGGCCACGTGGCGACCCTCGATCCGACGACGCCGGTCGTGCTCCAGCCCGGCGCCGCCGCCGTCGTGTGCGCCGACGCGAACCCGGCGACCAACGGCGGCGTCCCGTGCGACTTCGCGTGGGGTGGCGGGTTCGCCCTCGACGGCGTCCTCACCCTCGCGCTCGCCGACCAGGCCATCGACGTCCTCGCCTACGCCGGCTTCACCGGCGCCAGCGGCCGCTCGCTCAACCTCGACCCGCACACCCTCGGCGCCGACGTGAACGACCTCGCCGGCAACTGGTGCCCGGCGCCGCTCGAGGGGACGGCGCTGCCGAGCGGCGACCACGGCACCCCCGGGGCGCTGAACCCGGCCTGCTCCGGCGCGCCGGTGGTCGCCTCGGTCACCCCGGACAACGGCGTCGACAACGGCGGCGAGGCCGTCCTCGTCCACGGCTCGGGCTTCACCGGGGCCACCGACGTGCGCGTCGGCGGGGTCCCCTGCGCGGCCTGGGAGGTGCTCGACGACGCGACCCTCGCGTGCACGACCCCGGCCGGGAGCGCCGGCTGGGTCACCGTCATGGTCGCCAAGGGCAGCCAGTCGGGGAGCCGCGACCACGCCTATCGCTACACCGGCGAGGCGGTCGTCCAGATCAGCTGGTGCGACCTCCAGTTCCCGGCGACCCTGCCCGACGCCAGCGTGGGGCAGCCGGTGGGCGACGTCTACGGCCAGGTGCGGAGCATCGGCGTGACCGAGCTCGCCGGCCCGCCCGCCGGCATCGTCGCCGAGATCGGCTGGGGCCCGCACGGCTCCGACCCGCGCAACGAGCCGGGGTGGCGCTGGTCCGCCGACACCACGTGGAACCGCCAGTTCTTCGACAACGACGAGTTCAGCGGCACCTTCACCGTGCCGACCGCCGGGGTCTACAGCTACGGCTGGCGCTTCAGCGACGACGCCGGGCTCAACTACATCTACTGCGACTTCGACCCCGGCACCGCCGACACCTTCTCGGTGTCCAACCTCGGCACCGTGACCGTCGACTGAAGCGTGTGAAGCGCTGGGGTCTAACCACGGAGGGCACGGAGGACGTGTGGCCGCTCGAGCCGAAACTGGGCGCGAGCCGCTCCCCCCTCCGTGAGCTTCGTGCTCTCCGTGGTAGAAAAGACGTGCCGGTTCAGCGACTTGTGGCCTATCTGAGCGGCATGGGGTCTAGCCCCGACACGTCACACTCTTCTCTACGGCATGACGTAGAAGGTGTGCAGCACCTCGCCGCCGAGGGCGACCGCGCGCACGGCCATCACGCCGTCCTCGATGATCACGTGCAGGTAGTGGTGGTGGCCGAAGAGCGTGGTCTCGACGAAGGGGCTCCAGTCGTTGACCCGGCTCGACTCGTCGCCGCTCTCGAGGCCGCCGCCGCCGCCGCCGGAGCTCACCCAGGCGACCGTGTAGGGCCACGCCGGCACGTACTGGTAGAGGTGGTTGTGCCCGTTGAAGACGAGCTGCACGCCGTATTGCTCGAAGAGCGGCGCCAGCGACTCGCGCACGTCGGGCGCGTCCATGCCGCCGGCGAAGTACGTCACCGGCGACGGGAAGCTCGCCACCGAGTCCCACCACTCGACCAGCGCCGGGCGGTGGAAGATGGCGGTCCGGAAGGTCGCCGTCTGGCACGCGTCCGACTTCAGGTGCTCCTCGATGCAGGCGTACTGCGCGCTGCCGAAGGCGTGCGCCAGCTCGGTGTCGACCACGAGCACGAAGAGCTGCCCCCAGCGGAAGCCGAAGCAGTGCTCGTCGCCGGGCTGGTCGACGTACTCCTCCCAGAGCTTGCGGGCGTCGTTGCTGACGAAGATCCCCGAGCTGTAGGTCTCGTGGTTGCCTTGCGCGATCACCAGCGGCGTGCGGTTGCCGAGCCCGAAGTAGGGCCCGAGGAAGGTGTTGCGGTAGTCCCACCGCTGCCCGTCCTGCACGCAGTCCCCGGCGTGGAGCACGAAGTCCGGGTCGACGGCCGACATCTCCTTCACCAGCTGGGTGAAGAACGCCGGCCCGTCCTGGTTGTCGCCGAGCTCGACGAACTCGATGCGCCCGTCATCCTCGGGCGGCAGCGCCGTCAGGAAGTCGTAGGGGGGCAGCCCCGCGCCGCCGACCACCACGCGATACCAGTTGCGCGCGCCCGGCGTCAGGTCGGTCAGCCGGATCTGGTGGAGGGTGACCGGCGCCTCCTCGGTGGCCGTCTTCGTGAGCTCGTCGGGCGCGTCGCCGTACTCGACCCGGGCGATGACGGGCGTCCGCGTCTCGAACATCACCGTCACCTCGGTGGGCGTGACGTTCATGAGGTACGGCATGGCGTAGAGCTGCGCCGGATCGGCGCGCGGCGGCTCGTCGAAGGCGCACAGCGACAGCGCGTCGAAGTAGGCGTCGTTCGAGTCGCCCTTCTTCCGGATCCCGGTCAGCTCGAGGCGCAGCGTCGCCGTCCCCTCCGGCAGCTCCATCGTCGTCTCGGCGAGCTGCCAGTGCTGGTCGGCGAAGGGGCCCTGGCTGTGGGCCCGGAGGACGTTGCCCTCGGCGTCGAGCGCGCTCAGCCCGATCCACGCCTGGTCGCGCGCGGTGTAGTCGCGCACGAAGGCGTCGAAGGCGACGTAGCGAATCGTCGCGTTCTCGTCGGCCAGGAGCGCCGTCACGTCGACGTCCTGCACCAGGCGTGAGCGCTCGGCCTCGCCGGCGTAGAAGTAGTAGTCGCCCTCGAAGGCCGGCGGGAAGTCGCCGTCGAAGAGGCTCGTCTCCTTCTGGGCGCGGAAGGCGCCCTCGGCCACCACCCAGCCCGTCAGGTTCCCCATCTCGGCGTCGGCGTTGACGATGTCGAGGCACAGCACCGGCTCGGGCGGCGGCGGGTCCTCGGGCAGAAACGGCGGCGTCGGATCCTCGGACGCCAGCGGGTCGTGCAGCGTATCCGTCGGCGCCGTGTCGTAGGCGTCGTAGGCGTCTTCGGTGTCCACCGTCACCGTGTCGGGCTCGACGGTGTCGACGGTGTCGGGCTCGAACGTATCCTCGAGCACGTCGATCACGTCGCCGTCGTCGGTGGGCGCAGTCGTCTCGCCTCCGCAGGCGGAGAGCGCGAACGTGGCTAGAAGCGAGTAACCGGCGAGGCGCCGCGAGAAACCGAGCATGCGCGCGAACCTATCAGGACCGCTCCTTCGATGACAACGATGCGACACCGCGGTGTCGCTATTGCACAGCGCGACGCCCACCCCGACGGCCCCTGCGCGCGATCCGCGTCCCGCTCGCGTCCCCCCCGGCGCCGTGGCACGCTCACCGACCGTGAGCCTCGCGCGCCCCACCTTCTACTTCGACGCCCGCTGCGGCTTCTGCCGGCGCTGGATCCCGCGCTGGCAGCAGCTCACCGGGGATCGTGTCGATTACGTCGGCGTCGCCGGCGACGAGCAGGACCTCGCGGTCCCCGCCGCGGCCGTCCGCGAGGCGGCCCACCTCGTCGTCCCCGGCGCCCCCACCCCCTTCCGGGGGGGCGCCGCCATCGCCGAGCTCGGCGGCTTCACCGGACGCCTCCCCGTCTTCCGCACCCTGTACCGTCACCTCCCGGGGTTTCGACCCGCGACCGACCTGGCCTACCGCCTCGTCGCGCGCCACCGGGTCGCCGCCGACCGGGTGACGCGCGTCTTCGTCGGCACCGACCTGCGGCGGCCGCGCCAGGTCCTCGTGCGCTGGCTCTTCCTGCGGCTCCTGGCGCTCGTCGCGCTCTTCGCGACCCTCTCGTGGTGGGTGCAGGTCGACGGCCTCGTCGGCCCCGACGGCATCGCGCCGGCCGCCGACTTCCTCGACGCCGTCCGCCAGCACGCCGACACCGTCGGCTGGAGCGACCTCGAGCGCTGGCGCCAGGTGCCGACGCTCCTCTGGCTCGCCCCCAACGCCCACGGGCTCCACCTGCTCTGCGGGACGGCCACCGTCTCGGCGCTGCTCCTGCTGTTCAACCTGGTCCCGGGACCGGCGCTCCTCGTCCTGTGGCTCAGCTACCTGTCGCTCGTCAGCACCGGCGGCGTCTTCATGGGCTACCAGTGGGACGCGCTCCTGCTCGAGGCCCTCTTCGCCTCGCTCTTCCTCGTCCCGTGGCGCGGTCTCCGCCCCGGCCTCGCCGCCGACCGCGCGCCGCCCTGGGCCGGCGTGTGGCTCCTGCGGCTCCTCGTCCTGAAGCTGATGATCCTCTCGGGCCTCGTGAAGATCCTCAGCCACGACCCGGTCTGGGCCGACCTCACCGCCCTCGACTATCATTATTGGACCCAGCCGCTCCCGAACCCGCTGAGCTGGCTCGCCCACCAGGCCACCTGGACCCACGTCCCCGCCGTCGTCTTCATGATCCTCGCCGAGGACGTCCTGCCGTGGCTCGCCCTCCTCGGGCTCCGGCGCCTCCGCTACCTCGCCTTCTGGGGCACGGCGCTCCTCATGGGCGGCATCGGCCTGACCGGCAACTACGGCTACTTCAACCTGCTCAGCGTCGCCCTGGCCCTGACGCTCCTCGACGACGGCGCCCTGCGCGCCCTCGTCCCGCGCCGCTGGCGCGCCCGCGTCCCCGACAGCCACGGCTTCGCGCACCGCCGCCCGCGGGTCGGCCGCCGCGTCCCGGTCGCGGTTCTGGCCGGCGTCCTCGCCGTCGTCTCGGTGACGCACGCCTGGCTGCGCGTCGACCGCGACGGCCCCCCGGACGCGCTCCGCGACGTGGCCGCCTACCTGGGGCCCCTCCAGCTCACGAGCAGCTACGGGCTCTTCGCGACGATGACCGCCGAGCGCCCCGAGATCCTCCTCGAGGGCAGCCGCGACGGCGTCACCTGGCGCCCCTACCGCTTCGCCTGGAAGCCGAACGACGACCTGACCGAGGGGCCCGACCTCGCCGGCCCCCACATGCCGCGGCTCGACTGGCAGCTCTGGTTCGCCGCCCTCGCCGGCGACTGCCGCCGCACGCGCTGGTATCCGGCCTTCCTCCAGCGCCTCCTCGAGGGACAGCCCGACGTCCTCGGCCTCCTCGACGGCGACCCCTTCCCGGAGGGGCCGCCGCGCTACCTCCGCAGCACCCTCTGGTACTACACCTTCAGTCACCCGGAGGAGCGCGACCGCACCGGCGCCCTCTGGACCCGCGAGCGCGCCGACCACGACTTCTGCCCGACCGTGACCCTCGAGGACGGCGCCCTGCGCATCGCCCACCCCACCCTCCAAGAAAGTGTGAAGTAATGGGGTCAGACCCCAGGTCATCACACTTTTCGACCCGCCGCCGCGGAAAGTGTGAAGTGATGGGGTCAGACCCCAGGTCATCACACTTTCTGCACGGCGCGCCCACCGCCCGCGAGGAGCCGTGATGGACCCCGTGCTGACCTACGACCGCATCGTCTCCGCCTGGCGCTGCCACATGCGCGGCCACTGCTGCCGCGGGCACCGCATCGGCGTCGACGGGGTCACCTACCGCCGCATGCACCAGACCCTGCTCGTCGCCGCCGACCCCCGCGCCGCCGCCTTCGACCCCGACGCCCCGCCCGACGAGGACGGCTGGCGCGGCGTCCCGATGACCGGCCCCGAGGACCAGGGCGCCTGCCTCTTCCTCACCGAGGACCAGCGCTGCGGCTGGCGCATGGCCCACGGCACCAGCGGCCTGCCCTCCATCTGCTCGCGCTACCCCTACCTCCAGCTCTACACCCCGGAGCGCCTGCGCGTCGGCCTCACCTTCACGTGCCCGACCGCCCTCGGCCTCCTCGCCGATCAGGTCGCCCTCGACGTGGTCGAGGAGCCCGACGGCGAGCCCCCGGTCGAGTACGTCACCAACCTCGGCGGCTTCGACCGGCGCTTCTACGACACCGACGGCGGCCGCCTGCGGGCCGACCTCTTCTGGCGCCGCCACGACGCCCTCGCCGCCGCCTTCGATCGCGGCGACACCCTCGCCAAGCGCCTCGCTTCCCTCGTCGCCGAGGCCGGCGTCCCCCCGGTCGCCCCGGTCGCCGTCCCCGACGGCGCCTGGGCCCACGGCGCCTTCAGCGGCGAGCTCCTCGGCCAGCTCGGCGAGCGCGGCGCCGTCACCGCCGGCGTCATGGGCCTCTGGTCGGAGAGCGTCTACCGCCCGATGCCCGACGCCCCGGACTTCTCCGGCAGCGAGGACGCGCTGCTCGCCCGCTACCTCGCCCACCGCCTGCTCGTCCCGGCCTTCTACTCGACCCGCACCGACCTCGCCTGGCTCCTCGGCGTCCTCTTCCTCGCCGTCGCGCGCTACCGCGTCGAGCGCGCCCGCGGGGCGACCCCGATGTTCGCCCTCCGCCACGTCGAGCTCCTCGTCCTCCACAGCGGGATGCCCGTCCGCGCCCTCCTCGGCGACGACCCCGCCCGCACCTGGCGCCCCATCGCGGCCCTCGCGCTGGCCCCCTGAACGCGAAGCGCCGCCGACCCGAGCGGGGCGGCGGCGCCTCGGACGCGCGGCCTCGGCTCAGGTCCCGCAGTCGTTGGGGAAGTACGGGTTGACGTAGTTCGGGACCATCGCCGGCGACTGCCCGCTGGCGTCGAGGAGCGGGGTCACGACGCCGCTCGGCCACGCCACGGTGCCGACCTTCCACATCGCGCACGGCAGGATCTCCACGTCCGCCCACTCGAACACGAGGTTGCCGTACTCGTAGACGCGGACGGTCGCGTAGCTCACCCCGAAGCCGTGGTCGTTCCACGAGTGCACGCCGATCTCGTAGGTCACGTTCTCGGGCACGCTCAGGTTGAGGTTCTCGGGCCCGGCGCCGTCGGTGTCGTCGCGGTCGAGGCGCGGGTCGTCATCGACGAGCGGGTCGAGGCTCCCCCAGTTCGGGCGCGGGTTGTACCAGAAGGCGTCGAACTGCGCGTCGAACCACGGGTCCGGCTCGCCGTCGCGGTCGCCGTCGGCGCCCGCCGCGAAGGGGTGCGCGAAGTGCAGATCGAGGTCGGAGCCGGCGACCGGGCCCTCGTCGGTCTCGTCGGGATCGTTCGGGGTCGTCCACAGGAGCTCGATGTGGAGCGCCTCGCCGCTCGATACGGTGACGACGTAGGTCGCCTGCTGGCAGCCCTCGGTGCCCTCGATGTCCGTGACGGTGAGGTGGAAGACGTAGGTCCCGACGACGTTCGCCTCGAAGGTCGGGTCCGGCGCGGCGGCGCTCGGCAGGAAGACCGACGCCGAGCCGACGGGCTGCTCGACCGTCCACTGGTAGCTCGCGATGGGCATCGTCCCGAAGCTCTGCGAGCCGACGAGGTGGAGCTTGGTCTGGGGGATGACCTCCTCGCCCTCGGGGACGATGATGGCCGCCGTCGGGCAGTCGGTCACCGTGCCGAAGCCGCGGAGCTGCACCTCGAGCCGGGGCAGGAGCGCGTTGCTCTCGATGCGCAGCGCCGCGTAGTCGGCGATGGGCGTCCCGAGGTCGTCGAAGAGCGCCGCCGCGCTCGGCGCGTAGGTCACGGGGACGGTCAGCGACTGGCCCGGGGCCACGGTCAGCGGGGTCGCCCCGAGCGCCGCGGTGTCCGCCGAGAAGACGCCGCCGGCGTCGTCCACGACGGAGAGCGCGCTCACGACCAGCGGGGCGTCGCCGCAGGAGAGGATGTCGACGGTCGAGGTGGACTGCGAGCCGACGACCTTGCCGCCGAAGTCGACCCGGCTCGGGTTGATGGCGATGCAGGGCCCGTGGGCGTTGGCCGACAGCGGCACGACCAGGCCGCTCGGCGCCCCGTCGGAGGTGAAGACGAGGGTGGCCTCGGCCGCCTCGGCCCCGGTGGACGCGAAGGAGACCACGAGGGACTCGGTCGAGCCCGCGGCGATGGCGACGGGCGGGTCGAGCGTGATGCCCGCGCTCGCGGTCTCGGGCGAGACCGGGAAGGTGGCGTCGCCGATCGTCAGCGCGAAGCCCGGGTGGCCGCTGAGGACGAAGTGCGTGACCACGAGCGGCGCGTCGCCGGTGTTGAGGAGCGTCAGCTGGCGCGTCGCCGTCTCGCCCGGCGGCACCTGCTCGAAGTCGAGCGTCGCCGGCTGCACCGACAGGCGCGGGGTCGCCTCGAGCACCTCGATCGGGAAGCTGAAGGCGGTCTTCTCGGCGAGGGTCGGGTTCGTGGTGACCGTCACCGTCCCGGTCACGTCGGCCGGGTCGACCCCGGGGGCGAGCGACACGGAGAAGCTCCAGCTCGTCGGGCTCTCGGGGCCGCCCTCCGGGTGGACGAGGACCGGCGCCTCCGCGCTCGGCAGCGGCGTGGCGTCGACCACGAGCGCCCCGGCGGGGGTGCTCTCGACCGCGATCCCGCGCACCTCGAGCACCGCCTCACCGGCGTTGCGCACCGTGATCGCGTGGCTCTGGGCGCCGAGCAGCGTCACCACCGTGGTCGGCGTGATCGCGCGGTCGCGGTCGGTGAGCTCGAGCGACGGCGCCTCGCCGCGGGCGATCGGGTCCTCGAGGCACCCGGCGAGGCCGGCGCTCAGCGTGGTGGCGAGCACTGCGGCGAGCAGCGTCCTCGTGTCCGTCGTCGCGATCATCGGGTCCCCTCCTGGCTCGTGGGAAGTGGGTTTCGCCAGGGGGATTGGCGGGGCCGACGCGAATCCGTCACGCCTCGTGGACTTTTTTTGCTCACGTTCGAGCGATTCGGACGGTCAGGTACACTGACCTGCATCACGTCCCTGCGCGGTCCACCCTCATCGAGCCGATAGGAGCTCTCATGCCCCGTCCCGTCCTGGCGCGCGCCGCCCTGCTCACGCTCTTCGCCGCCACCGCCGCGTGCGGCGCCGACGGCTCCACCGGGGGCCTCGCAGACACCGCCACGACCCTCGACGACACGGTCACGGCCGACGACGCGAACGTCGCGGACACGGCCAGCGCCGCGGACACGGCCAGCGCCGCGGACACGGCCAACACGACCGACACCGGCACCGTCGTCAGCGACGACGGCCCGGACTACGACGCCGTCTTCCCCCAGGACGAGGTCCCGCGGGTCGAGATCGTCATCACCCCGGAGAACTGGGCGGCGATGCAGGCCAACCTGGCCGAGCTCCTCGGCAGCTCCTCGGGCCCCGGGCAGCCTCCGGGCGGCGCCGTCGACCTCGACGAGGATCCGATCTACGTCGAGGCCACCGTCCGCTTCCGCGACGTGACCCTCGAGCACGTCGGCGTCCGCTACAAAGGCAACTCCTCGCTGCGCTCGGCCTACCAGCAGGGCAACGCCAAGCTCCCGCTGCGGCTGAAGTTCGACGAGTTCGAGGACACCTACCCCGAGACCGAGGACCAGCGCCTCTTCGGCTTCAAGCACGTCAGCCTCGCCAACGGCTTCAAGGACGACAGCCAGATCCGCGCCAAGCTCGCGCGCGATCTCTACACCGCCGCCGGCGTCCCGACCGCGCAGAACGCCTTCTGGCGCGTCTTCGTCGACCACGGCGACGGGCTCCAGTACTTCGGCCTCTACACCGCCGGCGAGGTGCCCTCCGACAAGTCCTTCCTCGACGGCTGGTTCGACGACAACGACGGCAACCTCTACAAGCCCGACGGCGTCGGCGCGCAGTGGGCGACCTGGGACGAGGACACCCTGGTCAAGAAGACCCACGAGGACCTCGCCGACTACTCCGACGCCCGAGCGCTCTACGACGCCCTCCACGCCGACCGCACCGACGCGGCCGCCTGGCGCGCCGGCCTCGAGGAGGCCCTCGACGTCGACCTCTTCCTGCGCTGGCTCGCCGTGAACACCGCCATCCAGAACTGGGACACCTACGGCGTGATGTCCCACAACTACTACCTCTACCAGGCCGAGGGGACCGACGGTCGCTTCGTCTGGATCCCCTGGGACCACAACGAGGCGCTCCAGTCCAACAACCGCGCCCCGGCCCTCGACCTCGCCGCCATCACCGGGCAGTGGCCCCTCATCCGCTACCTCATGGACGACGCCGTCTACGCCGCCCGCTACCGCGAGCACCTCGGCGAGCTCGTCGACGCCGTCCTCGACGTCGACGCCCTCGCGCCCGTCGTCCAGGCGGCCCACGACCTCGTCACCCCCTACGTCGTCGGCGACGAGGGCGAGCTGGCCGGCTACACCTTCGTGACCAACGCGGCGACCTTCAACGCCAGCGCGGACGCGATCGTGACGCACCTTCGCAACCGCGTGGCCGCGATCTCGAGCTTCCTCGGGCAGTAGCGCGCGGGCGGCGGGTCTGCGGACGATTCGTAATTGACCTGTACAGGCGTTCAGGTCTATCGTTCAGCCATGACCGCGAAGGCCGCACGCGAGGCGCTCCGCCTCATCCACAACCCGCCGAATCCGTGGCACCACGGCGTCGTCGAGCACGTCGGTCCGCCGCCGCTGGCGGTGCTCGAGCTGTTCGAGGACCGCACGCGCTCGGCGCTCTCCAAGAACGACAGCCCCGATCTGGGCTTCGCCTTCAGCGTGAACCCCTACCGCGGCTGCTACCACGGCTGCGCGTACTGCTACGCGCGGCCGAGCCACGAGCACCTCGACTTCGGGGCCGGCACGGACTTCGAGCGGAAGCTCGTCTACAAGCCCGACATCGCCGCGCTCCTGCGGGCGGCCTTCGACAAGCCGTCGTGGCGCGGCGACCTGATCGCGTTCAGCGGCAACACCGACTGCTACCAGCCCCTCGAGGCCAGCCTCGGCCTGACCCGCGCCTGCCTCAAGGTCTGCCTCGAGTACAAGAACCCCGTCAGCATCATCACCAAGTCGGCCCTGGTGGAGCGCGACGTCGAGCTCCTCGCCGACCTCGCCCGCGAGGCGCACTGCACAGTCCACCTCAGCATCCCCTTCGACGACGAGGCGCAGGCCCGCGCCCTCGAGCCCCACGCGCCGAGCCCGGCGCGGCGCTACAAGGCGATCGAGCGCCTCGCCAAGGGCGGCGTGCCCGTCGGCGTGATGGTCGCGCCCATCATCCCGGGGCTGAGCGACAGCCAGGTCCCGACCATTCTGAAGCGGGCCCGCGACGCCGGCGCCACCTTCACCGGGCGCTCGCTCCTGCGCCTCCCGGGGCCGGTCGAGGAGGTCTTCGTCCACCGCCTCTCCCTGGCGCTGCCCCACCGGGCCGAGCGGGTGATGAGCGCGCTCCGGGAGTGCCGCGGCGGCAAGCTCGACGAGGGGCGCTTCGGGCGCCGGATGGTCGGCGTGGGCGAGCGCTGGAAGGCCATCGACGAGCTGGCCGAGGCGCACGCCCGCCGGCTCGGCTATCAGCGGCCGCCGCAGCTGCCGGATCCGACCCCGTTCCGCCGACCCCACAAGGGGGCGAAGCAGCTCGCGCTGTGGTGAGGTCGGCGCCCTCGGGTGCGGGGGCCCTTTGCCGCGCGCGGCGGATCTGATACGGCTGGGCGCGCCTCGGAGGAACGCCCCATGAACGATCCGACCCTGCACGCCGCGCTCGACGCCTTCGTCACCGGCCCCGCCGACCCGGCCGCCGCCGACGCGGCCGCGACCGCCGCCGCCGACGCCCTGCCCGACGCCATCGCCGCGCTCAAGGCCGCCGGTCGGCGCGATCACCTCGAGCTGATGGGGCGCCCCGCCTTCCCGAAGGCGGTGAAGAAGGCCGCCAAGAAGGCCGCCTACCAGCTGAAGTCCGCCGGCGTGGCGGCGTCGGCCCCGGCGCGACCCGCCGGGATCTCGCTCACCGCCGGCGCCGGCCTCGACGACATCGTGCTCGTCAGCGCCCCCGGCCTGGCCGGGCGCTACTGGGTGCTCCTCGCCGAGCTCCCCGACGCCCTGCCGGTCGGGGTCGAGACCGCGGCCTGGGGCGGTCAGGCGCGGACCACGGTGCTCGAGAAGATGAGCGCCGGGCGCCTCCGTCAGTACCGCCGCGACGTCCAGGACGAGGAGCTGCCTGGTAAGCCCATCATCGCCAGCGCCGACCTGGGCCTCGCGATGGTCGGCCACATCGGCGACGCGCTCCGGGCCGACAGCGGCGCCTTCCCGCCGGGGTGGTCCGAGGTGCTCTTCTGGTGCGAGCGCGCCCGGGGCCGCGGCGCCGACGCGGCCCGCGCCGACGCGGCGACCCTGCTCGCGGACGAGCCGATCTCCGACGCCCTCGCCGAGCGCACGGCCGAGCTCGTCGACGTGATGGCCATCGGGCCGGTCGTGCCCGATCAGGCGGCCATCGACGCGCTCATCACCCAGGTCATCGAGACCACCGAGCGCGACGACGAGCTGACCCGCGACGAGCTCGTCGACCGCCTCCAGGGCCTCGCCGACGCCGGCTGCGACGCCTACTACGGCAACGCCCAGGCCCAGGCCCGGGCCGCGCGCTCGCTCCGCGCCTCGGCCGACGTCCTCCTCTTCGGGGGCGATCGCGATCGCGCGCGCCAGTGCCTGTGGATCGCCGAGCAGCTCGACAGCGGCGCGGTCCTGCCCCACGAGATCGGGCTCCTGTCCGGCTCCTTCCGCCGCGTCATCGACTACGAGCACGCCTGGGACCACCACCAGGCGCACCACGCCGCCCGCGCGGAGGGGCCTGCGGAGGGCTAGCCAGCGGCCCCGGCGCGGCCGCGTCACCGGCGCGGCCAAGAAACGCTCGAACGTCGCGCCGCGCGTGCGTAGAGTGGACAGCATGCCGGTTTCGATGCTGCGTGAACGCCTCTCCGAACACCGCGCCCGCCGGCGCGCCAACAAGGAGCTCAAGGCGGCGACGCGAGAGCGCTTCCGCATACGGCTCCGCCGCTTTGCCGGCCACGAGCTGCATGCCGAGCAGCTCACGCAGCCGATCCGGGTGGCCCACATCACCGACCAGCACGTCGGCCTCGTCACCCCGCACAAGGTCCAGGTCGAGGCCGTCGACATCGTCAACCGCGAGAAGCCCGACGTGGTCGTCCTGACCGGCGACTTCGTGTGCCACAGCCACGCCTGGCTCGACGAGCTCACGGCCCTCATGCGGCGCTTCGAGGCGCCCGTCTACGGCGTCCTCGGCAACCACGACCACTGGGCCGGCGCCAAGCAGGTGCGGCGCGCCCTCCGCAAGGGCGGCGTGGAGCTCCTCAACAACGCCAACACCACGATCACGATCCAGCGCCAGACGCTGCAGCTCGTCGGGCTCGACGACGCCTACACCGGGCACGCCGACCGCGACAAGGCGATCAAGGGCCTCAACGCGAAGCTCCCCACCCTCGGCCTCTCGCACATCGCCGAGGAGGCGGACGGCCTCTGGAACGCCGGCGTCCCGTTGGTGCTCTCCGGCCACACCCACGCCGGGCAGCTCACGGTCGCCCGGCTCAACGAGTGGACCATCGGCCGCCTCGCCAAGCACCGCTTCATCCACGGCCTCTACGGCGCCCGCGCCAGCGACGGCATCCACAGCGGCGCGGTCTACGTCGGCGCCGGCATCGGGGCGGCGGTCATGCCCTTCCGCCTCGGCGACCGCGGCAACCGCGAGGTCACCCTGTTCGAGCTCGGGGCGCGCCCCGGGGACCTCAGCGAGCACCACGACGAGCAGGACGTGGTCCCGATCCCCGACGACCACGACGAGGAGGCCGCGCGCGCCTTCGCCAAGGAGCGCTTCGCCCAGCGGCAGGCGAAGAAGAAGAAGAAGCGCTAGTCCCAGTGCCGGGTCACTTGGGGATAACCCGCTGAGATCGAACACATCTTTCCACCACGGAGGCCACGGAGGGCACGGAGGATGCGTGGCCGCTCGAGCCGAAACTCCGAGCGCGCCCCGCTGCCCCCTCCGTGAGTTCCGCGCTCTCCGTGGTAAGAAGCCGTGCCGGTTCAGCGCCTTGTGGCCTGTCTGAGCGGCCTTCGCGCGAGTCCCCCGGCCGCTCGCGCGGGTCAGGGCGCCGTGGGCCGGTCGCCGGGCAGGCGCGTGGCGCGCTGGACGGAGACGCCGTCGACGATGATCTGGCGCCGCAGGTAGGCCCAGTTCAGCGGGTTGAAGCGCGGCTCGGAGCCGAGCGCGGTGGTCCAGTCGACGCTCCCCCCGGTCTGCATGATGTTGAGCCCGGCGGTGTCGATGTGGGCGTCCGGGGCGAAGGACTCGAGGAACTCGGGGCCGTCGACGCCGGCGAAGAGGCCCTCGCTGGGCGGCCCGAAGGGCACGAGCCCGAGGGAGTGGCCGATCTCGTGGCAGAGGATGCTCGCGAGCGCCAGCCCGCCCATGTCCACGCCCAGGACGTAGAGCTCCTGGCGGTGGATCGCCTCCGCCGGGAGCGGGCCCTCGAGCTCGTCGTCGTCACGCCCGATGAAGACCGCGTCGCCGGGGTCGGCGCCGATCGGGACGCCGCCGGCGCTCGGCATGAGGTCGGCGAGGAGGTAGGCGCCGATCGGGAGCCCCAGGACCGCCCGCACGAGCCCGGTGGGGAAGACGCCGAGGCCGTAGACGGCGTCGTCCTCGCGCTCCTGGTTGTTCCAGTCGATGAGCGCGCGCCCGAAGATCCCGCCGAGCTGGTCGGCGAGCTTGCCGTCCCCCCCGAGGGCGATCATCGAGAAGTCGCCGGTGGCGAAGTCCGCGGGGTCCGGCGCGCCGGGGTCCCCCTCGAAGTAGAGGCGGAGGCGCACCCCGTCCGCGGTCGGGCGCCCCTCCGCGTCGAGGCCGAAGATCTCGTAGGCCCGGCGGCGGATGGTGCGGATGAGGTGCTGCCGGACCGCCTCGGTCGCCTCGGGGTGGTCGGGGGACATGAGCCCCATGACGTAGAAGGGCTCGACGAAGTCGATGACGCCGTTGCCCTCGGGCAGGTAGGTCGAGGTGAGGCCGACGGTGCCGTCGCTGCGCGTCTCGGACTGGAGCGAGAAGATGTCGCGCGACAGCACGACCAGCCACACGTCCTCGCTGGCGAAGGGGTCCTTGTCGGCCGCCAGGGTGCCGGCGACGAAGGTCAGGGCGCTGGGCGCGGCCGCGCCGCCGGGGCCGCTGACCTCGGCCTCGCACGTCAGCGTCGCGCCGTCGGGGAGCGGGTCCTCCGCGGTGATGGCGAGGCTCGCGGACAGGCCGTCGTCGGCCGGCGTGAGCGCGCCGAGGGACAGCGCCTCGCCGTCGGCCTGGCAGCGGACGGCCAGGGTCGACCAGTCCACCGGGCCGCCCGCGCGGGCGTCGGTCAGCACGTCGAGGGTCGCGTAGGCGCGGTTGACGCGGAGCGTGAAGGCGTGCTCGCCGCCGCTCGTGTCGGTCCACGGGATGGCGCCGTTCATCTCGGCCGGGATGCGGTTGACGGTGAGGGTGATGACCGGCGGGGCGGGCGGCGTGGTGTCCGCGTCCTCCGCGTCGTCCACGTCGCCGTCGTCGCCGTCGCTGGCGTCCGCGTCGGCGCCGTCGTTCGACGTCGCCTGGCCGTCCTCCCAGGGCGGGCTGGTCTCGACGTCGCCGCCGACAGAGGTGGGCAGGGTGTCGTCGTCCTTGTCGTCGGGGGTCAGGGTGTCCCGCTCGTAGACGTCCTGGCCGGCGGGGTGCGGGGTCGGGTTGGACACGCACGCGGCGAGCCACGAGGCCGCGAAGAGCAGGGCGAGGGGGGAGGGCTTCGACACCGGGAGCTCCTGGGGAATCGGCGCGGAGGATAGCACGCCGGCGCGGTCACACCATCACGGGGCCCGTACGGAGAGGCTTGCAATCGCCGCCGCGCGGGCGGACCATCCCGCCCATGAAGATGCTGACGCTGACGGGTTCACCGCGGGAGATGGGGCGTGCGTTCGGCGAGAGCGAGCGCGACGCCATCCGCGAGTTCTTCGCGCTGAGGGTCGCCAACGCCATCATGCAGGCGGCGAAGTACGGCGGGCAGGAGGTCGCCCCCGGCGGCGTCCTCGACGTCGCGCGGCGCTGCGTCGCCCCGACCCGGGCCTACGACCCGGCCGGCTTCGAGGAGCTGAGCGGCATCGCCGAGGGCGCGGGGCTGTCGGTCGAGGAGATCCTCGCGCTGAACGGGCTGACCGACATCCGCGACGTGCTGTCGTGGCCGGGGCAGCTCGACGCCTTCGGCGGCTGCACCTCGTTCATCGCGCAGCGGGACGTCACCGCCGACGGGCAGGTCCTCGTCGGGCAGACCTGGGACCTCGCGAGCGACAACATGCCGTTCGTCCTCGGCGTCCACCGCGTGCCCGCCGACGGCCCGGAGACCTGGTGCCTGACGACCGCCGGCTGCCTGTCCCTCATCGGGATGAACGACGCGGGCGTCGCCATCGGGACGACGAACGTCCGGACCACCGACGCGCGGCCCGGGGTGACCTACCTCAGCATCATCCACAAGGCGCTCTCCGCGCGCGACCTCGACGACGCGGTGCGCGCGGTGACCGAGGCGCCGCGGGCGGGCGGCCACTACTATTATATGGCCGACGGCGGCGGGCGCGCCTTCGCCATCGAGTGCAGCGCGCGGAGCCACGCGGTGACCGAGGTCACCCGCGGCTACTTCAACCACACCAACCACTGCAAGGTGCCGGGGAACGTCGTGGTCGAGGGGGCGGCGCCGTCGAGCACTTCGCTCCAGCGGCTCGGGCGGATCGACGCCCTCGTCGCGGGCGGCGCGGGCGCCTTCGACGTCGCCCGGGCGCGGGCCGCGCTGAGCGACGACGCCAACGGCAGCGACGCCATCCTGCGCGTGGACTACGACGGCATCAGCACCAACGGGGCGGTCGTCATGGCGCCCGAGCGCGGCCACATCGAGGCGTGCCACGGCCTGCCCCACCAGAGCCCGTGGTTCGACCTGAAGGCCCTCGCGGCCGACCCGGCGGTGGCGCCCCTGGCCTGACGGACGGCCGGCGCTGCGCGGAGGCTGTCGCGCGGACCGCCGCCACAGCGGACGAGACGTCCGCCGGCCACGTGGCCTGCGCGCGTCCCGAGCGCGGGGAGGCCCTGGCGCAGCTGTCTGCGGACGCTCGTGACCGCGGCTACGCGGGCTGCGGGCGCCGCCAGAGGATCGCGAGCCAGGCGCCGGTGATGAGGCCGGTCAGCCCGGCCAGCTCGAAGGCCCAGAACGGGTAGAGCGCCGCCAGGACGGCGATCGGCACCAGCGGCACCACGCCCCAGGCGGCGCGGCGGTCGACGACCAGGGCGATCGCGAAGAGGAAGTAGACGTAGATCTGCTCGCTCAGGCCGAGGCTCACCATCGGGTCGACCCCGGCGAGGTGGGCGCAGGTCCAGAACAGGAGCGTCGTCAGGAAGCCGGCGCCGAAGAGCAGGAGCCCGCGCCGGTTCGTCGCCGTCGACAGGAGCGTTCGCCGCGTGACCACCGCCGCCGCGCCGAAGATCCCCAGGGTGATGAGGTTCATCCCGAGGAGCTCCTCGAAGCCGAAGACCAGCGTGCCCGAGCGGTGCAGGTACCCGCAGACGCCGTTCCACACGAGCCAGCTGAGCCCCGCGAGGGCCGCGATGACGCTGCGGTGGCGGTGGAAGACGTTCGGATCGGCGTCGCGCTCGAGGGAGCGCACCCGCGCGGCCTCCTCGGCCTGTCGCGCCTCGAGCGCCGCGACCGCCGCCGTCAGCCGCGGCTCCGGCGGGGAGAGCTCGACGAGCAGCTCCACCGCCCGGTCCGCCTGCTCGAGCGCCAGCGCCTGCTCGATGTGCTCGATCAGCACCGCGCGCAGCCCGCCGCGCGCCTGCTGGTTCCCCGACCAGATCGTGAGCGCCTGGCGGAACCCCAGCTGGCACTCCATCAGCTCGTGCTGCACCGAGGGGTCTACCGTCCGCGCCTCCGACGTCAGCGCCAGCCGCGCCCGCAGCGCGATGAGCTGCTGCTCGGCCGCCTCCGACAAGGACGTCGACGCCCGGTGGCTCAGGAAGTCCTCGAGCGCCCGGCGGAACGCCTCCGCCGTCGGGAAGCGCTCCGCCGGCTCGCGCGCCATGCTGCGGTGAAGCGTGGCGACGATGTCGCTCGGGACCTCGTGCCCGTAGCGCTTCTGGGTGTTCCGGTAGGCGTCGATCAAGGTCGCGCGCAGGTCCGCGCCGTGGTGGGGCGGCGAGCCGGTCACCAGCTCGTGCAGGATGGCGCCCAGCCCGAAGACGTCCGAGCCGGCGCCGAGGCGGGCGCGGTCGGCGCTCGCCTGCTCGGGCGACATGTACGCGGGGGTGCCACAGACCGTCGCGATCTCGTCGACCGGCGGCAGCCACGACGGCCCGACCCCGGGGAGGCTCGCCGCCACCCCCCAGTCGACGAGGTAGACCTCGCCGAAGCGGCCGACCATCACGTTCGCCGGCTTGAGATCGAGGTGCACGATGCCGCGCGAGTGCGCGAAGTGGACGGCGTGACAGACGGTGGCCAGCACGCGGAGGTGCCACTCGAAGGGATCGCCGTCGTTGAGCGGCGCGAGCGCCTCGGGATCGGCGAGCAGCTCGCTCCACGCCGTCCCCTCGATCCGCTTCATCACCAGGATCGGGGCGCCGTCGCGGCGCTCGAGCAGGTGCACCGGGACGATGTTCGGGTGCTCGAGGTGGCCCGTCACCCAGGCCTCGCGCCAGAGCCCGGCGACGACCTCGGGGATCATCCGGTCCGGACGCAGCACCTTGGCCGCGACCTCGCGCTTGAGCGACGGCTGCTCGGCCAGCCGCACGACCCCCATCCCTCCCTCCGCCAGGACCGGGCCGAGGGTGATCACGCCGTCGGGATCGAAGTCGACGACGGGCTCGGCGCCGTCCGCCCCCCGGGCCGTGCCGCGCGCGAGGGTCCCGTCGGTGCCCGGCACGAGCGCCGTCGCCTTGACGCCCCGGCGCTCCCAAACGGTCTCGAGCTCGGGGAGGATGTCTGTCGGCTGGATCCGCTCCATGTGGGCTGTATATCCCGAAAAGGCGGCGATGCGACACAAGGTGTGCTTCGCCGTTGCTCACCGCGCTCAGGTGGCTAAACTGCGGCTCGTGAGCAAGCGACTTGAACTCTCCGTCTCCCATGGCCTCCCCGTCGAGGACGCCCTCGCCCGCGTCCACGCCCTCGGGAACTACTTCCAGAACCGCCACGGCATGAGCATGCGGTGGGAGAGCGAGCTCGTCGGGCACCTCTCGGGCCGCTACATGCTCATCACCATCGACGGTCGCTTCAGCGTCGACCCGAAGGCGGTCCACCTCGACGGTCAGGACCCGGGGATGCTCCTGCGCAAGAAGGCGCTCGACTACCTGCGCCGCAAGCTCGAGCAGTACCTCGACCCGGCGACCCCCCTCCGCGAGCTCCCCACGACCTGAGCCCGGCCTGGGCTGCGGCCGCGCGCGGTTCGAACCCGGAGCGCGCGGCGCCATACGCCCTCGGATCGTGCCGTCGCGCGACGCTGGGCCGCGTCCCGAGCCGCGCTCGCGTGACCACCGTCCGCGCGACCGCGTCGCTGTAGCTGTGAATTTTGACACAGGGTCTCGCGCCTCGCGCCACCCCGCCCCCGGGTGACGGGCGCGCCGGGACGTGCCCGTCGACGTGTGTGCAGTAAGACACGGTGGTTGGGCCCAGGTGGGCCAACGTGCACTGCAGCGTGCGTGCTCCCACTTGCGCTCGCGCCGCGCTCGCGGGTCGGTTATCGTGTGCGCGAGCGAAGGTACCGATCTTCGCTTTGATCGACGGCTCGCGGGTGTTGTCGAGCGTTTCTGTCGCGGGTGTGAAAAGGCCCGGTGAGCCTCGATCCAGGCACGCTGCAAAGCAGCATGGGCGCCGCGTGGTCTCCGTCATGGTCACGCGCCGCCAACGAGGGGGCCATGTCGTCCAACCGCGCGTTCACGTATCGACTCTCGTCCGTCCTCCTGCTCCTCGCGCTCCCCCTCGGCGGGGTCGCGCAGGCGCAGAACATCACGGTCAACACCAACGCGTCGCAGCTCGCCCAGGCGCTCCTGGGCGGCGGCGGCATCACCATCACGAGCGCCACGCTCTCCGGTGGGTCGACCGCGTCGGGCACGTACACCAACGGGCCGATGAACCTCCCGAACGGCATCGTGCTCAGCTCGGGCAACGTCTCGCAGCTGACGGCGCCCAACTCCTCCGGCAGCACGTCGACGTCCTTCGGCACGCCCGGCGATCCCCTCTGCGACGTCATCACCGCCCCATACTCGAGCTATGACGCGGTCAAGCTGACCATCACCTTCAACCTCGCGGCCGGCTACAACGGCATCGAGTTCCGCTCGCTCGCCGGCAGCGAGGAGTACCCCGAGTACGTCGGCGACTCGTTCAACGACGCCGTCGCCGTCTACCTCAACGGCATCAACATCGAGCTCGACACCCAGGGCAACCCGATCACCATCAACGGCCCCTTCTACTCGGGCAGCTCCGTCGTCACGGACAACGGCACGGAGTTCGACGGCTCGACGCCGCTCCTGAGCACGCGCGCCCCGCTGGCGGGTGGGTCGACCAACAACAAGCTCATCCTCATCGCCTGCGACGCCGGCGACAGCTCCTTCGACACGGGCTTCTTCATCAGCGCCCTCGCGGCCTGCAGCGGCAACTGCAGCACGACCACGAGCTACTGCGGCGACGGCGTCGTCGACCCGCACACCGAGGAGTGCGACGACGGCAACAACAACCCCGACGACGGCTGCGACAACTTCTGCGCCTACTCCTGCAGCTCCGGCAGCCAGTGCCCGAGCGGCATCTGCCTCAACCACCACTGCACGGTCGCCAACTGCCAGGACGGCGTGAAGAACGGCAGCGAGACCGGCGTCGACTGCGGCGGCCCGACCTGCGCCGACTGCGGCACCGGCCAGGGCTGCGCCAGCGGCGCCGACTGCATCAGCGGCGTGTGCCTCAGCGGCACGTGTCGCGCGCCGTCGTGCACGGACGGGGTGAAGAACGGCACCGAGACCGGGACGGACTGCGGCGGGAGCTGCACCGCCAACTGCGGCACCGGCGTCGGATGCAGCACCGGCGCCGACTGCATCAGCGGGGTGTGCAGCAGCAGCACCCACCTGTGCCTGGCGGCGACGTGCTCGGACGGGGTGAAGAACGGCACCGAGACCGGGACGGACTGCGGCGGGAGCTGCGCGGCCAACTGCGGCACCGGCGTCGGGTGCAGCACCGGCGCCGACTGCATCAGCGGGGTGTGCAGCAGCAGCACCCACCTGTGCCTGGCGGCGTCGTGCTCGGACGGGGTGAAGAACGGCAACGAGACGGGGACGGACTGCGGCGGCAGCTGCGCGGCCAACTGCGGGACGGGCGTGGGGTGCAGCACCGGCGCGGACTGCATCAGCGGGGTGTGCAACAGCAGCACCCACACCTGCTCGGCGGCGACGTGCTCGGACGGGGTGAAGAACGGCACCGAGACCGGGACGGACTGCGGCGGGAGCTGCGCGGCCAACTGCGGGACGGGCGTCGGGTGCGGCACCGGCGCGGACTGCATCAGCGGGGTGTGCAGCAGCAGCACCCACTTGTGCCTCGCGGCGACGTGCTCGGACGGGGTGAAGAACGGCAACGAGACGGGGACGGACTGCGGCGGGAGCTGCGCCGCCAACTGCGGGACGGGCATCGGGTGCGGCACCGGCGCGGACTGCATCAGCGGGGTGTGCAGCAGCAGCACCCACCTGTGCCTGGCGGCGACGTGCTCGGACGGGGTGAAGAACGGCAACGAGACCGGGACGGACTGCGGCGGCGGCACGTGCGCCGACTGCGGCACCGGCGGAGGCTGCGCCAGCGCCAGCGACTGTATCAGCGGCGTCTGCACCAGCGGCACGTGCCGGGCGCCGACGTGCTCGGACGGGGTGAAGAACGGGACCGAGACCGGCACCGACTGCGGCGGCGGGACCTGCACCGACTGCGGGACGGGCGGCGGCTGCCTGAGCGCGGGCGACTGCCTCAGCGGCGTCTGCATCAGCGGCACGTGCCGGGCGCCGACGTGCTCCGACACCGTGAAGAACGGCAGCGAGACCGACATCGACTGCGGCGGTCCGACGTGTGGCGACTGCGCCAACGGCAAGCACTGCGGCGGCGCGGGCGACTGCGTCAGCGGGGTGTGCGTGGGCGGGATCTGCCAGGTCCCGACGTGCTCCGACGGCGTGAAGAACGCGAGCGAGACCGACGTGGACTGCGGCGGCCCGACCTGCGGCGACTGCGCCAACGGCAAGCACTGCAGCGGCGCCGGCGACTGCGTGAGCGGGGTGTGCACGGGCGGGATCTGCCAGGTCCCGACGTGCTCCGACAGCGTGAAGAACGGGAGCGAGACCGACGTGGACTGCGGCGGTCCGACCTGCGGCGACTGCGGCACCGGCGGGCACTGCGGCACCGCGAGCGACTGCATCAGCGGGGTCTGCACCGGCGGGCTGTGCAAGGCGCCGACGTGCACCGACGGGGTGAAGAACGGCAACGAGACGGGCACGGACTGCGGCGGCGGGACGTGCAACGACTGCGGGACGGGCGGCGGCT
>SBGO01000491.1 GCA_006226565.1 Deltaproteobacteria bacterium | reverse complement strand
TGTCCCCAGCCGCGGCGTCGAGCGTCGCGTCCTCGACGAGCACCGCGGCGTCGGCGCCGAAGTCGACCAGGTCGAAGCCGCAGGCCGACAGCGGCGAGGCCGCCAGGAGCAGCGTCAGCGCCCACCGGCGCAGCGGTCGCCGCGGCGTCCGGGCTCTGGGCCGAGCGTGGTTCATCAGCTCCTGAGTGGGTCGGGGCGCGGCGCGCGATCACCCGCGAGGGGGTGCGCGCGCCGCGCCGGGTCGGTGTCATCGCGGCCTCGGCGCTACCAGGCGCAGTCGCCCGGCGTCGTGCCGTCCCCGATCGTCCAGCCCGAGGTGCAGTAGGGGCACTCGGGCGCCTCCTCGGGCGTGTTGGCGTGCACCGGGATGAGCGTCAGCGTGTTCACGACCGGCGCGCTCGCCTGGCACAGCGGCTGCCCGACCGGGATCGACGTCCCGCCGGCGAAGCGTCCCCACGGGTAGTCGGCGGGGGTCGGCCGCTCCCAGACCAGGCTCAGGGCGTCGGCGACCGCCAGGGTGCCGGTCCACACATCACCGTAGCCGAGGCCCTCGGCCACGACCTCGCACGCATCGAAGCTCTCGACGTTCTGCGGGCACAGGAGCGCGCTCACGGGCTGATGCCGGTCGTCGAGGTTGATCAGGCGCGCCGCCGTCTGCCCCTCCGCGAGCTCGCGGCCGAGGTCGGCGAGCGGCATCACCCGCGGATCGTCGGGGCTTCCGTAGTAGACCAGGTCCGTCGGGGCCGAGGCGACCGTCTCCACCACCCCGAAGTCCCAGAGCACCTCGTCGCCGTCCGCGAGCGCGATCTCGTGGGGGCCGGCCGGAACGCCGAAGCTGACGCCGCTGCCCTCGAAGGTCATGATCGCCTCGTCGCCGAGCACGAAGCCCACGGGCTCGCCGTCGACCCGCACGATCATGCCGCGCTGCGCGCGCCCCACCGCCTCCCAGTCCGTCGCCCCGATGAGCCGCACCGTCGCCGCGTCGCCGCTCGCCGGCGCCGTAACCAGGGCCGTCGCCAGCACCCGCACGTCGCTCCCGTCGCCGCCATCACACGCCGGAGCGCCGAGGCCCAGGGCCGCGATCGCCACGGCGGACATCACCTTCATCCAGCTCACGTCCACATCTCACCTCCTCGTTGGTGGCTCGTGCCCGTGAGTACCCGCCGGCCGGTCCAGCGTTCGCGCGACCGCCGAGAAATGACGCTCAGCCCCCCGCGACCGCGTGCGCCGCCCGCACGGCGCAGCGCTCGTCCGGGCAGTGGTGGACCGATCCGGTGCGGCGACGGCAGTCGTCACAGAAGTCGGCCTTGCAGTAGGGGCAGGTCCAGCGCGTGCGACGCTCCGGGTGGTGAGGGCAGACGTTGACGAGCCGCAGGGTGCCGCCGTCCGGGTTGAGCTCGACCGCCGGCGCGCGCTCGACGCCCGCCTCAACGACGTCCCCGTCGTCGAGGCGGAGGGTGCCTCCGTCCGCCGTGGGCGCTTCGTCGCGTTCAAGGCGCGCCGCTGGGTGACGACGTCGCCGCCGCGCCGGCGCCGCGCCGGCCCGGTGCCGGGACATCGCGACGACCGCGAGGCCCACCACGACGGCCACCGCGCCGACGACGATGGCTCCGACGGTCATCACGGACAGCCCATCGCTCTCCATGGCGCGCTCCTGTCAGGCGGTCGATTCAGGCTAACAGCGCGAAACCGGCTGTCAAACGGCGCCGGGCCGCGTTGACAGCCCTCCCGCTCCCGGTTGTCATGGCCGAACGTAGACACGACCGTTCCCACGGCGCGCGGCTCCGACCCGCGCCAGCACGCGGAGGCCCCGTGCCCGAAGCCCACGACGCCGAGGAGACCATCGAGCTCGCGACCCTCGTCGCCACCGACGACGGATCGCTCGTGGTGCGCGCACCCGACGGAGACGAGACCTATACCCCGACCCTCGACCTCCACTGGATGCGGCGCGGCACGGTCCTCCACGGCTCCGAGGGCGAGACCCCGCCCGAACCGGGGGCGGACCGCGGGACCCGCGTCGACGAGGGCCACGACGACCCGCGCGACACCTCGCCCCAGCGCCCGACCGCGACCGACCGGCGGGCTCGGACCCGGGTCGACGCCGCGGAGGGCCCCCAAGGCGACGACGCGCCGGCGCCCACCGCGTCCGCGCCCGAGGCGACCGGGGAGCCAGGACGCTTCGAGCTCCTCGGGCACGTCGGCAAGGGCGCGATGGGCGAGGTGCTCCTCGTCCGCGACCGCGGGCTCTGGCGGCGCGTGGCGTTCAAGCGCCTCCTCCCCGAGCTCGCCGACAACCGCGGCGTGGTCTCGCGCTTCTTCAGCGAGGCGCAGGTCACCGCCCAACTCGACCACCCGAACATCGTCCCCATCTACGAGCTCGAGGCCTCCCCCGGCCACGGCCTCGGCTACTCGATGAAGCTCGTCTGCGGCGAGACGCTGACCAAGCTCATCGCGCGCGACCGCGAGGCCCTCGCCGACCACGGCCGCCGCGGTGAGCCGAAGCGGCTGACGCGGCGCCTCGCCCTCTTCCTCGACGTCTGCGACGCCATCGCCTACGCGCACAAGAAGCGCGTCCTGCACCGCGACCTCAAGCCCGACAACATCATGGTGGGGGACCTCGGCGAGGTCTACGTGATGGACTGGGGCATCTTCCGGCTCCTCGACGGCACCGGCCCCGACCCGGACGCGGTCGACGACGCGGACGACGCCGTGACGACGACCGGCTCCCACGGCCGCACGCAATTCGGGGCGATCATCGGGACCCCGGCGTGGATGTCGCCGGAGCAGGCCGCCGGCCGCATCCCCGACCTCGGCCCGGCCAGCGACCAGTACGCCCTCGGGCTCATCCTGTACGCCCTCGTGACCCTCCGCTCCCCGCGCCCCCGGGACGCGCTCGAGGTCACGCTGCGGCGGGCGCGCGAGGGCGAGCTCCTCCCCATCGCCCACGACCACGGCGGCGGGCGCATCGCGCGCGAGCTGAAGGCGATCATCCGGCGGGCGACGGCGCGCGACCCGGCCGCGCGCTACCCGAGCGTCGAGGCGCTCGCGGACGACGTCCGGGCCTTCCTGCGCGGAGATGCGGTGGCGACCCGGCGGGACACGCCGCTGCAGGCGTTCGCGCGGCTGCTCGCCAAGCACAAGTTCTGGGCGGCCACGGCGGTCATGACGCTGCTCGTCGCCGGCGTCACCTCGGCCGCCCTGCTCCGGATCCACGCCGACCAGCGGCAGGAGGCGATCGAGCGCTACCTCCAGGCGGTCGACCACCGCGTGACGGACGCGGAGATCGCCCTCCGCGGCTACGAGGTGGGCGCCGTGCGCCTCGCCGGCAAGGTGGGCGTCGCGATGGCGGGCGCCCCCCCGAGCCCCCCGCCGCGGGCCTGGCAGAGCGCGGAGGTCGACGCCGACCTGGCGCCCGGCCTCATCCCGACGGCGTGCTGGTCCGAGCCCGGCGCGAAGGAGCCCGTGCCGCTCACCCTCGAGACGCCCGTGATCAAGCTCTCGCCGGGCACCTCGCCCGGGCGGGCCGCGGACGTGATGGCGCGGATCGCGTCGCTCCAGCCGGCCTTCGACGAGCTGCTGCGCCGACCGGCGAGCCCCGGCGACGCGGCCTCCGACGCCGAGGTGCGGACCTGCGAGACCCCGGCGCGGCGCACCTTCGCCACCCTCGCGCGCGACGGCGCCGGCGCGCTCGGCGTGCACGCGTCCTTCCCCGGGGTCGGTGGCTACTGCGCGAGCTACGACGGGCTCGCCCGGCCGAAGTACACGGCGGTGCGGACGGTCGCCCAGGAGGTCGCCTGGGGCGAGAGCGTCTACCCGGACCGCTACGGCGCCGGCCTCCTGACCTCGGTGTCGGCGCCGGTCGTGAACGCGCAGGGCGAGCAGATCGGCGTCGCCGGCCTCGAGCTGACGCTGTCGTGGCTCGTGGACGAGCTCCTCGAGCAGCCCGGCGCGCCCCACGTCCGCGAGGCGTTCCTCACGACCGCCAGCGGGCGCGTCATCGCGCGCCAGTCGGGCTTCGACGCCGAGCCCCTCGCCCGCCTGATGGCCGACTTCGACCCGTGCGCCGAGTCCGGCAAGCTCCGACGGGCCGAGGACGACCTCGAGCCGCTGCCCATCCCCGAGGCGGTCGCCCGGATCGCCGGCGGCGCCACCGAGGACCAGCTGCGGGCCGAGGTCTACGGCGAGGAGGCGCTCGTCGTGCTGCGCCGGATCAGCGCGACCGGCTGGTACTACGTGGCGGTCACCGACGAGGACGCGCTGCCCTGAGCCGGACCGTCAGGGCAGGACGAACGCCGCAGGGCTGGTGGTGCCGGAGACCGTCGGACCGGCGACGGTGATGCGGCCGACGGAGCCGGCGCCGCCCGGGGTCCCGCAGTTCGCCGGGTCGTCGCCGCCGACGCCGCCGGTCGCGGTGACGAGGCCGCTGCCGAGGGTCGCGCTGGCCGCGTCGAGGTAGATGCCGCCGCCTGCGCCGCCGCCGCCGCCCCCCGAGCCACAGCCGGAGACGTTGTACTCGGCCGGGCCGTTCTGCCCGTTGGCGCGGATGGCGCCGCTCACCGTCAGGCTCGCC
>SBGO01000747.1 GCA_006226565.1 Deltaproteobacteria bacterium | reverse complement strand
GCCTCCGCCATCGCAACGTTGCACGGGGGACGTGCGCCCGCCGCGTGGGGGGGCGGCGGCCCCGTGCGTCCGGAGGTCGTCATGTCCCGTCTTCACCGCCCCTCTCGCGCCCCGCGCCGGCTGGCTCTGGCCCTGGCGTGCGCGCTCCTCCTGCCGTCGGCGGTCGCCGCGGCGCAGCCCGCGGAGCGCTCCCCCGAGTCCCTGCGCGCCTGGCTCGAGCTCGTCGGCGCCCGCCCGACCCCATCGCGCGCCGGTGTGTCGCTCTCGGACGCGTCCATCGCCGTCGACGCCACGCCCGAGGAGGACGCCGTCGTCACGGTGAGCGTCACCGTCCACGTGCTCGGCAAGGGGTGGTCCCAGGTGCCGCTCCTCCCCGCGGGGACGGCCCTGGTCTCCGCCTACGCCGACGGGCGCGCCATCGCCCTGACGCCGATGGACGGGCAGCTCGCGTGGCTCGTCGAGACGCCCGGCAGCTACGTCGTGTCGCTCCGCTACCGCGTCCCGCGGGGCGCCCGGCGCGGGGGCGGCCGACTGGCCATCCCGGTGCCGGGGGCGGCGGTGCAGACCCTGACGGCGAGCCTCCCCGGGACGGACGTGGCGCCGCGGGTCGTACCGTCGCTGGAGACCACGGCCTCGTCCACGGGGAGCACGACGACCGTGACCGCCTCCCTCGGGCAGACCGAGCTCGTGCGCCTCGACTGGGGCACGCCCGAGGGCCGTGAGGCCGTCGTCGCCGAGGCGCGCTACGCCGGGCACGTCGGCGAGGCGACCGTCGCGTGGACCGCCACGCTGATCATCGAGGTGCTCGCCCGCGAGCCGGTCCTGGTCCCGCTCCTCCGCGACACCGCCGCCGTGTCCGTGGCCCAGGTCGACGGTCGCCCGGCGCTGCTGGCGCCCGCGGACGGCCTCCTCCGCGTGCGCCTCCCGGGGCCCGGGCGCTACACGGTGACGGCGCGCTTCGAGACCCCGGTCGTCCAGGGAGACGGCCCGACCGCGACGACCGTCTGGCTGCCGCGTCCGGCCATCGCCGCCCTGACCGTCACCGCGACGGGGGACAAGCACGTGTCGGTGAGCCCCGGCGGGAGCGTCACGCGCCGCAAGGTCGACGGGGAGACCGTCGCGACGGCGCAGCTCCCGCCGGCCTCGGAGGTCGTCGTGAGCTGGTCCGACGCGCGTCCGGAGGACGAGCTGCACGTCCTGCGCGCGAACGCCGAGGTCTTCCACGTGGTCGTCGCTCAGGAGGGCGTCCTGCAGCTGACCGGGCACGTCGTGACCGAGATCGCCCGCGGCCGCGCCAGCCGCTTCCTCGTCGCCGTGCCCCCGGACGTCGCGGTCAACAGCGTCACCGGCGAGGGCGTCGTCGACTGGCGCCTGGCCGAGCCCGACGCCGACGGCAAGCGCGTGCTGACGGTCTACCTCGACCGCGAGGTCACCGGCGAGCACCGCTACGAGGTCAGCTACGAGCGCCTCGTGCCGCCGGGCAGCGACCCCGGAACGCCCGTTCGCATCCCGCTCCTCACGCCGCTCGAGGTCCACCGTCAGCGCGGGATGGTCGCGCTCGTCCACGGGGATGAGCTGCAGATGACGCCGAGCGCCGTCGAGGGGCTGTCGCCGGTCGGCGAGAACCAGCTCCCCGCCTGGCTCGAGCCGGCGCTGCGCGACACGGTGACCCACACCTACAAGTACGTCGAGCCCGACGGCACCCTCGCCGTGGCCCTGACGCCCTTCGAGAAGCCGCGCCCGCGCTACGACGCCCGGGTCGACCTGCTCGCGTCGATCGCCGACGGCGCCATCTCCGGCATCGCCGGCATCGACGTGGTCGTGAAGAGCGGCGAGCTCGACAGCCTCGAGCTCCTCGTGCCCGAGGGCATCAACGTCCTCGGCGTGACCGCGCCGAGCCTGCGCGATCACCACGTCGACGAGGCGAGCGACGGCGCGCCGCGCCAGGTGCGGCTCGCCTTCACCCGCGCGCTCAGCGGCACGCTCCGCATCGAGGTCGTCTGGGAGCGCGTCCTCGCGCCCGGCGAGAAGGCGCTGCGCGTCCCCCTCGTCCACGTCGCGGGCGCCGCGCTCGAGCAGGGCACCGTCGCCGTCGAGGCGCTCGCCGCCGTCGAGGTCGAGGCGACCACGGTCGAGCGGATGCAGCCCATCGACGCCCGCGACCTGCCGCAGAGCCTCATCCTGCGCACGACCAACCCCATCCTCCTGGCCTACCGCTATGTCCACGCCGACCCGCCGGCCGCCCTCGAGCTGGCCGTTCGGCGCCACGCCGACGTCGAGGTGCAGGTCGCGGCCATCGACCTCGCCGCGTACTCGACGCTCTGGACCGCGGACGGGGTCGTGCTGACCCGCGCCCGCTACACCGTCCGCAACCGCGGCAAGCAGTTCCTGCGCGTGACCCTGCCGATCGGGGCGAAGGTCTGGTCCGCGGAGCTCGCCGGGCAGCCGGTGAAGCCCGCGCGCGGCGATGACGAGCGGGTCGTCCTGGTGCCGCTCCTCAACACCGTCGAGCCCTTCTCGGCCGAGCTGGTCTACGTCACCGAGCGTCCGCCGCTCGGGGCGGCCGGCACCATCGCGGCGGCGCTGCCGGTGCCGGACATCGTCCAGACGCGGACGAGCTGGGACGTCTTCCTGCCCGAGACGGTCACCTGGGGCGAGCCCGACACGCGGATGCAGGTCGTCGCTCGCCCGGGCGAGGAGGACGCGCCGCCCGCCCAGGCGCTCGGCGACGTCGACGCCAACGGCCACCTGGCGGTCGGCGGCGGTGAGGGCGCGCTGCCGCTCAAGATCGAAGTCCCCGCGCGCGGCGCGCACCTCGGCCTGACCCAGCTCCTCGCCAACCAGGCCGGCGGGCCGCCGTCCTTCTCGCTCCGCTACACCTCGCGCGGGGCGGACGCCCTGGGCGCGCTCCTGGCCTTCTTCGGGGCGCTGGCGCTGGGGCTTCTCGTGGTCCGGCTCCTCGTCGGGGCGCCGATCGGGCGGCCGCCGGTGGCCATCGCCGTCGGCGTCCTCGGGGCGACGGCCGTGGTGGTCGCGCTGGCCGTGCTCGGCGCGGCGTGGGTGTGGCCGGTGGCTGCAGGCGCCATCAGCCTGGTCGCCGGGCTCGTCCTCGGCGTCCGCGGGCGCTCCGCCCTCGGCGGCCACCCCGACCGTCCCGAGCCCGTCTAGCTCGCCCGCCCGGGCGGAGAAAGTGTGAAGTTGTGGGGTCTGACCCCACAACTTCACACTTTCTCGTCAGAGGTCGAGCTCGAGGTTCTTCGGCGGCCCCGGCGGGGGTTCGGGGGCGGCGATGGGGGCGATGAGCTCGGGGCCGTCGGCCCGGACGTCGCCGACCCCGGGGCCGACCGGGTGATGGGCGAGCCTCCCGCGCCACGGCGTGAGCAGCGCCTGGAGCCCGTCCGGGTCGCTCTTCGGGTCGAGCCAGCGCTCGCGGTCCGCGGCGTCGAGGACGACGGGCATGCGGTCATGGAGCGGCGCCATGTCGGCGTTGGCCGCCGTCGTGAGGATGGTGAAGGTCAGCAGCGGCTGCTTCGTGGTCGGCTCGCGCCACTCGGCCCAGAGCCCGGCGAAGGTGAAGAGGTCGGCCTCCGCCGGGTGGATCCAGTGCGGCTGCTTCTTCTTCGGCGCCGCCGGGTCCTTCTTCCACTCGTAGAAGCCCGACGCCGGGACGAGGCAGCGCGCGCGTCGGAAGGCGTCGCGGAAGGCGTTCGTCGTCGCCACCGTCTCGGAGCGGGCGTTGATGAAGCGGACGCCGACCTTCGGGTCCTTGGCCCACCACGGCACGAGCCCCCACTTGAAGAGCGCGGCCTCGGTGGTGCCGGAGGGGCCGACCCGGACGATGCCGGCCGGGTCCGTCGGGCAGATGTTGTAGGCGGGCCCCCACTCGGCGTCGTCGACCGGCTCGGCCGAGAGCAGCTTCGCGACGGTCTTCCAGGGCGAGGACAGGGTGAAGCGACCACACATGCCGTCACGGTAGCCGCGACCTCGGCGGCCGTCACGCGCCGGCCGTGCCGCCCCCGCCGCCCGGCCCCGCGCCCAGGTCCGGCGCCTCGTACTCCGGATCCGCCAGCTCGCCCTCGATCACGAGGTAGTCGACGGCCTGTCCCCGGACCCGGCGGTTCCAGCCGGGACCGGCCGAGAACCCAGGCGGCGCCGCGGTCCCCGGCACCTTCAGGACGACCCGCCGCGCGGCCACGCGCCACGCCTCGGCCAGGAGCTCCTGCGTCGGCGGGGCGTCGGCGGCGAAGGCGCGCAGGAGGTCGAAGCCCGCCTGGGCGCCGAGCGGCGTCTCGAACATCGGGTCGAGGTACACGGCGTCCACGGCGTCGTCGGGAAGCCCGCGCAGCACGTCCACGGCCTCGCCGTGGCGGAGGGTGATGCGGCGCGCGCCGGCGGCCCACGCCCCGCCGTCGCCCGCGAGGCGCGGCAGGCCCTCCTCGAGGAGCGCCGCGAGGACCGGGCTCGCCTCGATCCCGAGCACCTCGACCCCGAGCTGGGTCGCGGCGAAGAGCGCGTCCCCGGCGAGCCCGAGGGTCGCGTCCACGATGCGCGTGAGCGGGGCGCCCGCGGCCGGCGCCAGCGCG
>SBGO01000682.1 GCA_006226565.1 Deltaproteobacteria bacterium | reverse complement strand
CGCGCCCGAGCCGGCGCCCGCGGTCGTCGTCCCGCCGCCGCCCTCGCGCGCGATGTGGCCCATCGCCCTCGGGGTCGCCGTGGGCGTGGGAGTGGGGGTCCTGCTCGGCCTCGCCGCCGGGTGAGGCCCCGCCGAGGGGCGCGCGACCTCAGTCGTCGCGACCGCCGAGGTGCAGGCCGCACTCCTTCTTGGTCGCGTCCTCCCACCACCACCGGCCCTCGCGCTCGTGCTGGCCGGGGTGGACCGGGCGCGTACACGGGGCGCAGCCGATCGACCGGAAGCCGTGCTCGTGGAGCGGGTTGTACGGCACGTCGTGGGCGCGGATGTAGTGCCACACGTCGGCCGAGGTCCAGCGCGCGAGCGGGTTGAGCTTCAGGAGCGACGTCCCGACGCGCAGGTCGTCCTGCGCCACCGCCACCTCGGCCCGGGTGGCCGGGCTCTGGTCCTCGCGCTGGCCGGTCATCCACGCGCGCTTGCCGACGAGCGCCCGCCCGAGGGGCTCGACCTTGCGGATCCCGCAGCACTGGCCGTGGCCGTCCCGAAGGAACGAGAAGAGGCCCTTCTCGCGGACCAGCGCCGCCACCGCGGCGGCGTCGGGGCTGACGACGTCGATGGCCACGCCGTAGCGCTCGCGCACGTCCTCGATGAAGCGGTAGGTCTCGGGGTGGAGTCGCCCGGTGTCGAGGCAGAAGACCGAGAACGGGAGCCCGGTCGCCGCGGCCATGTCGATGAGGACGACGTCCTCGGCGCCCGAGAAGGCGATCGTGCAGTCCGCGCCGAAGCGCTCGAGCGCCCAGCGCACGATGGCCTCGGGCTCGGCGCCCCGGAGGAGCCCCGCGGCCGCCGCGCCGTCCGCCGGCCCGGCGGAGGCATCTTGCACCGCACCACGAAGGGACAGGTGATCTCGGATGAGCTTCAACGCGCTCCTGACCACGTGTTCTTGATCACCTTCGCGGACGACGAAGAACGGCGCTTCCGCAACGCCAAATTTTCGCGCCAGCACCATCCCCGGCGACGAGGGATCGTCCTCATCCGCCCACACCACCTCGTCGATCGCGTCCCAGAGACCGCGCCGCCGGAGCAGCGCCTCCGTCTGAAGACACTTCGGACAGGCCTCCCCCGAGGAGAGCCGCTTCTTCACCATGAGAGTCGCCATTGACCGCCTCGCAAGCGAGCGCTTATGGTGCGCACGCTCCGGGCTCGTGTCCAGGCACGTGCCCGCGGGGGTGGACAACTTGGGGCGGGGGGAGGGGCGACCCGGGCGCCAGGGCCCCTCTTTAGGAACGCGGCGCGCTGGGAGGCATCACTTTGCCCAGTTCGGTCGAGATTTTCGCGACGATTCTGTTCGGGATCGCCATCCTACACACCTTCAGTGTGAAGCGATTCGAGCACTTCGCGCACGGGTTCAAGGAGGGCTCGGTCCCCGAGAACTTCTTCCACCTGCTCGGTGAGGTCGAGGTCGTCTTCGGCCTGTGGGCGAGCATCATGATCATCGGGCTCGCCATCATGCACGGCAGCCACGAGGCGGTGACCTACCTCGAGGGCCACTTCACCGTCCCGGGCGCCAGCGAGCCGGTGCACATCGAGTTCACCGAGCCGCTCTTCGTCATCGTCATCATGGCGATCTCGGCGACGCGCCCGATCCTCCAGTTCACGGCGATGCTCATCGAGCTGGTCTCCCACCTCGTCCCGCTGCCCAAGGGGCTCCGCTTCTACATCGCGGCGCTCGTCATCGGGCCGCTCCTCGGCTCCTTCATCACCGAGCCCGCCGCGATGACCGTGACGGCGCTCCTGCTCAAGCGCCGCTTCTACGACAAGGGCATCAGCACGAAGCTCATGTACGCCACCATCGGCGTGCTCTTCGTCAACGTCTCCATCGGCGGCACGCTCACGAACTTCGCGGCCCCGCCGGTCCTGATGGTCGCGGCCAAGTTCGACCTCACCGCCGGCATGATGCTCACGCACTTCGGCTGGAAGGCGGCCATCGCGGTCCTCATCAACGCCTTCGCGGTGGCGTGGATCTTCCGCCGCGAGCTCATCGCGATGGTCGACCGCGCCGGCGACATGGCGCAGGCCCCGCAGGACGCCGTGAAGCGCGTCCCCATCTGGCTCATCGTGATGCACATCGCCCTGATGGCCGGCGTCGTGGTCTTCGTCCACCACGCCATCGTCTTCTTCATCATCTTCCTGTTCTTCCTGGGCCTCGCCGAGGTCACCAGCGAATACCAGGACGAGCTCAAGCTCCGGGAGTCGCTGCTCGTCGGCTACTTCCTGATGGGCCTCGTCATCCTCGGCGGGCTCCAGCGCTGGTGGCTCGAGCCGACGCTCAACAGCCTCAGCGAGCTGCCGCTCTACCTCGGCGCCACCGGCCTCACGGCCATCACCGACAACGCCGCCCTCACCTACCTCGGCTCCCAGGTCCCGAACCTGTCCGAGGCCTCGCAGTACGCCCTCGTGGCCGGCGCCGTCACCGGCGGCGGCCTGACGGTCATCGCCAACGCCCCGAACCCGGCCGGCTTCGGCATCCTGCGGCCGAGCTTCGGCGAAGAGGGCATCTCCCCGCTGAGCCTGCTGGCCGCCGCGTTCATCCCGACCGTGGTCGCGGGCTGCTGCCTCTGGTTCCTCCCGCACCTGGCGTGAGCGCCTGACGCGTCGCCGATCCTCGCCCGGCGGTGGTCCCTCGACCACCGCCGGCGCGCGGGCGGCGACCGCTCACCCGGTCGCGGCTACTTCTTCGCCGGCTCCCCGCCCTTGTCCTCGGCGGGAGCGGGCTTGTCGCCCTCGGCGGGGGCGGGCTTTTCGCCCTTCAGCTTGGCGATCGCCTCGCTCGCGTGCTGCTGCACGACCTTGTCGCCGTGCGCAGCCACCGCCGCCAGCGCGTCGAGCGCCCGGGCGTCGCCGAGCTCGCCCAGCGCCCAGCAGACCGCGGCCAGCGCCTGCTTGTTGGTCTCCTCGACGAGCCGCTTCATCAGCGGCTCCACCGCGTCCTTGGCGCCGAGGTTGGCGAGCGCGATCGCCGCCATCCCGCGCACGCCCGGCGCCGCGTCGCCCTGGGCGCGCCGCAGCAGGTGCCCCACGGCCCGCTCGTCCTTCGCCGCCGCGAGCGCCTCGACCACGGCCGCGCGCACGTCCTCGTCCTTGTCGCGGAGCGCCGTCAGGAGCGCCGGCACCGCCTCCTTGCCGGGCGAGCGCGACAGCGCCGAGGCCGCCTCGAAGCGCACGTTCACGTCCTTGTCGGCGAGGGCCTTGCCCAGCGCCGGCACCACCGCGGGCGAGCGCTGGTTTCCGAGCGCGAAGGCCGCCGCCGCGCGGATGCGCACCAGCGGGTCGCCGGCGAGCAGCGCCTCGAGGGTCTCGCGCGCCTCCGGCACCACGACCTCGCTCAGCACGCCGAGGGTCCAGAACTTCGTCATCTCGGTCCGCTCGCCGAGCCCGACCTTGAGCTCGGGCCAGATCTCCGGGCCCCGCCGCACCAGCGCGCGAATCGGCGGGCAGTCGAGATCCATGCAGGTCTCGAGCTTGCCCACGAGATCCTCGACCGTCGGCTCCGGCGCGGCCAGCGCCGCCCCCGCGGTCAGAGGCCACGCCGCGAGGGCGAAGAGCAGGGTCAGCGCGTATCGGGTCATCGTCTCCTCCGAGCTGCGGCGGCCATCTTGGCTTCCCCGCTCCGGCGGTACAAGCGCCGGGATTCCAACCGCCCCGCGGTGCCGGACCATTCCACGTTGACGCTGCCCGTCCGCAACGGCTAACACGTCGGCGCACGATGGAAGCGCCGCTCCCCGAGCGCGAGGCCCCGGCGCCCGCGACCGAAACGCTGCCCACGTCCACGCCGCCGCGCCCCGGCGACGCGTTCGACGTGCGCCGCATCGTGCTCCGCATGATCGGCGCGACGGTGGCCATCGTCGCGGTCGTGGTGCTCGCGCTGATCCTCTTCCGAGACGAGCTCTCGGCCCTCAGCGCGGCCTTCGTCCACCACCTCGGCGGCCTCGGCATCGCCCTCGGCTTCGCGCTGCCCGACGGCTTCACCCTGCCGCTGCCCAACGACGCCTTCACCTTCTTCGGCTACCGCGGCGGCATCCCGTTCTGGGAGTGCGTCGCCTGGGGCACGGCCGGGAGCCTCGTCGGCGGCACCATCGGCTTCTACATCGGCCGGCTCCTGCAGCGCACCCACGCCTACAAGCGGATCATGCACAGCCGCGGCCGCGAGGTCACCCACATGGTAGAGCGCTACGCCGGGCTCACCCTCCTCGTCGCGGCGCTCACCCCCATCCCCTACTCCATCGCCTGCTGGGCGGTCGGCGCCGGGGGGATGCGCTACCGCACCTTCTTCCTCATCTCGCTGTCGCGCTTCTTCAAGGTCGCCTTCTACCTGTGGCTCCTCGCCGAGGGCATCCTCCCGGCCTTCGAGGGCAAGGCGTGACGCGGCTCCTCCTCGTGGGCCTGGTCGCCCTCGCCGCCGGGTGCGGCGAGCCCACGCCCGGTCCCTGCGGCGAGACGGTCGTGTGCGAGCCGGGCGACCGCTGCTTCGGCGCCCCGGGCTGCGACGCCGACGCCCGCTGCGCCCGCGGCCCCGAGGGCCTCCTCTA
>SBGO01000324.1 GCA_006226565.1 Deltaproteobacteria bacterium | reverse complement strand
GTCACAGACCCCGCCCGCGCAGTCGGCGTCGGCGAGGCAGCCGACGCAGACCGGCCCCTCGCCGCCCAGGTCGCAGGCCGGCGTCGCGGCGCTGCAGCCGCCGTCGACCGCCCCCGGATCGGCGTCGTCCTGACACACCACGCAGGCATAGGGCAGCGCGCTGTCGTCGCACTCGCTGGCCGGCTCGGCGCAGCCGGCGTCGACGGCCTCCCCGGTGCCGGTGTCCTGGCAGGCCAGGCACATCAGCGGCGGATCGGCGCACAGGCCGCTCACGCAGTCATCGCCCGCCAGGCAGTCCTCGCCCGGATCGCACGGCGCGCAGCTGCCGCCGCAGTCCACGTCGGTCTCGTCGAGGTTCTGCGCGCCGTCCTCGCAGCACTCGCCGAGGGCGTCGCAGGCGTCGCCGATCCCGTCGCCGTCGCAGTCGGCCTGGTCGGCGTTGGACACGCCGCGGCAGTTGTCGCAGCCGTCGGGGACGAGGTCCTCGTCGTTGTCGAGGAGCCCGCCGTCGAGGACGAGGTCGTCGGGGACGACGCCGTCGGGGCAGTCGTCGACGCAGTCGGGCACGCCGTCGTCGTCGCCGTCATCCTCGGGCGTGCCGCAGCCGCAGTAGCCCGGCTCGACCTTGCCGCCGTCGTTCGGGCAGTAGTCGAGGCAGTCCGAGGTCTCGTCGAGGTCGCTGTCGACGTCCGAGACGCCGCAGCCGCAGACGCCGGGGTCGGTCTTGCCGATGTCGTCGGGGCACGGGTCGACGCAGTCGGGCACGTGGTCCCCGTCGCGGTCGTCGTCGGGGACGCCGCAGCCGCAGACGCCGGGGCCGATCTTGTCGGGATCGTCGGGGCAGGTGTCCTCCTGGAGGCAGTCGCTGACGCCGTTGCCGTCGCTGTCCTCGTCGGGGAAGCCGCAGCCGCAGTCGCCGGGGCCGACCTTGTCGGGGTCGTTGAGGCAGGGGTCGCAGGCGTCGCCGGCGCCGTCCTCGTCGGCGTCGAGCTGGGACGGGTTCGACACGTCGGGGCAGTTGTCGTGGCCGTCGACGACGCCGTCGTAGTCGAGGTCGACGAGGGCCGGCGGGAAGCCGGAGAAGTAGCCGGCGGCGCCGACGTTGTTGGACACGTTGAAGATGGCGACGGCGACGGTGTCGTCGGAGTGGACCGCCACGTTCCCGGTGAGCCCGGCCTTGCGGTAGGTGACCCAGTCGGTCGTGCCGCTGACGGGCTGGGCGGTCACGCCGATGGCGGCGCCGTTGACGGTGACGGTCGCGCTGGCGCGGGCGACCACGGCCAGGGTGGCCGAGCCGAGCAGCTCGACGTTGTAGATGTTGTCGACGAAGGTCTCGGAGCCGGCGCCGAGGGGCGGGATGAAGTTGAAGCCCGGGGTGGCCGTGGAGGCCGAGCCGCCGATGGTCTGGAACATCAGGACCGGCTTGTCGGCGACCACGTAGAGGTTGTTGGCGGCGGTGTACTGGCCGTGGATCCACAGGTAGCCGCCGGCGTCGACGGTCCCGAAGGGCTCGGTGGCGCCGTTGACCCAGAGCGTCGTGCCGTCCTGGGTGCCGACGACCATCGGCGTCTCCTTCGGGTCGGTGTTCGGCGCGTTGCCCTTCATCAGGACGTACTCGGTGCCGGCGAGGGCCTCGGGGGCGAGCTCGTCGATGCCGATGTCCTGGCCGGTGTTGTAGCCCTCGCCGCTGAGCCAGCCGCCCGAAGCCACGGCGATGGGCTTGTTGGCGGTGATGAGGGTGCCGTTGACGGCGTTGACGTCGGCGGTGCCGGCGTAGGTCGGGTGGCGGAAGCCGATGAGGTACGACTCGTTCTGGGCCAGGGTCACCGAGAACGGCTGGGTCGTCACCGGGGAGCCGCCGGTGGTGGTGTTGGTGAAGACCATGCCCGGCTTGATGTCGCCGAAGTTGACGACGGTGTCGGGCTGGGTGGCCATCACCGAGACGAAGACGCTGCGGTAGCTCTTGGTCGGGTCGTAGGCGTCGCGCATGATGCCGGCGCGGAAGCGGATGCCGAGGGCCTTGCGCCCCTTCGCGGTGAGCGACGTCCCCTGGTCGGACGACTTGTTGCGGATGTTGGCGTAGACGGGCTTGTCGGCCACGACGACGAGGCCGTCGGGGTGCTTCTTCGCGAGGGCGCCGTCGCCGAAGAGGAGGTTGCCGCTCGCGGCCGTCGAGCTCGCGTAGGTCGTGGACGCCGTGAAGGCGCCGAGCAGGATGGCGCGGGGGCTCGTGTTGCTGACCGTCCCCTGGAAGACGGTGGCGCCGGCCCCGTCGGTCACCGTCACGTTGACCGTGCCGGTCTCCGGCGTCGTGATGATGAGCCAGTGGTTGCCGGCGGCGGAGGTGGACTGCTCGCCCGACCACAGCGCGGGGATCCAGTGGCGCGTGTCGAGCTGGGCGCGGGCGGCGCCAGCGCCGACGGTCAGCGCGCCCCAGGCGACGACGAGCGCCAACGCCGCGGTGAGCCCGCGGAGCGCGCGCCGGGGCCCAACGACGTTGCGACGCAACACGACCGAATCTGCCGTGATGAACGACATGGGAGACCTCGTGGAGAGCTTTCGCGAGAGGCGTCCTGCGCGGCCGGCGCAGGCGTACCCGAGAGGGTATCGACGGCGGGCGACCGGGGTCAAACCCACCCGGCGGGGTCAGCCTGCGGCGGCGCGAAAGAGCCGGAACGTGAGGTTGAGGCGCGGCCCGACGGGGCGCTTGGTGCGCGGGACGTGGTGGCGCCAGTCGCGCTGGGTGGCGCCGCCCATGACGAGGAGACTGCCGCCGCCGAGGAGGAGCTCGACGCGATCGGCGCGGTCCTTGTTGCGGACGAGGACGAAGCGGCGCTCGGCGCCGAGGGAGACGGAGGCGATGAGGACGTCGTCGGGGGCGGCCGGGCCGAGCTCGCGCTCGTTGTCGGCGTGGGCGCCCATGGCGTCGTCGCCGCCGCGGTAGAGGTTGGCGAGGACGGTGTGGTAGCGGACGCCGGTGGTCGCCTCGAGGCGGTCGCGGAGCGCGGTGAGGCCCGGGGTCCAGGGGGACGGCTCGAAGACGCGGCCCGAGTAGCGGTAGGCGCAGCCCGGATCGCCGTGCCAGCTGGTGAGGCGCGGCGTGAGGTAGGTCTTGCCGGCGATGGTCAGCGGCTCCTGGACGAGCGGCAGCTCCGCGACGAGGGCCGCCATCACCGCCTCGTGGTCGGGGACGAAGCCGAGGGCGAGCGCGTACCACGCGCCCCGCCCCAGATCGTGGCGCTCCAGCTCCATCGCACGACGCTAGCGCACCGGGTGAGCGTCGGGAAGGCCGGACGTGGTACGCTGTCGGGCGGAGCGCCAAGCCAGCCCGCGCCCTCCGTCACCGCCGCCCTCCCGGGGAGAACCGCCCATGCGAACGCTGCTCGTCGTCGCGCTGTCGCTCCTGACCTGGTCCGCCGCCGCGCCCGACGCGCACGCGGTGCTCGTCTCGACCGAGATCAACGGCGTCTGGGGGGACACGAGCTGGGAGCTGCGCTACGGGCGGCCGCCGACGGCGGAGGACGCGCCGTCGGAGCGGGTGCGGGTGCACCTCGAGGCGGTGCTGCAGCGGCTGCGCGAGGTCGATCCCGCCGGGCTGCCGGCGGAAGTCCAGGCGCGGCGCGCGCGGGCCCTCGACGCGCTCGCCGAGTACGTCGCCGTGGGCTTCTACCCGCGCAACGTCGACGACGTCTTCGCCCGGCCCGAGTTCGTGGACGCCGACGGCGCGCTGTGCGCGGTCGGGGCGATGGTGGCGGCCACCGCGGGGCGGGAGGCGGCGGTGGCGATCGACGCGGCGTTCAACCGCGACAGCGTCTGGGCGATGGACGACGCGCGCGTCGCGGCGTGGGCGGCGACCCACGGCTTCTCGGCGCTGGAGCTGGCGACGATCCAGCCGGCCTACCCGCCGGAGTGGGATCACCCGCGCTACCACCGCGAGTTCGCGCTCGGCGGACGGGTCGGCGCCGTCGTATGGGGGACGAGCGACTACGACGACGGCTTCGAGGCGCTGACGATGACCTCGGCGACGGCGCTCGACCTCGGCCTCCTGATGCTGTGGGAGCCCGGGATCCACTGGGGCCTCGGCTTCGCCCTGAACCTGCAGAGCAACGTCGAGGACTTCTACGAGGGGAGCCACCTCGGCGTCTCGCTCAACCTGATGGGCGAGTACTGCGCGCCGCTCCGCGACGACGGCGGGCTCGACCTCATCCTGTACCTCGAGCTCGGCCCGCTCTTTCTGCCCGAAGACGAGGCCTTCGCCGGGCTCAACTACGGGGCCGGCGTCGCGCTGGAGTTCCCCCTCGGGATCACGCGCACGAGCGGCCGCGTCGACGTGCGCGGTCTCGGCTACCACCTCTGGAGCCAGCCCGGGCGGCGCCAGGAGATCGACGGCTTCGAGGTCCTGACCACCGTCGGCGCCCTGTTCCGCTTCGACTGACGGGGCCTCAGACCCAAAGCGGCGCCGGCGCGTAGAACCCGCCACGACCTTCGCCGCCCGGGAGCCCCCATGCGCCGCCTCGCCCTCGCCCTCGCCCTCGTCCCGCTCCTCGTCCTCGCCTCCCGCGACGTTTCTCCCTTCGCCGTCACGGTCGAGA
>SBGO01000667.1 GCA_006226565.1 Deltaproteobacteria bacterium | reverse complement strand
CTAGCGGCCGCTAGGCGCGGAGGCGCCGCGACGCCGGACGAGGACGAGCGCGAGGCCCGCGAAGATCCCGAGGACACCGGCCGGAGCGCCGCCGCCCGCGCAGCCGGCGCCGCCGCTCGCGAGGGTCTGGACGGACTCGGCGCCGCCCTGCTCGAGGGCCGGGAGCGGACCGCCGGCGGTCTCGCCGTCGGGGGTGTCCGGGGTGTCGGTGGTGTCGGGCGGGTCGACGACGTCGACGTCGGTCTCGGTGCCGTTGTCGTCGCCGCCCTCGGGCTGGGTCGTCGCGTTCATGCGCAGGGCGACGCAGTCGAACCAGCCCTCGTCGTCGACCCAGGCGCAGGCGGTCCCGGTCTCGCAGGCGCGCGCCTTGACGCGGTTGGCGTCGCACCAGACGACGGCGCGGTCGTCACCGGCGCACTCGCCGGCCTGGGTGATCTCGCCGCAGTCGGTGTACTGGGTCGCGATGCAGCCGGCGCCACCCTCGCCGAAGCGGTCGTCGGCGACGCAGATCTCGTTGTCCGGGCAGACCATCTCGGCGAGCTCGCCGTCGTCGCACCAGACCAGTGTCTTGGTGTCGCGGCAGAGGCCCACCGAACCAACGCTGCCGCACTCCGCTGCCTCTGCGCGGCCGGGGCCGGCGAGGAGGATCAGCGCGAGCAGGGGGATCGACCATCTCGTAGACGTCATGCTCACGTCCCCCAGCATAGAGAGACCGCGAAACTCAGATCAAAGGTCTCTGCATCGGCTTGTCACCGGTCTATTGCAACGCAGCGGAGAAGCAACGGGATTGGACCCTGGCGAAATCGCGCGGGTCCGAGTAAGTTGCCGCCGCTTCGAGCGCCGGCGGGGATCGCGCCAGGCGCCGGCGTCACCCGTAGCCCGCCAGGTCAAAGACTCATGGGACGCATCTTCGAGACCCGCAAGCACACGATGTTCGCGCGCTGGGACCGCATGGCCAAGCAGTTCTCGCGCATCGGCAAGGAGATCACGATCGCCGTCAAGTCGGGCGGGCCGAGCCCCGACAGCAACCCGCAGCTGCGCCGCGTGATCCAGAACGCCCGCGCGGTGAACATGCCGAAGGACAAGGTCGAGGCCGCGATCAAGAAGGCGTCGGGTCAGGGGGCGGACACCTACGACGAGGTGCTCTACGAGGGCTACGCGCCGCACGGCGTCGCCGTCCTCGTCGAGACGGCGACCGACAACCCGACCCGGACCGTCGCCAACGTCCGCGTGTGCTTCAACAAGGGCAACGGCAACCTCGGCAACAGCGGCGCCGTCGGCTACCTCTTCAACAAGATGGGCGTCTTCCGCCTCGATCCCGAGGGCATCGACCCCGAGGAGCTCGAGCTCGACCTCATCGACTTCGGCCTCGAGGAGCTCGGCGAGAGCGAGGGCGAGAAGGGCGAGCCGCAGCTCGTCGTCCGCTGCGCGTTCAACGACTTCGGGGAGATGCAGCGGGCGATCGAGGAGCGCGGGCTCAAGGTCATCTCGTCGGAGAGCGAGTACATCCCGACGACCATGGTCGATCTGCCCGAGGACCAGGCCAACGAGGTGCTCGAGCTCGTCGACCGCCTCGAGCAGGACGACGACGTCCAGCGCGTCTTCCATAATCTCAAGTAAGCTCGCGCTGGCGGGCGCGGGGCGCGCGGGCGTTCGGGTCCGCGCCGCCCGCGTCGACGTCGCGGCGAGGTGCGGGGGCAGGCAGCGCGGGCGTCTCGAGGCGGTCGCCTGGACCGAATCCACAGCGGACGGGGACGTCCGCCGGCCAGTCGGCCTGCGCTCGTCCCGAGCGCGGTGGGTTCGTGGCAACACCTTCGGGGGCTTCTTGCGACAGCCTCGTCTCGAACGCACTCGGCCGCTGGAATCGACGGGATCGTCGGCCTCGGGCGAGGCGGCTACTTCGGGGCGGCGCAGCTCACGGCGTAGTCGAGGAGCTCGGTGATGCGCGGCGCGTCGCCGCAGACGGCGCAGCCCGGGTCGCGCTTGACCTTCAGCTCGCGGAAGCGGGCGTTGAGGGCGTCGTAGCTGACGAGGCGGCCGGCGAGGCTCGCGCCCAGGCCGGCGACGAGCTTGATCGCCTCGACCGCCTGGAGCGTGCCGATGACGCCGCAGATGGCGCCGAGGACGCCGGCCTCGACGCAGCTCGGGGCGAGCTCCGGGGGCGGCGGCTCGGGGAAGAGGCAGCGGTAGCACGGCCCGTCGTCGTGGCAGAAGAGCGAGGCCTGTCCGTCGAAGCGCTGGATCGCGCCGTGGACGTTGGGGATCCCGAGCAGGACGCAGGCGTCGTTGATGAGGTAGCGGGTCGCGAAGTTGTCGGTCCCGTCGACGACGACGTCGAAGCCCTCGAAGATGCGGCGCGCGTTCTCCGCGGTCAGCCGCTCGGCGAAGGGGATGACGTTCACGTCGCTGTTGAGCCGCCCGAGCGTCCGGCGCGCGCTCTCGACCTTGGGCCGCCCGGCCACGTCCTCGCCGTGCAGGATCTGCCGCTGCAGGTTCGACAGGTCCACCGCGTCGTCGTCGACCAGCCCCAGGGTCCCGACCCCGGCCGCCGCCAGGTAGAGCGCCGCCGGCGAGCCGAGCCCACCGGCCCCGACCACCAGGACGCGCGCGTCGAGGAGGCGCCGCTGCCCCGCCTCGCCCAGCTCCGGCAGCCGAATCTGCCGGGCGTAGCGGGCGAGCTGGCTGCGCGTCAGCCGCCGCGGGTGGTCGAGCGGGTGCCCGGCCGCCTTCCACGCCTCCACGCCGCCGATGACGTTGACGGCGTCGTAGCCGAGCTGCCCGAGGGAGGCGGCCGCCAGGGCGCTCCGGACGCCCGTCGCGCAGTAGACGGCGACCACGCCGGCGCGGTCCGGGACGAGCGCCTCGATCTGCAGCTCCAGCTGCCCGCGCGGGAGCACCAGCGCCCCGGCGATGACGCCGTTTTCGACCTCCTCGGGCTCGCGGCAGTCGATGAGCGTCACCGCCGCGCCGCGCTCGGCCTGGAGCCGCCGCAGCTCGGCCACCGAGACCTCGCGGATCTCGGCCCGGACGCGGGCGAGGTAGTCGTTGAAGCTCGTGGTCGGCGCCATCGGGGGGGCTCCGCGGGGTGAAACGGCCGGAGGACGGTCGGCACCATAGCGAGCGGGTCACGGGGCGGCAACGGTGGAAGATCCAGCGTCTTCGGTGCGTTCAGAGCTTCCTGACTCTGCCCCGTTCAGCTATACCCCGTGCCCCAACGGACACCCTGGAGAGCGCCATGCTCCACCGCGCGCGCCGCGCCCTGCTCGCGATCCCCCTCCTCGCCACCCTGGCCGCCGGCCCCGCGTTCGCGGCGTCCACCGATGACGAGGGCGTGGACTTCACGAAGGAGGCCAAGGCGCTCTTCGCGGTCGCCGCCTGCGACCACCCCGAGAACGGCTACGACTTCGGCCCCTACGACAAGAAGGTCGTCGACGCCCACTGCAAGAAGCTCGGGCCCATCTTCGAGCCCTACGAGCAGGCGTGGCTCGCGGTCGCGCGGCCCTTCTTCGACAAGCTCGTCCCGAAGGACGTCCCGAAGACCGTGGTCTACCCCTTCGGCGGCGCGGACCTGCTGACGGTGCTCGCGATCTTCCCCGACCTGCAGGAGCTGACGAGCCTCTCCCTCGAGGCCGGCGGGGACCCGCGCAACCTCGCCCACCTCGACAGCAAGAAGCTCAAGCGCAGCCTCGAGCTGCACCGCCGCTTCCTCGACAAGCTCGTCACCGTCAACCACAGCCGCACCCTCGACCTCGGGCAGCTCAAGCTCGACCCCCTGCCCTCGCAGGTCGTCTTCGCCCTCGTCGGCCTCCACGTCCACGGCTACGAGCCGGTGCGCCTGCGCTACTTCCGCGTCGAGGCCGACGGCTCGCTCCACTACCTGACGGCCGCCGACATCGCCGAGGGCGACGCGGGCGTCTCCAAGGCCCGCGGCCACAAGAAGTACCTCCGCAGCGCCGAGCTCTTCGGCAACTTCGAGCTCGTCTTCAAGAAGCAGGGCGGCGGCCCCGAGCAGGTCTACCGCCACATCTCCGCCAACCTCGACGACGAGCACCTCGCCGCCGACCCGCGCGTGCTCAAGCACCTCGAGAAGAAGGGCATGGTCACGGCGATGACCAAGGCCGCGAGCTACCTCCTGTGGTGGCACAACTTCGACACCATCCGCGGCTACCTGCTCGGGCACCTGGTGTGGATGGTCAGCGACTCGACCGGCATCCCGCCGAACTTCCTCGACGCGAACGTCTTCGAGATCGAGACCTACGGGAAGTTCCGCGCCACCGCCATCAAGGGCTCCAAGGAGGGCGAGGCCGCCTACCGGAAGGCCTGGGAGGAGCAGCCCCAGCGCGAGCTGCCCTTCATGTTCGGCTACCCCTCCAAGGCGCAGCACGCCCACCTGGTCGTCACCCGCCGGAAGTAGGTCGCCTTTGGCGCGGCGCTTGGCGGGCTGTCACAGCTGGCAGCTCGTCGAGGCCATGTTGAGGATGTAGGACCAGGTGCTGCTCGTCGTCGCCGGCGCGCCGGCGTCGTCCACGCCGTGCTCGCTCACGGTGAGGGCGCCGGGGGTCACGGTCAGGACCTGGTGCAGCGCGCCGTCGTCGCCGACGCTGAGGGCGAGCCCGCTGGCGAAGAGGCAATGGAGCGCGAGGGTCGTGAGGGGCGCGCCGGCGTCGTCGACCAGGTCGATGGTGATCGGCGCGTCGTCGCCAGTCGACGGTCGCCAGATATCGCCGCCGGTGACGCGGCCGAGCCACTGGGCGGTCAGCGCCCCGGTCGGCGCGCCGCTGAGGGTGACCGGCTCGGCCGACGTCTTGCCCCCGCCCGCGCTGCCGGACTGGGAGCCGAAGGTCAGGTCGCGGGTCGCCGCGAAGGTGAAGCCGTCGAGGCCGAGGTCCGCCGCGCCGGGGACGCCCGTCGTGAAGTGGAGCGGGTTCGGGTCGAGGGTCACCAGGGTCGCGTTCGTCTCACGGTCGAAGATCACGGCGGCGCCGCTCTCCGGGGTGATGGTGATGGAGCCGACGTCGAGCTCCAGGGCGAGCCGCGCGATCTGCTGAGGGCCGCGCGCGGGCGCGAGAGACCACCGCACGAGCCTCACGGTGTCGAAGGAGACGGAGGTCAGCCCTGCGCCGGACGGGTCGTAGGGGGTGAGGGTGACGGTGGTGAAGGTCGAGGCCGCGCTCATCCGCGAGAAGAGCGCCGCCTGCCCTTCCCCGAGGTCGACCTCGACCGCGATGGGGTCGACGGTCACCTTCGCGCCGGCGCCAGCGGTGCTCGAGCCGAAGTCGACGACGACGGCGTTCACGTTCAGAGAGAAGCGGCGGACCACGAGGGTGACGTCGCTGCCCAGGCCGCTGAGCACGAGCTCGCCGAACGCGGGCGGCGTGGGCTCCTCGCCCGGCGCCCACGCGGCGGGTCCGCGCTCGCCCTGGGGGCCTCGCTCGCCCTGCGGCCCCTGCGGGCCCGGAGCGCCCTCGAGCCCCCCAGGTCCCTGCTCGCCCTGGAGCCCCTGCTCGCCCGGGTCACCCTTCGCGCCCGCGGGTCCCTGCGGACCCGGCACGCCCTGCGGTCCCTGGGGGCCGGCCGGGCCTTGCTCGCCCTGGATGCCTTGCTCGCCCTGGGGGCCCTGCGGCCCGGTCGCGGCGGCCTGGAGCGCGCTGATCGTCCCCTGGAGGTCGCTCAGCTGGCCCTGGAGCTCGGCCACCTGGGCCTCGAGGGCGCTCACCGTGGCCGGGTCGGCCCCGGCGCTGCCACTGTCTTCGCACGCCACGAAGGCGAGCGCCCCCACGACAAGAGCCATTCGTCGCATCGTCATCACCGTCGGTCTGCTGGACCCGGTGAGAGTAGCGAACGGGGCTGGGCAAAAGCTACCCGTGAACGCGAAAGGGCGCGGGCGTCGAGGTCGACGCCCGCGCCCTTCATACGCGGCACGGCGGTCGGGATCGCCCTCAGACGTGGGCGAGCGCCTGCTCGAAGTCGGCCAGGAGGTCCTCGATGTCCTCGCAGCCGATGGACACGCGCACCAGGCCGTCGGTGATGCCGGCCGACAGGCGCGCCTCGCGGGGCATGGCCGCGTGGGTCATGCTCGCCGGGTGCTGGATGAGGGTCTCGATGCCGCCGAGGGACACCGCGAGCGTCATCAGCTTCACGTGGTCGAGCATGGCCGCGCCGGCCTCGACGCCGCCGTCGACCTCGAAGGACATGAGCGAGCCGGGGCCGTCCATCTGCTTGGCGGCCAGGTCGCGCTGCGGGTGGCTGGCCAGCCCGGGGTAGGCGACCCAGCGGACCTTGGGGTGCGCCTCGAGCCACTCGGCCACGCGCATGGCGTTGTCCTGCGCGGCCTTCACGCGCAGCGACAGGGTGCGGAGCCCGCGCAGGACGAGCCAGGCCTGGTGCGGATCCATGACCGCGCCGAGGTAGAAGTGGCTCTTGCGGATGCGGACCAGCAGCTCCTCGGTCGCCGGGATGATCATGCCGGCCACGACGTCGGTGTGCCCGTTGAGGAACTTGGTCATGCTGTGCATGACGATGTCCGCGCCGAGGGCGATGGGGCGCTGCAGGATCGGGCTCGCGAAGGTGTTGTCCACCATCAGGAGCGCGCCGTGGGCGTGGGCGATGTCGGCGATGGCGCGGACGTCGCTCACGGTCAGGGTCGGGTTCGCCGGCGTCTCGACGAAGACGAGCTTCGTCTCGGGACGCATCGCGGCCTTCACCGCCTCGGTGTCGGAGCTGTCGACGAAGGTCGAGGTGACGCCGAAGCGCGCGAAGTCCCGCTCGAGGACGACGCGGGAGGGGCCGTAGACCGAGCTCGAGCTGACCACGTGCCCGCCCTGCTCGAGGAGGGCGAAGACGCTCGTGGTCAGCGCGGCCATCCCGGAGCCGGTGGCGAGCCCGCCGGCGCCGCCCTCGAGTACGGCGACCGCCTCCTCGAGCCGGGCGACCGTGGGGTTGCCCATCCGGGTGTAGATGAAGCCCGCCTCCTCGCCGCTGAAGCGCGCCGCGCCCTGGGCGCAGCTCTCGAAGGCGAAGGTCGAGGTCTGAAACAGCGGCGGTGCCACCGCCCCGGTCGCGGGATCGATGTCCTGTCCAGCGTGGATGGAACGGGTGTTGAGGCCGAGTTTATCGAGATCGTGTGCCATGAGAACGCTCCTTCGCGGGCGCAGCATTGCGCGGCCCGGGGGGGCGTGCCAGGACGATCTGGCCGCCGTGGCGCGGCATCTTGTCGCAGCGATCGAGATCAAGAAGACGAAGGGGCGGAGTCGCCTCCGCCCCTCCGTGGCGTGTCTCGGCGCGAGGGTCAGTACATCGTCTTCAGCTCGGCGCAGCAGTGGGTCTCGACGCAGGTCGTGTCGTCGCTCGCGAGGTCGCAGCCGTGGGCGGTGCCGCAGCTCATCACGGCGTCGGCGGCGGTCTTGCACGCGGCCGAGGCGTTGCACTGGTCCCAGCAGCCGGCGATGCAGGCCTGGCAGCCCGGGCCGTCGCCGCTCATGCAGGCCATGCCGGTGACGCAGGAGAAGGCGCACTGGGCCTGGCACTGGACGTAGGGGCAGCACGGGCCGTCGCAGACGTCGTCCTCGCAGCTCCCGCTGGTCGTGGTGTCGTCGCCGCCGACGGTGTCGGTGGTGTCGCTGCCGGTGCTCTTGCAGGTCAGCGTCCCGGCCGCCGTGCCGACGATGAGGTTGAAGGAGCCGTCGAGCTTCACGACGCTGCCGTCGAGCTCGCTCTTGAGCGACACGCCGTCGAAGCTGCCCGTGATGCCGGCGCCGTTGGCCGCCGGGCAGTGGTTGAGGGTGATGGTGCCGCTGCCGTCGAAGGTGTTGTAGATCATCGCCATGGAGCTGGTCATCGTGATCCACGCCGACGCCTCGGTCGGGACGCCGACGGTCACGGTGGCCGGGAGCGGGGTGACGGCGGTGTCGACGATGACGGTCAGCGTCGTCCCGTCCTGACCCAGGATCCACAGGTTCAGGACGCTGCCGGCGATGCCGGCGCCGAACACGTTCGGGGCGGCGTTCGCCTGCTCGTTCTCGACCGTGGCGCTGGCGCCGCCGGAGACGGTGGCGTTGACGCTGTTGGTGTTGGCGGGCGTGCCGCCGCCACCGCCGCTGCTGGAGTCGCAGGCGGCGAGCGGGGCGAGGAGCAGGGCGGAGGCGGCGAGGAGGCTCGTAGCCAAGGTCTTCATGGGGAGGCTCGTCAGGGCAGAGCCGGGGGGCGGCGCGACAGACGTCGCGCCGCCCCCGCTATTCACCGCCGGCGCAAATCTCTGCGCGGCCTCACTGGAGGCGGATCCGGTCGGGCCCGACCCACTCGTTCCAGGAGTCGTCGTAGCCGGTGTAGTGGATGTAGTACTGGCCGCCGCGCTGGCTCAGGACGGTGCCGTCCCACCAACGGCCGCCCCACAGGATCCGCGCCGGGCGGACCTGGCTCGGGATCGGCCGCGCGACGCGCTCCGGGCGGGAGAAGCGGATCCGGTCGGGCCCGACCCACTCGTTCCAGGAGTCGTCGTAGCCGGTGTAGTGGATGTAGTACTGGCCGTTGCGCTTGGCGAGGAGGGTCCCGTTCCACCACGAGCCGCCCCACAGGATCTGCACCGGGAAGGTCCGCGCCAGCTCGGCCGGTCGCCGGGACTCCCGCGCCGCGTCCCCTCGGAGCGCGGGGCCGAAGCGCTCGCCTGGGAGCGGAGCTTCGTCACAGTCGGTGCCGGCGACGTCGGGGTCGACGAAATCGGGGTCGACGAAGTCGGGGTCGACGAAGTCGGGGTCGACGAAGCCGTCGTCGTCGTCGAGGGCGAAGTCGATCGCGGGGGCTCTGTCTCGGGCCCCTGGGCCACGGGCGTGGGCGACAGAGGACAGGGCGAGCAGGGCGAGGGTCGAGGCGAGGGCGATTCGGACGGGGCGCATGGCGTCTTCTCCAGGGTCGGCGTGGTCCGGCTTCCGACGCGGCGCGCCCGAATTAGTTTGTACAGAGCCTGTAAAACCTCCCCCCGCGCCCGGGCGTCGCCGTCGTCGGTCGCGTCGCCGTGGCCGGCGGGTCGGTGGTAGAGTCCGCCCGCGGCACGCGGAGGCGCCTTGAACCTCGACGATCTCTACTGGCTCGGGCTCGCGGTGATGGCGGCGTGGACCGTCGTGACCGTCGTCATCCTCACCCGCCTCGTCGCCCCCTACGGCCGCCACACGCGCGCCGGCTGGGGCCCGACGATGCCCTCGCGGTGGGGCTGGGTCCTCTTCGAGTCGCCGGCGGTCGTGCTCCTCACCGTCGTCTTCGTCGTCGGGCCCCACGCCGGCGAGGCCGGTCCGACCGCGCTCGTCGCCCTGTGGCTCCTCCACTACCTCCACCGCGACCTCGTCTGGCCGCTCTTCCGCATGACCAGCGGCGACAAGCCCATCCCGCTGGTCGTCGTCGCCACGGCCTTCGCCTTCCAGGTCGTCAACAGCGGGCTCGTCGCGCTCTGGCTCGGCCACCTCGGCGCCTACCCGGCGGGCTGGCTCACCGATCCCCGCTTCGTCGCCGGGGTCGCCCTCTTCCTCGTGGGCTTCGCCGTCAACGTCCACGCCGACCACGTGCTGTTCACCCTGCGGGCGCCCGGCGAGACCGGCTACAAGGTCCCCCACGGTGGCCTCTACCGCTGGGTCTCGTGCCCGAACTACCTGGGCGAGCTCCTCGAGTGGGCCGGCTTCGCCCTCGCCGCCTGGTGCCTGCCCGCCCTCGCCTTCGCCGTCTACACCGCGGCCAACCTCGTCCCGCGCGCCCTCGCCCACCACCGCTGGTACCGCGAGCGCTTCCCCGACTACCCGCCCGGGCGGCGCGCCATCCTCCCCGGGCTCCTCTGAGAGAGAAAATGTGAAAGTGAGGGGTCAGACCCCCTCACTTCACACTTTCCAGGAGACGCGGGCTGAAAGTGTGAAGCAAGGGGGTCTGACCCCCCAACTTCACACTTTTTCCTACGGGGTGATGGTCAGGGTCGGCTGGATGGCGAGCTCGGTGAGCACGCCGCCGACGCCCGCGGTCTGCATGTACCAGGTCTCCGTCCCGGGGTACGGGGGCACCTGGATCGGGCCGAAGGTCAGCACGATCGACTCGCCCGGGAGCACCGAGAGCGGCGTCGCCGTGATGAGCGTCCCGCCGTGGGCCGCCGCCCCGACCGGGCCGACCGTGAGCAGGGGCGTCACGTTCGTCCCCTGGTGGGAGGCGATGAGGTTGCCCGCCGGCGGCGTCCCCGGCACCGGCAGCGGCCAGCCCGCCGGCACCTCGACCGTCACCGTCTCGTTGGTGATGGTGTCGCGGTAGACCTTGAGGTCCTTGATGGCCGTCTCCGGCTGCGAGTAGGTGTACGGCCCGTAGCGCCCGCCGGCGAAGGTGTAGTCCGTCACGTCCATCCGCAGCACGCCGTCGACGTAGACCTGGATGTGCGGCCCGTCGAGCACCACCCGCAGCGCGTACATGTGGTTGTCGGCCCAGCCGGTGGCCCAGTAGCCGATGATGTCGGAGCGCGTCGCCTCGGTCCCCCACAGCGTCGCCGCGTTGATGTTGTCCGGGTAGACGCCGTCGGCGTTGAAGTCGTAGTTGCGCACCGCACGCAGCACGAGCCCCGCGCGCGCCGTCCCCGAGGTGCCGTTCGCCTGGGCGGCCTGCTTCCAGTCGAGGAGGTAGTAGTTGCCCCGGTCCTGCCAGCGGAAGACCATCCCGATGAAGTCGTCGTCGCTGGTCGTGAGCGCGGCGATCCCCACCTCGAGGATGCCGTCGTAGAGCAGGTCGTTGGACACGAAATACGACGGGTATGCCGTGTTGTCCGCGGTCCGCAGCACCTGGCCGTAGGTCGCGTTGTTCGTCAGCACCCAGGTGGCGTCCCCGTACTTCGTCCACGCGCTGAAGATGTCCGCCGCCGAGTTGTTCACGTACTCCGTGAGCGTGTTCGTCAGCGTCACCGTGACGGTCGCGTCCGCCGTCCCCGCCGGGAGCGGCGTCGGGCTGGACACGATGACCCCGTCGCCCGAGCCGTCGGCGATGGCGCCCACCACCGAGACCGTCGGCGTCGGCGACACGCGGCCCCAGCCGAGCCCCTCCTCGACGTCGACGTACCAGCGCGCCAGGCCCGTCTGCTCCTGGGCCTGGATGTGCGCGAAGGTGAAGTCGACGTACGGCGTCGTCCCGCCGTTGCTGAGCGTCAGCCCGGTCAGCGTGTAGTACGTGCCGCCGTGCGGGCCGGCGCCCGCCGCGCTCGCGGTGAGCTGCCCGGTCACGTCGGTGCCGTCGGCGAGCTTGGCCGACACGCCGGCCCCGACGGCGGGCAGGAGCCAGCCGAGGGGCGCCTCGACGCGCGCCTGGGTGACGAGGTCGAGCCCGATGTCGGTCACCCTCACCGTGACCGCGACGTCCTGCTGGAAGGAGCCGACCGGCGACGGCACCGAGGTCGCCACCGCGCTCGCGCTTGGTCGGCAGATCCCCGTGTCGCAGCGCCCGCTCTGGCAGTCGCTCGCGAGGACGCAGAGCTGGGTGTAGAGGCAGCCGTCACAGCTCCCGCCGCAGTCCACGTCGCTCTCGTCGCCGTTGCGGACGCCGTCGTTGCAGCTCGGCGCGACGCACAGGCCGTCGGTGCAGACGCCGGTCGCGCAGTCGGCCGCGCTCGTGCAGCCCTGCCCCGCCGCGCACAGCGGGCAGGTCCCGCCGCCGCAGTCGACGCCCGTCTCGCTGCCGTTGCCGACCCCGTCGGTGCAGGTCGGGAGCTGGCACTCCTCGGCCACGCACACGCCGCTCTCGCAGTCGGCGCCGGTGTGGCAGATGCGCCGGAAGAGGAGCCCGTTGGAGCGCACGGCGCCGCTGTCGGCGACCGAGACGAGCCCGGTCTCGGCTCCCGCGGGCACCGTCACCTGCACCTCGGTGTCGCTCCAGGCGACGACCGTGCCGGCGACGTTCGGCGCGAACAGGACCGAGCCCGTCGTCGTGCCCAGGCCGCCGCCGACGATGGTGACGGTGTCGCCCGGCGCCGCCTTGGGCGGCTGCAGGGCGAAGATGGTCGGCGTCGTCGACGGGATGACGTAGTTGCCGCCGTTGGGGTCGAGCACGCCCTTGAAGTTGGACGGCTCGGACAGCTGGTTGCCCTCGCAGGTGAAGCCCGGCGTGCCGGGGTTCTGGCCGCCGGGATCGTGGAGCTGGAGCCCCCAGCCGCCGGGGCTCACCGGCAGCTTCAGCTCGAAGAGCGTGTGGTCGGCCGACTGGAGCGGGCTCGAGCGGAAGTCGGTCGCCCCCTCGACGCCGGAGCCCGCCAGGGCGAGCGCCACGCCGTTGAGCGACACGGACACGGTCTGGTCGCCGTAGACCTTGACGTCCCACTGCTCGGTGCCGCCGCCGGTGTACGCGAAGAACTGGTTGTAGCACTCGGCCGACACCGGCGCGGTCGGGTTCGCGTACCAGTCGTTCATGATGTAGAGCGACGTCCCGTCGAAGTCGAAGTACGCGTAGGTGTACTGGCCGCGCGCCGGGATGATGTCGTCCCACTCGTAGCGGGTGGAGTTGTCGCCCGGCCAGTCGGTGAACTGCCCGTCGATGGTGTGCGGGTAGCTCGACGGCCCGTTCAGCACGGCGCCCGGCTCGTCGCCGAAGGGGATGACGTCGAAGGGCATCGGGTTGGTGGTGTAGCCGTCGACCGTCGTCACCACGACGCCGGTGTCGTTGGCCCCCACCGGCACCCGCACGCGGATCTCGGTGTCGGTCCAGACCTCGGCGGTGGTCGTGATGCCGCCGAAGACCAGGGTCCCCGGCGACGACCCGAGGGCCACGCCGTAGACCTGGACCAGCGTCCCCTCGACGCCGCGGCTCGGGTTCAGGCCCGGGATCCACGGCACGTTCGGGTTCTCGGCGATCTTCAGGCCGCCGCCCGTGGTCGTGTCGCCGACGAAGGAGGTCGGCTCGCGGTAGAGGGTCGCGCAGCCGCTCGACGGCCCCGGGTCGTGGAGCTGCATCGCGAAGCGGCCCACGCTCGCCGGCAGCGCCAGCTCGTAGATGGTGTGCTCGGCGTCCTGCACGAGCGGGCTCGCGTGGTAGCCGTAGGCGCCGTCGACGCCGGCCGCGTCCGGGTCGAGGAGCGCGCCGTTGAGGAAGACCTGCACCTGGCCGTTGGCGTAGACCTTCACCTGCCAGCGCTCGGCCCCGCCGCCGGTGTAGGCGAGGAAGAGGTTGTAGCAGCTCGGGTCGATGGTGCCGGCGTCGTTGTAGTGCCAGTCGTTGAGGACGTAGAGCGTCGTCCCGCTAAAGTCGAAGTACGCGTTGGTGTAGGCGCCGATGGCCGCCGGCACGTCGTACCACTCGTAGAAGGTCGGCAGGTCCTCGGGGTTCCAGTCGGTGAACTGCCCGTCGACGGTGTGGGCGTAGCCGCTCTCCGGGACGGTCGTGTACTCGAAGTCGCAGACGGTGCCCGAGGACTGGCAGGTCTGGACGCCCGGGCAGGTGCCGCAGACGCCGCCGCAGCTGTCGGGCCCGCACACCTTGCCGCTACAGGCCGGGGTGCAGGTGCAGACGCCGCCGACGCAGGTGCCGTAGGCGCAGTCGGCGTTCACGCTGCACTGGGAGCCGGTCGCGCAGGCGGCGCAGAGGCCGCCGCAGTCCACGTCCGTCTCGTTCTGGTTCTTCACGCCGTCGAAGCAGGTCGCGACCTTGCAGATCCCGAGGGTGCAGATGTGGCTGACGCAGTCGTCGGCCGTGAAGCAGTGGAGCCCCGCCGCGCAGTCCGCGCAGGGGCCGCCGCAGTCCACGTCGCTCTCGCCCTGGTTCTTCACGCCGTCGAAGCAGGTCGCCGCGACGCAGACGCCGCCGGCGCAGACGAGGGACGCGCAGTCGCTCGCCGCGTTGCAGACCGCGCCGTCGCCACAGGCCGGGCACGAGCCGCCGCAGTCCACGTCGGACTCGTCGCCGTTCTTGAGGGTGTCGGCGCACGAGGCGGCCTCGCAGACGCCGGCGGTGCAGACGCCGCTCGGGCAGTCGGCGCCGGTGCCGCAGACGACCGACATCTGGAGGCCGTTGGAGGCGCGCCCGTCGTCGTAGGTCACGCGCACGAGCCCGGTGTCCGCGCCGGTCGGGACGGTGAAGGTGATGCTCTTGGCGTCCCAGGCGGTCGGCGTCGCCTCGACCCCGCCGCCGACGATCACGTGGCCGCCGACGCCGTCGCCGAGGTTCGCGCCGCCGAGGGTCACGGTGGAGCCGATCGGCGCCGTCCGCGGGGTGAGCGCGAGCAGGGTCGGGTCGGTGACGGCCCGGACGTAGAGGCCGCTCTTCGGGTCGGCCACGCCGGTGACGACCGCGTCGGGGCTGGCCAGGGTCGACGGCTGGGTGAGGTCGCCGCCGCCGACGATCTCGAAGCCGAAGCCGAGCGAGCCCGCGGGCAGATCGATCTCGAGCCCGGGGTGGGCGGTCGGGTCGTTGGGGCTCCCGCCGCTGCCGAGGGCGACGGCGACGCCGGAGGCGCCGAGATCCGCGACGAGGACGCCGTCCTTCAGCACGGTCACGACGCCGTCGTCGATGACGATGTCCCACTGGACGAGCGCCGAGCCGTCGTTGGCCCCGTTGAGGTGGTCCGGCCCACCGATGACGCCGCTGCCGCCGCCGGTCCAGCCGCGGATGTGGGCGTCGGCGAGCGGGTGGGTCTTGTCGAGCCAGTCGAAGAGGAGGTGCAGGGTGGTGCCGTCGAAGTCGGCGTAGACCGCCGCGGTGGAGCCGGCCATGACCGGGACGACGTCGGCCCACTCGTGGGTCGGCAGATCGACGGCCCAGCCCGTCATCTGGCCGTCGACGACGTGGGTGTAGGCGCTCTTGGGGTTGAGGACGGCGGCCGAGGGGGCCGGGTCGAAGCGCAGGGTGTTGGTGCGGCCGTTGACGGTGTCGAGGGAGATGCCGGAGCTGTCGGCGCCGGTGGGGACGCCGAGGATGACCGCGTCGGTGGACCAGCTGCGGACGGAGGCGGGCTGGCCGCCGAGGGTCGCGGTGCCGCCGGTCCCGAGGCCGACGCCGACGAGGGCCACGCCGGCCCCGTCCGCGCTGGTGCCGTTGGCGCCGAAGAGCCAGGGGACGTCGGTGTTGGCGGCCAGCTCGAGCCCGCCGCCGGCGAGGGCGCGGCCGACGAAGGTGGTGGGCTCGGTGAGGAGCGTGTCACAGCTCGAGCCCGGCCCGGGGTCCTCGAAGACGGCGCCGAAGGAGCCGACGCCGGTCGGGATCTTCAGCTCGAAGATGGTGTGGTCGTCGGGGTGCGCGGGGGACGGCCCGAAGGTGTAGGCGCCCTCGACGCCCACGGTCGCGGGGTCCACCGGCTCGCCGTTGAGGAAGACCTGGGGGGCGCCGTCGGCGAAGAGCTTGATCTGCCACTGCTTCGCGCCGCCCTCGGTGTAGACGATGAAGAGGTTGTAGCAGCCCGGCTCGAGCGGCGCCGAGTCGTTGAGGTACCAGTCGTTCATCACGTAGAGCGCCGAGCCGTCGTAGTCGAGCTTCACGTCGGTGAAGTCGGCGGCGACGAAGGGGAGCTCGGACCACTCCCAGCGCGGCGGCGGGTTCGCCTGGTCCCAGTCGGTGAAGAGGCCGTCGATGGTGTGCGGGTAGGTGCTCTTGGCCTGGTAGCGGTAGTCGAGGTCGCAGGCCCCGTTGACGCAGACCTGGCTCGTGAGCGGGCACTCGCCGCAGCTCCCGCCGCAGGCGCTCTCGAGGCAGGCGCCGTCGCCAGCGCCCGCGACGTAGACGACCTCGCCGCCGGCGGGGCGGGAGGCGGGGCGCGCGCCGGGCGCGCCGATCACGAAGTCGCCGTAGCCGTCGCCGTTGACGTCGCCGGCCGACAGCGACGTGCCGAGCTCCTCGCCGCCGATCGGGGCGAGGCCGAGGGCGGACGCCTCGACGCTGCCGCCGACGCCGGCGCCGGTGGGGCTCCCGAGGAGGCGGTTGTAGCGCCCCGCGGCGTCGCTCGCGCCGGGCTCGCCGATGATGAGCTCGGCGTAGCCGTCGCCGTCGACGTCGGGCGTGGCGAGGCTCGCGCCGTAGCGGGCGCCGGCGGTGTGGAGCGCGAGCGGCGCGAAGGTCTCCGGCGGGTACGCGGTGTTCTTGGTGTTGAGCGGGGCGACCGGGCCGAAGAAGGCGTAGACGCCGCCGGTGGCGAGGGCGGTCGGGCGGTCGCCGGGGGCGCCGACGAAGAGGTCCTCGACGCCGTCGCCGTCGAGGTCGCCGACCGCGAGAGCGCTGCCGAAGCCGTCGCCGGCCGCGTTGGTGCCGCTGGCGTCACCCTGGGTGAGGGCGAGCCCGGAGGCGAAGAAGGCGCCGCTGCCCTGGCCCTTGAGGACCTCGACGACGCCGGCGGAGGTGGCGTCGCCCGGGGCGCCCACGGCCAGGTCGACGTAGGCGTCGGCGTCGAGGCGGCCGGCGGTGAGGACCGCGCCGTAGCGGTCGCCGGCCACCGGGGTGGCGCCGGTGAGGGTGCCGCGGGCGCCGGTGAAGACCTTGGAGGAGCTGAGGCCCCCGGCCGAGCCGGTCACGACGCAGACGGCGCCCTGGGCGCCGTTCGCGCCGGGGATGCCGATGGCGAGATCGGAGACGCCGTTGCCGTCGAAGTCACCGGCCGCCAGCGCGGCCGCGAAGGCGTCGGTGGTGCCCATCGTCCCGCAGGACAGCGTCTCGCGGGTGTGGGGGGTGGCGGCGGCGAGGTCGAGGCCGGTGGCCGTGCCGGGGACGATCCACAGCGCGCCCTCGGCGCTCGGCAGGCTGGGCGCGGCGAACCAGGCGTCGCTCGTGGCGGCGGTCGTCCCGGGCGAGCCGATGGCCAGGTCCAGGTAGCCGTCGCCGTTGAAGTCGCCGGCCGCGAGGGCGCCGCCGAACTGGTCGCCCGCCGTGGTGGTGCCGCCGAGGGCGGTCGCGTCGAAGGTGAACCCGGAGGAGGCCACGCCCGTGCGCGCGCCGGAGAAGACCGAGACGGCGCCGGCCTCGTCGTCCTCGCCGAGGGCGGTGACGGCCAGATCCGCCAGGCCGTCGGCGTTGAAGTCGGCCAGGAGCAGCGGGGCGCCGAACAGGTCGAGGGGCTCGACCTCGCCGAGGGCGCGGCTCTGGGCGATGAGCGGGGCGTGGTCGGTCACCGTCTGGGTGGCGTCGTCGTAGCTGGCGCCGAACGCGATCGGGTGGACGCCGTCGGTGTAGACGGGGGCGACGCCGGTGTCGTCGAAGAGGGCGTGCGAGGTGCAGATGCGCGCGCCGGTGGCGTCGGTGAGGTCCACGTCCCAGGTGACGTAGGGCGAGTAGGAGAGCAGCGGGAGCTCGCCGCCGGGCAGGGGCGCGTCGGTGGCGGTGGCGCGGGTGGTGAGGGTGCAGGCGCCGAGCTCGGCCAGGGCCGCGGCGTTGAGGCCGACGGCGATGTTCCAGTAGGTCTTGTGGTAGCTGGTGCCGGCGGAGCCGAGCTGCTCGATGCCGCGGTAGGTCGCCGCCTGGAAGACGAGGTCCGTCGTGTTCGGCGTCGTGTCGTCGACGAAGGGGAACGGCGGGTTCAGGTTGCCCGGGCCGCCGGCGGCGTCGACCACGAAGAGCGTCTCGCCACAGGTGATGACGAGGTCGTCCATGTGCAGGTAGGTCGCGGTGCCGAGGCCGGCGGTGCAGGCGAAGCCGAGGACGACGGTCTGGTCGCGCTCGCCGGTCTGGGGGTGGAAGAGGAGGTCGAGGTCCTGGCCGGGGGAGCGCTCGCAGTCGAGCTTGGCCGAGCAGAAGATGTCGTCGAAGGCGACCGCCACGTCGAAGAAGCCCTGGGCGGCCCGGCGCATGACGGTCAGGTCGAAGACGACCGGGACGTCGCGGTCGGGGTCGCAGGTGATCTGGCGCGTCACCGGCGCCGACGCCGGCGCGGGGTTGAGGTAGTCGACCCCCGGCTGGAGGGTCGCGGTGTTCGCCAGGATGGCGTCGATGACGATGGCGACGGTGTTGGGGTTCTCCTCCGGGTCGCCGTCGCAGGGGCCGACGTAGCTGATGGCGCCGGAGCCGTCGCCGTGGCTCGTCGAGCTGACCTGGCGCGTCCAGACCACCTCGCCGCCCGCGGTGGTGACCGAGAGCGTGTAGAGGACGTCGGTCATGACCGGCAGATTGAGGGGGGCGACCGAGATCGCCACGCGCGCGCCGGGGCCGGCGGGAGCGTCGGAGCCGCAGGCGCCGAGGCCGAGGGTGGCGGCGAGGAGGAGCGCGAGGGGGGAGTTCTTGCGCATTGCGGGAGACCTGGTGCTCGGCGGGCCGACGAGGGCCCGGCAGGCGATTCGAATTGTCTGTGAGATCCGCACGAGGAGCCCCGGAAGGGGCGCGGCAGAGCTCCGTGAAAATAGCTCATTTTGGTGCTGCGGTGCACCGAAGAAGTCCGCCCGGGCGCCGACCTGGAGGGCTCGCGGGCGCGCAGTGGGCGGCGTTCGTGCGGTTCGAGGGCGTGTGGCGCACCGCTCGTGGCCGCCCCCGCGGAGGCCTCACAACGATCGAATGAAGCGCCTGCGACGATTTGCCGCAGGGTTGGCGTGCGGCGTGGAGAATCACTCGGTTGCGGCACGGACGGTTGCTAATGTGACATGGGTCAATATTGGAATGGTCGGTCTCCTGATCCCTGCCGCTACAGGGAGGCCTGTTGCATCGCCGTGGAACCTCGCGATGCAACGCGCCTCGAGGCGCCTGAAATGAGCCGAGAAAGCCGGCTCCCGTCAGGGTTACCGAGGGGCCTGATCGTATATCGCGCTGCGGGATTGCGATGCCGACGTGATGGCGTCATGTTCCACATTGGATCGCGTCCACCTGCCCGTTTGCGGCGCCGTCGCAGCGGCAGGACCACGGGGCGGTCTCACCCTCATACATGACGGTAAAGACCATGCCTGAGCCTGGTGTTTGGCGCGTCGCGACCCTCTCGGTGATCTCGTCCCTCGCGCTCGCGGCGGGTCTCGCGTGCGGCGGTGGCGAGTCGACCGCCCCGTCACGGGTCCAGCTCTCGATCCTGCCCTTGACGCTCCCAGGCGTCGGGACGGTGGTCTACGACCTGCAGGTCGACTACCTCGACGGGGGCGGGGTGTGGCAGCCCGTCACCACGGTGCAGGACGTGACCTCGATCTCCGGCGGCAGCGCGTCCTACGTGGGCCCGTGCGTCGCGGGCGACCCCGACGCGAGCCGCGTCACCGTGACCGTGCAGTCCATCTCGGACGTCAACGGCCAGCCGATGGACATCGTGCTGCCGCCGCCCATCACCGAGACCTTCACCTGTGTCGAGAACGCCGACACCTCCGTGGTCGTCGACGTCTACGTCGCGCTCGCCGCCAGCCAGGGCTTCCTCGACCTCGGCGTCAGCTTCGAGGACCTCTTCTGCAGCGCCAAGGTCGACTGCAACCCCGAGCTCCTCGAGCACCCCACCTCCGGAACGCGCGGCCCGACCCTCGTCACCGGCTTCGCCTGCACCGGCGGCGCCGACGCGGCCCCCGAGGACAACTACATCGCCTTCGTCGACGCCTACCTGTGCTGCTCGGATGGCGTCACTTCATTGTGCACTGCGCTCTTGCAGGATCCGCCCTTTGCCGGAGTCCTATACTCGCGAGTTTACTCCGGTATCGAGGCTATCGCCGGGAAGAAGTACTTCAACACCGCGTGGCGATTGGACGACGAGTATCTCGCATCGCACAACGCGAGCTGCACCTTCAGCGCGTTCGGCTACGCCAACAGCGACCCCGGCGGCAACCCCTCCACCGCGTATGTCGAAGGCCGCCCCGCGGTCCACTTCTACGCCGAGGTCGCGCCGGACGGGACCTGCCTGCCCGCGTCCGCGGTCACGGTCGGCTATAGCCGCGAGCCGGGGGACGGGCTGCTCGCCGACTGCTCCCCGCGCCCGGACGTCGGGCCGCTCGAGCCCGAGCTCTGCGATGGGCTCGACAACGACTGTGACGGCCTCATCGACGAGGATCTGCCCGGCTGCGAGCCGCCGGACGGCGACGGGGACGGGGTCGCCGACGCGGCCGACAACTGCCCCACGATCCCCAACCCGGGCCAGGAGGACCTCGACCACGACGGCATCGGCGACGTCTGCGACCCCGATCGCGACGAGGACGGCTGGCTGAACGCCTCCGACAACTGCCCCGAGGACTACAACCCGGCGCAGCTCGACAGCGACGGCGACGGCTTCGGCGACGCCTGCGACCAGGCGGGCCAGATCTGCGGCAACGGCAACCTCGAGGCCCCCGAGCAGTGCGACGACGGGACCGACACCGGGCAGCCGGCCTACAACTCCGACACCCTGCCGGACGCCTGCCGGACCAACTGCCTCCTCGCATACTGCGGCGACGGAGTCACCGACACCGGCGAGCAGTGCGACGACGGCAACGGGATCGACAACGACGGCTGCAGCAACACCTGCGTGAGCACGCCCCCGGCCGGCGCGACGCTGCCGTACTACGAGAGCTTCGACAGCACGACCGTCTCCATGCTGCTCCTGACCGCCGCCGAGGTCCCGTGGTGGGCGCCCGGCGCGCCGCGCTGGCTCCTCGGGACCGGCGGCCCGCTCGGTCCCGACGCGCACCCGCGCTTCCTCTACGACCCGGCCGCCTCGGGGTTCGAGGCGCCGGTCGTCTCGCCGATCCTCGACGCGTCGGCCGTGACCCAGCTGACCTGGCAGTTCGACGCGGCGCTGCAGGCCAACGGCAACGGCGCGAGCGTGACCTTCCGCGCCGAGGTGTCGGCGGACGCCGGCGCGACCTGGACGCCGGTCTACTCCCGCGGGAGCAGCGCGGACATGGCCCCGTCGGTCGTGACCCTCGACGTCTCGCCCTACCTCGCGGGCGAGCCCGACGCGCAGCTCCGCTTCGTCGTGGCCGGCGGGTCCGCCGCCGACGTGCTCTTCGTCGAGATCGACGACGTCATCCTGAGCGAGGGCCACGCCCCGAGCCTGGCACCCATCGCCGACGCCTACGCCGTGCAGGACGCGAGCGCCCTCATCTCCGTCGCCGCCAGCGACCTCGACACCCTGGGCGCCGGACTCGCGTTCTCGCTCTCCGGCCCGGCCTTCATGACCCTGACCGACAACCACGACGGCACCGCGACCATCGGCCTCCACCCCGCGGCGGCCGACCTCGGCTCCCACACCGCCGTGGTGAGCGTGACCGACGGCGTCTTCCGCGCCGAGCGGACCGTGACCGTGACCGTCTCCCCGCCGTCCCAGGGGCCGGGCAACGCGCTCAGCTTCGTCCTCGTGCGCACCGCCCCGGGCGGGCTCGGCAGCCTCGTCGGCGATCTCACCGGCGTCGACGCCCTGATCGTCGGCGACAGCCGCACGTTCTACGCCGCCGGCTACGCCCCCGACGGCGACGGCAACCCGCAGTACGTCACCGACGTCAACGTCGTCTGGTCGACCGGCGGGAGCCTCCCCTACGTCATCAGCGGGCCGACCTCGAGCTTCACCTACCAGGCGACGACCCCCGGCCAGGGCCCGATCTACGCCGTCCACCCCGACCCGACGGTCGTCGACGCCCAGACCGGGCAGATCGAGGTCAAGCCGCAGCCGCCGGGCGCGCCGAGCGCGACGGTCTCGACGGTCGTGGCGACGCCCAACGCCATCCTGAACGACGGGGTCAGCCAGTCGACCGTCACCATCACGCTCATGGACGCCCAGGGGACGATCCTGACCGACGCCCACACGGTGGAGGTCGCGACGACGGCCGGCACCCTCGGCGCGCTGACGAACCACGGGGACGGGACCTACACCCAGCCGCTCACGTCGTCGACGACGGTCGAGACGGCGACGGTCACGGTCACCGTCGACGGGACGCCGCTGGCGCAGACCCCGACCGTCATCTTCTACGCGGCGGCCTCGCCGCCCGACGGGACCGTCATCACCTGCGCCGACTTCGCCCCCGGCGGGCTCTACGAGAGCGGCGACGTGAACCTCGTCGTCACGAGCGGCACGGTGTCCATCGACAGCACCGGGTGCGAGCCGATGTCCTTCGGGTCGGTCACGGTGAAGAAGACCGGCACGGCCGTGTGCGAGCTGACCACGGTCGCCGCCGACGCCGGCGGCTGGCACAAGATCGACATCGAGGTCGCGGACCTGCGCGTCGAGCCCGGCTGCAACATCAACGTGACCGGCAAGGGCTACCGCGGCCAGCAGACCTCGGCGACGCGCGGCTACACCCAGGGCAACCTCGCCGACGGCGCGGGCACCAACCAGGGCGGCACCCACGCCGGCCTCGGCGCCAACAACGCCGGCGGGCTCATCTACGGCAACGCCAAGAACCCGGTCGAGCCGGGCGCCGGCGGCGGCATGTACTCCACGACCACCCCGGGCGGCGCGGGCGGCGGGCTCGTGCGCATCAAGGTCCGGGCCGGCGGCTGGCTCGTGAACGACGGCGGCATCCTCGCCGACGGCGAGTCGCGCAACACCGGGACGCTCCGCGCCAGCGGCGGGGCCGGCGGCGGCATCTTCATCGACACCCCGCGCCTGCTCGGCGCCGGCGTCATCACCGCGAACGGCGGCAAGGCGTACACCGCCTCGAGCTACGGCTGGGGCGGCGGCGGCGGCCGCGTCGCCATCACCGGGCTCACCGGCACGAGCGCCACGAGCCCCACCTTCGCCGCGTCGAACGTCGTCAACAGCGTCCAGTCGCGCGGCGGCATCGGCAACGCGGCCGGCTCGCCCAGCTACAACACCGGCGGCGCCGGGACCGTGTGGATCAAGTACCCCGGCGACATCGACGGGCGGCTCTTCATCGCCAACGCCAACGCCAGCGCGATGTCCGGCTCGACGCCGCTCCACTGCCTCCCGCCGGGGACCATCGACGCCACCGACGGCGCCTCCTTCACCGACCTCGACCCCCTCGGCGGCGCCTTCCGCGCCGGGCTCTACGTCGGCACCGAGGTCAACGTGAACGTCGACGCCAACACCTCGGCCGGGCTGTCGGACGACCCGATCTTCGGGGTCGTCAGCAACGACGCCTACGACGTCGCGCTGGCGGGGACGCCGGACTGGGCGACCTGGGCGGCCGCCGGCCAGGACCACCCCAACTACCGCGGCGTCGTGCGGGTCGACCGCCTGACCATCGACGCCGGCGCCAAGGTCGACAGCGGCGTCTGCGACGTCCTCCTGAAGCTGGGCGACGACGCCGATCCGGCCGTGATGACCGTCGACGGCGAGCTCATCGTCTCCGGCCTGGACCTCGGGGCGACGACCGGCATCGCCGTGCCCTCGGGCGGCCGCCTGGTCGTCCCGGCCGGCGCGCGGACCATCGCCGGCAACGACCTCGACTTCCCCATCGCGCTGAGCCTGAACGCCTCGACCCTGGTCGTGTCGGGGATCGAGACCTTCGGCGACCTCACGGCGTCGAACGCCGCCTACCTCGACGTGCAGCAGCTCATCATCGACGGCGACGCCACCGTCGACAGCGGCAGCGACATCCTCGTCAGCAACGACCGCTTCGACGTGACCGGCAGCTTCCACCTGACCGGCTCGGGCACCACGATGACCCACCCGGCGACCGGCACCGGGGCCGAGCACCGCCTCGACATCACCGTCGGCGAGCTCGTCATCGACTCCGGCGCGGAGATCAACGTCGACGGCAAGGGCTGGTCGCAGCAGGCCGGGCCCTATGGCCTCGCGGTCGGGCAGACCCTCGGCGGCGGGCACGGCGGGCGCGGGGCGAGCCGCAACGGCGGCAGCGG
>SBGO01000241.1 GCA_006226565.1 Deltaproteobacteria bacterium | reverse complement strand
CGAGGGTCCACGCGGCGGGCGCGTCGTCGGTCGAGGCGATGACGCGCCAGGCGCCCACGGAGCCGCTGTCCGGAGCGAGGTCGAGCGTGTAGCCGGTCGGGGTCGCGTCGCCGCCGCAGGCGACGAGCGTGACGGCGAGGGCGCCGAGCCAAGGGGACTTCACGGCTGGAGTTTCCGCTCCGCCGTGATCCCGTGTCAATCGCGTGCAGGTCGCGCCAGCCCGCGTGTCACCTCGCAGGCCCCGCTCAGGCTAGGCCCCGAACCACTTCGTGAAGTAGCCCTGGTCGTAGAGGATGTACGCCGTGATGCCGAGCACCGCCAGGACGAGCAGGACCCACGGCCACTTCGGCTTCTTCTCGGCGAACGGGTCCTCCTTCGAGAACTCGGCGCCCTCGGGCAGCTTCGCCAGGTGGGTCAGCGACCGGCCGAAGGGGATGTTGATGCGCGCGCGGGCGTTGATCGCCCAGCCGTTGGCCTCGAGGATCGGGCCCAGGTTCCGCTGCCGGAGCTTCAACGCCGCGAGCAGCATCGACGGGCCCGAGATGATGAGCAGGATCACGGCGATGGCGATCGGGATCTGCCACCAGGTCAGCCCCAGGATGGTGGTGAAGAGCCACCCGAGGACGCCCATCAGCGCGCCCACCGCCAGCCCGATGGCCGCGAAGATGCCCGCGAACTTGGCGATGTCGAAGGGCGCGGGCTTGGCGTCCGCCGGCGCGGTGGCCGCGGCCTGCGTGTTGGCCACCGCCCCCTCGAGCTTCGCCTGCGACGCCTTCTCCCGCGCCTCCGCGGCCTTCTGGACCTGGCTCTCGATCGACCGGACCACCTTCTTGTACGGGGACCAGAACGCCTGACGGATGCTCAGTGGGTTCTCGACCACCTTCGTGATGGTCGCGTCCCAGTCGTTCCCGGCGCGGTCGTAGAAGACGCCGTTGCGCCCGACCATCAGGAAGTCGACGTCGCCGTCCGAGAACACCGCGGCGATGGTCCGCTTGTCCCCGCTGCCGCGCCGGGTGCAGTCGAGATAGGCCAGGTAGCAGCGGCTCAGCCCGGCCAGCGTGCCGTGCTTGGCCGCGTTGTCCACCCGCATCACCAGGTCGCAGCTGCGGTTGTCGAGGTAGAGCGTCCCGGTCTGGAAGAGGGCCTTCTCCTGCTTGGAGTAGAAGCGCCGGAAGTTGACGAAGTTCTCGAGCAGGCGGTGGTAGTCGCGTTGCAGCCGCACGAGCTTGTAGACCGCGTCGATCGCGTCGGCCTCCGGCTTGAGCGCCAGATCCTGGGCGATGAGCGCGGCCAGTTGCCCCGCGAGATCGCCGGCCAGGTAGGCGCGGAGCTTGTCGAGCCCCAGCGACTCCACCGACGCGCCGGCCTTGGTCCCGGCCCACGCCTGGTAGGCCGCGACACGCCCGGTCACCTTGTCCCAGTCGGCCTGGGTGAGCGTCGTCCGGTCGCCGAGCAGCGGCTTGACCGCGGCGTCGCGCAGCGTCTGGAGCTTGCCGGCCCAGGCCGGGTTCACCCCGCTCCCGAGCGGCAACGGCTTGTCCGCGGCGATGTGGGCCAGCGGGAAGCCGGCGACGCGGGGGTCGCCCGCCGTCAGCAGGTCGCCCGAGATGGCCTGCCAGTCGGAGTCCGCCCGGTTCAGCGCCGCCGCCGAGCGGCCGTCGAAGGCCGCGAGGTGCGTGCGGGTGAAGTAGTCGTCCACCTTGGCGCGCACCGCCTCGACCGCGGCGGCGGCCGCCGCGGTCGCGTCGCCCAGCGGCAGCTTGCTCGCGTCGCCCTCGGCGCTGGCCCACCAGTCGGTGTACGCCCGGACCTCCGCCATGAACTTGTCGAGCGTCGCCTGATCGACGCCCTTGGCGCCGACCCGGTCGTCCACGCCGCCGACGGTCGCGAGGATGTCCTTCACGAACGCCTCCAGCGCCTCGTCCTGCGCCGCCGTCGGCGGGATCACCCCGTCGCCGTTGAAGCGGCTCGCGGCGAACGCCTTGGCCGTGTCCGCGACGTCGGCCAGCGCGATGCGGTCGGCGTCGGGCTTGTCCATCTGCGACAGGAGCTTCTTCGCCGACGCCAGGATCCGGGCCCCCTCCGCCGTGCTGGCGTCGATGTTCGACAGCACCACGGCGTCGTCGCCGCGGACCAGGGCGTCGGGGTCCTTCAGGACCGAGGTCACCCACTTCGCCGCGGCGATCACCTCTGGGGCGCGGATGCGGCCGTCGCCGTCGGTGTCGAGCAGGGCCAACGTGGCCTCGTCCACCTCCAGCCCCTTGACCGGGCACGCCAGGGCCACCCAGAGCTTCTGGTCGAGCTGGTCCAGGGCGGCGATGTCCGCGCCACGGTCGATGCGCACCTGGTCGAAGCCACCGGCGCGGAAGAACTTCCAGTCGTGGGTCGCAGTCACGCGGTCCTCCTCCTGAGGGTCGTCTCGTCGCGCAGCCCGGGCCGCGTCAGGGCGGCGGGAGCCCTGGCGCTGCGGAGGCGTGGAGAGTTGGAGCGAGAGCATTGCCGTGGGACGGGCCGAAGCGGCCGATCGGAGTACGGCTAGCCAAGCGAATAGGCCGCAATCACCGGACCGTCAAGCGCACCACGGCGGCCCTACACCCAGGGGGCCGGTTCGTAGCGGTCGAGGCGGTGGAAGTCGGGCTGGTCCCCGGGGACCGGGGTCATCGCGAGGTAGCGGCGCGCGGTGCCGACGCCGTGGATGGCGTAGGCGTTGGCGCGGTGGGGGCCAGGTGGGAGCAGGGTGAGCGGCACCTCGGCGGTGCCCCGCCAGCGAGCGCCGTCGATCGTGGCGGCGTAGGCCAGCGGCAGGCGCGTCGCGACCGGGTTGCGGCGCCCCTCGAGGCGCAGCACGAGGTGGTGGCCGTGGGGCCCGAGCTCGATCTCGGTGTAGCGCGCGTCGGGGCCGAGCACGAAGAGCTCGACCACTTCGTAGTCCCAGAGGCCGTCGGTCGGGCCGGGCGGCCCGGGCGGGGCCGGGTCGCCGTGATAGGGCGCGTCGACCGTGAGCCGTAGCGCGCCCTCCGCGATCGTGACCGCGACCAGCGCGCGCTCCTCGGGCGCCACCGGCGTGCCGTCCCAGGTGTGCGCGACGAAGAGCCGCACGGCGTCGCCGCGTTCGGTTCGGGGCTGCTCCATGGGCTCCGTATAGCTCGCCGCCGACGAACCGTCCCGGTGTCGCCGACGCGTGGGCGGATTTCATTGTCGTTCCGCGACTTGCGCAGTAGAAAACCCGGCTGTGAGCGTCGCGTCCCTAGTTGTGGCCCCCAGCCGCCCGAGCACCGACGCCCCGATCTTCCTTCGTGGCGCGGGAGACCTCGGGAGCGGTGTGGCCGTCGCCCTGGTCCGCGCCGGGCTGCCCGTCGTGGCCATCGATCTGCCGCGACCGACGGCGCTGCGCCTGACCGTCGCCTTCGCCGCCGCGACCCTCCACGGCCGCATCACCGTCGGCGGGATCGTCGGCGTGCACGCGCAGACCGTCGACGAGCTCCGCGCCGCGCTCGAGGCCGGCGAGATCCCCGTCTGGACCCGCGGCGAGGAGGCGCTCCGCGCGCACCTCCAGCCGAGCGCGCTCGTCGACGCGCGCCTGCGTGGGCTCACCGCGCCGAACCTCGCCCCCGGCGACGCGCCCCTGATCATCGCCCTCGGCCCCGGCTACGTGGCCGGCCAGCACGCCCACTACGTCATCGAGACCAACCGCGGGCCGCACCTCGGCGACGTGCTCGAGCGCGGCACCCCCGAGGCGCACACCGGCGTCCCCGGCGTCATCGCCGGCGAGTCGGCGCGGCGCATCCTGCGGAGCCCGGTCGCCGGCACCTTCACCCGCGTCCGCCAGATCGGCGACGTCGTGGCCGCCGGCGAGGTCGTCGCCACCGTCGACGGCGAGCCGGTCCGCGCCCAGCTCGGCGGGCTCGTCCGGGGCCTGCTCCTCGACGGGGTCGTCGTGCCCGTCCACAAGAAGTGCGGGGACGTCGACCCGCGCTGCGATCGCACCCTGCTCTCCACCCCCAGCGACAAGGCCGCCGCCGTCGGCGCCGGCGTGCTCCGGGCGCTCCGCCTCGGCGGCGTCGCGCCCGCGAACTAGGAGTCTCCATGTACCTCGACCTCGAATCCTACGCGCGCCCCGCGACGCTCGCGGAGGCGTTGGCGCTGCTCGCGGCGCCCGAGACCCGGGCGATCGCCGGCGGGACGCACCTCAACGTCCATGGCCACGAGCACCTCCGCGGCGTGGTGGACCTGCAGGCGCTCGGGCTCGGCGGGGTGCAGCGCGACGGCGCCACGTTCCGGATCGGCGCCACCGCGACGCTCTCGGAGCTGCTCGCCGCCGACCTCCCGAGCGGGCTCGCCGCCCTCGGTCAGGCCGCCGACGCCGAGAAGAACCGCGCCATCCGCAACCGCTCGACGGTCGGCGGGCGCGTGTCGCGAGACCGCGCCAACGGCCGCGTCGCGACCGCGCTCCAGGCCCTCGAGGCCGAGCTCGAGGTGGCGGTCGCGGGCCCCGAGGGGCCGACGCGCCTGCACCTCCACCTCGCCGACCGGCTGCACGACGTCGCCCAGGGCGCGGCCGCCGGGGTCGTGACCGCCGTCCGCGTCCCCGCGGACCTCCGCTGGTCCGGCT
>SBGO01000165.1 GCA_006226565.1 Deltaproteobacteria bacterium | reverse complement strand
GGCGCGGCGACGGGGCGTGGCGGGGCGGCGGGGCGTGCGAGCGGCGCCTCGTCGCTCGGGGTGAGGCCGAGGTCGGCGGCGGTGACGACGTCGCCTCGGCACATGAGCTGGCCCCGCTGGACGCGGTTCTGCAGCTCGCGGACGTTGCCGGGCCAGTCGTGGGCGACCAGCGCGCGCTGCGCGGCGTCGTCGAAGCGCACCAGCCCCCCGGTCGGGGAGCCGCCGCCGGCCGCGAGGAAGCTCTCGGCGAGGGGCAGGATGTCGGCCCGGCGCTCGGCGAGCGGCGGGATGGCGAGCTCGATGACGTTGAGGCGGAAGTAGAGGTCCTCGCGGAAGGTGCCCGCCGCCATCGCGGCGGTCAGGTCGGCGTTGGTGGCGCTGATGATGCGGACGTCGGCGCGGCGGGTGTGGCTCGAGCCGACGCGCTCGAAGGTGCCGCTCTGCAGGACGCGCAGGAGCTTCACCTGCCCGGCCAGCGAGAGGTTGCCGATCTCGTCGAGGAAGAGGGTGCCGCCGTGGGCCGCCTCGAAGCGGCCGATGCGGAGCTTGTGGGCGCCGGTGAAGGCGCCGGCCTCGGCGCCGAAGAGCTCGGCCTCGACCAGGGACTCGGGGATGGCCCCGGCGTTGAGCGTCACGTAGGGCCCCGCGGCGCGGCGCGAGTTCGCCTGGATGAGCTCGGCGACCTTCTCCTTGCCCGACCCGTTGGGGCCGGTGATGAGCACCGGGACGTCGGCGGGGGCGATCTTCAGGGCGGTGGCGACGAGGTCGCCCATCGCCTCGCTCGCGTAGATGAGACCTCGCAGATCGTAGCGCGCCGCCAGCTCGCGGCGGCGGCGTGCGGCGCGCTCGCGGAGCGCGGCGTTCTCCGCCTCGGTCGCGCGCAGGCGGAGGAGGTTGCGCGCGGTGGTCACGAGCTTGTCGTCGTCCCAGGGCTTGGTCAGGTAGTCGGCCGCGCCCTCCTTGACGAGCATCACCGCGGTCGAGACGTCGCCCCAGGCCGTGAGCAGGATCACCGGGAGCGACGGGTCGCGCTCGCGCAGCGCGCGGAAGAGGGAGACCCCCTCGGCGCCGCTGGTCGTCCCCTGGGTGAAGTTCATGTCCTGGACGACGAGCCCGACGCGCCCCTCGGCGACCCGGGCGAGCGCCTCCTCGGCGGACTCCGCCTCGATGGAGCGGAGGCCGTGGAGCTCGAAGAGGATCGCCAGCGCCGTGCGGACCGCGCGCTGGTCGTCGACGATCAGGATCTCGGGGCCTTCGGGCGCCATCTCACACCTCACTGCTCGCCAGGGCCGGGGAGACCATCGCCATGCGGCGCGCCGAGCCCAGCGCCGCGACGACCGCGATGAGCTGCTGCACGACCAGCACCAGGACCACCGGGGTCCAGAAGGGCAGGGCGGTGTAGCTCAACGCCGCCGACATCCCGTCGTGCCACAGCCAGGCCGGGAGGATGCCGATGAGGCCGCCGACGCCGACCCAGAGGCAGGTCTCGAGCACCTGCCGGCGCAGCAGATCGCGGCGGCGCAGGCCGAGCGCCCGCACCACGGCGAGGTCGCGCCGGCGGGCCGCGACGAGGTAGGCGGAGACCGCGTAGATGCTGATGATGAGCATCACCGCCACCCCGCCGCTCACGGCGAGGAGGAACACCTCGAGGATCTGCAGGTGCGCCGCGTAGCTGGCCCAGGTCGCGGGGCGCGAGGCGCGGTGCCAGACGCGCCCGTCGCCGGCCGCCGTGACGCGGTCGAACGCCTCGGCGAAGGCGTCGTGCGAGGCGCCGGCGTCGAGGGACACCACGTAGGTCGTCTCGGCGGCCGCCCACGGCGCGACGCTCTCGAGCAGCACCGGCTGCCCGCTGGTCACGCCGATGTGGGGCGGGACGACGGCCTCGACGTGGAGGATCTCGCGGGTGGCGCCGGTCGCGGTGTCCTCGAGGCGCGCGCCGACGGCGTCGGCGGGATCGGCGAAGAGCTCGCCGGCCACGTCCGGGCCGACGACGAAGCCCGGGCGGTCGATGAAGAGCTCTCCGGACGGGGCCCCGTTCTCGACGGCGCTGACGCGGATGAGCTGCGCGTCGAAGGGCGCCGAGGGGGGCTCGCCGGCGCGGCCGACGAGGCGGAGGCGCGCGCGGTGGGCGCCGATGTCCACCTGCGCCAGCCGGGCCACCCCGGGCAGCGCGCGCAGCTGGGCGAGCTCGCTCCGCGTGGTCTCCGGGGAAAGCGGCGCGCCGACCGGCGCCCAGCGGGTGACGAAGTAGTCGACGGCGGCGGTCGTCGGGCTGACCGCGTCGAGGAGCGCGTTCGTCCGCGAGGTGACGCCGGCCGTGTTGACCCAGAGGGTCATGGCGATGGTGGCCTCGAGCGCGACCAGGGCGCTGAGCCGAAGCGCCGCGCGGCCCGGCCGGTCGGTGAGGACCTCGGTGAGGAGGCGGATCATCGCCCCTCCGGATCGGCGCCGCCCGGCGACAGGAGCGTCACGCGCAGGAGCGGGCGGACGGCGGCCAGCCCGAACGCGACGAGGGTCGCGAGCGGCGTCACGACGGGGACGGCGCCGCCCAGCGCGAGGCTCGCGTAGCGCGCGCCGAGCACCTCGCGCCCGAGCAGCTGGAACCCGAACGCGACGGCGAACGCCAGCGCGGTCGCCAGGAGCCACATGGCGCCGAGCTCGAGGGCGTGCTGGCGCAGGACGTGGGTCGCCGACGCGCCGAGCGCGCGGTGGAGGCGGAGCTCGGGGACGCGGAGCTCGAACTTCCCCTGGAGCATCCCCGACACGCTGAGCGACGCGAGGAGCAGCAGCAGGCCCGCGGTGACGGTGACGAAGCGGACGCCGATCGGCCAGCGCGCGCTCGCGGCCAACGCCTCGGAGAGCGGCTCCGCGCGCAGCGTCCCCTCCGGGACGCCCCCGCGCGTGCGGTCGAGGAGCCCGGCGACCTCCTCGGCCGTCGCCGCCTCGACCCAGAACGCGGCCCAGCGCTCGTGGGGCATCGCGCAGACGCGCCCGCAGGTGACCCCCTCGTCCTGGACCCGCCGCCGATCGCGCGGGGTCGGAGCGAGGCGCGCGGCCGTCGAGAAGGGCAGGAAGAGGTCGACGCGCTTGTCCTCGACGCCGAGGGGGGCGGCGTAGGCGCGCGGCGGACCGCGGGTGACGCCGACGATGGTGAACGGGCCGACGCCACGCACGACGAGCGGGCGACCGGGCAGCTCCGCCACGGGGACGTCGGCGAAGAGCCGGCGCGCGAGGTCCTCGCCGAGGACCGCCACGGCCGCGTCCGGGTCGACGTCGGCGCTCTCGGGCCAGGGGCCGCCGGCGACCCAGGTGTAGCCGAAGAGCGCGAAGAGGGGCTGCGCGCAGAAGCGGACGAGGGCGCGCTCGGGCGGCCGATCGGGGCGGGTGACCGGGAGCCAGCTCGTGAAGGTGGCGCTGGCGCGGAGCGGGGGCGCGGCGGCGATGGCGGCGTCGAGCTCGGGGCCGTTGAGCAGCTCGGCGCCGGTGCGGATGACGTCGAGGCTGAGGGCCGCGGTGCGCTCGGTGCCGTTCGCCGCCGAGACGACCCGGTAGACGTGCTGCTCGGCGGCCGCGTCGCGGGTCCCGGCGGTCGACCACGCCGCGGCGAAGGTCGCCGCCGCGAGCCCGGCCGCGAAGCCCAGCTTCACGATCATCGCCGCCGTCAGCCACGGGCTCTGGCGGAGGCTCCGGAGGAGCCAGTCCATCCGGCTCAGCGCCACGACGACGCCTCGCTCGGCGCGGGGCCGTCCGCCACGCCCTCGATGACGCGGCCGTCGAGGAGGTGGACGCGCCGGGTGGCGCGCACCGCGAGCCCGGGGTCGTGGGTGACCATGACCACCGTCGCCCCCTCGGCGTGGATGTCCTGGAGCAGATCCAGGATGCGCCGCGCGTTCACCGAGTCGAGGTTGCCCGTCGGCTCGTCGGCCAGGACCAGCGCGGGGCGGCCGACGAGCGCGCGCGCGACCGCCACGCGCTGCTGCTGACCGCCGGAGAGCGACCCCGGGAGGTGATCGGCGCGGGCCATCATGCCGACCCGCTCGAGGGCGACCTCGACCCGCTGGCGCTGCGCCTTGCGGGGGATGCCGCGGTAGCGCAGCGGCAGCGCGACGTTGTCGCGGACCGACAGGTCGGGCAGGAGGTTGAAGCGCTGGAAGACGAAGCCGATCTTCTCGGCGCGCAGGCGCGACGCCGCGGCGTCGTCGAGGGTCGCGACGTCGACGCCGTCGAGGCGATAGGTCCCCTCGTCGACGGGGTCGAGCAGGCCGATGGCGTTCAACAGCGTGGTCTTGCCGCTGCCGGAGGGGCCGAGCACGGCCAGGAACTCGCCGCGCGCGACCTTCAGGCTGAGGCGGTGGAGCGCCACGGTCTCGAAGAGCCCCGACCGATAGCGCTTGGAGATGTCGTTCATCTCGATCATGGCCGCCTCGTGTCGCCGTGGACGCCGCTGCCGAGGCGTTCCTGGCTGCAGGCATCATGCCAGCGATGCGGGGGGCGGGCCAGGACGAGCGGCCCGACCGAGGCGGCGTCGGGCTCTTCGGCCGAGGCCGGTGTCCGCGCGGCGGCGGGCGGGCGGACAGGTGTCCGCGGCGGGGCGGACACCTGTCCGGCCCGACGCGCGGGGCCTC
>SBGO01000075.1 GCA_006226565.1 Deltaproteobacteria bacterium | reverse complement strand
GGACGGCGGCGTCGACGTCGCCCGGGTCGGCGGCGTAGGCCGCGGCGCGGACCTCGCGACCGGCGTCGGAGCCCATGGTGAGGCGGCCCAGGGCGCGCGACCAGCGCTCGGCCACGTCCTCGACGTTGCCACAGCCCTCGCTCGGGCACGCCGTCTCGGCCGCGCCACACAGGAGCGCCACGTCCGCCTGCGGATCGCCGCCGCAGCCGACGAGGACCAGAACCAGCGCCAGCGCCGCCCTCATGACTCACCTCCGTCGGCTTCGCCGCGCGTGCCGTACAGGATGCGCGCGTCGTTGGCCTCGTGCTTGCCGTCGCGCGCCTCGACCATCTCGACGAGCCGCCGGTTGAGCGAGCGGATCCGCCCGCTCAGGCGGTGGAGCATCTCGAAGGCGAAGGTCGGGTCGCGGCGGATCCGCAGCAGAAGGCCGCCGGGGTTGATGACGAGCAGGCGCGTCGGTCCGACGGCCCGCGCGTTGGCGTCGCGCGGGAGCGACTCGAGCAGCGACATCTCGCCGAAGAAGTCGCCCTTGTCGAGCACCGCCAGCGTCACCTCGTCGCTCCCGATGCGCTTGGTGATCTCCACGCGCCCCGACTGGATGACGTACATGTGCCGCGCGGTGTCGCCCTCGCGCACGATGAGGTCGCCGTGCGCGTAGGCCTCCTCGAACTCGCGGCCACCGCCGCCGAACCCCTTCATGATCTCGTCACCTGATGATGCGTCGCGCCGCGGTGATGGCCGCGGCACCATTGGGCGTGTCGGACGGGTGAGTGTCATCCGCGGCGCGCGCGCGCGCAAGGGCGCGGGTCACCGGGTCAGGCGCGCCAGCCCCCACAGCAGGGACAGGAGGCCCCCGCCGGTGATGACGAAGACCCACCAGCGCGTGACGCTCTGATCGACCCAGGTGGCGGCGTAGACGACTGCCGCGAGGCCCAGCACGATCATCAGGATCGAGACGACGGCGTTCTTCCGCCGGTGCCCACCGTGGCGCGCCAGGACGGCCTTCGGCGTCTCGTCCATCACGCGGACGATCGTCTCACGGGCGACCTCGGGGTCGACGCCCATGTCCGCGAGGCGCATCCGGAGCCGGCCGGGGAGGGTGCCGCGCGCGAGCTCCCGGGCGACGGTGCGCTCGAGGGTCGCGGGGTCCTGCAGGTCGCTCCAGTCCATCGGCGGCCGGCTCGCGGTGCAAATGGAAACGCCCCCGGGGTACGGGGGCGTTTCGGGGTTGGTGGGCGATACTGGATTTGAACCAGTGACATCTGCCGTGTGAAGACAGCGCTCTACCACTGAGCTAATCGCCCGTGCTCGTGGGCCGACTAGGTAATCGTCGCGGCACGCGGTGTCAAGATGGATCGTCGCCGGAACGCACGGGGACCTCGCGGGCCTCGGCACGGCGCGGCAGCGCGACGAACAGGGCGGCGCCGATGACCAGCGCGGCGCCCATCAGACCGGTCACGGTCGGGCGCTCGCCGAAGGCCACGACGCCCCAGAGGTACGCGAAGACGACCTGGACGTAGCTCACCGCGGTGGCGCGGCCGGCGGGCTCGAGGTGGATCCCGCGGGTCATGAAGACCTGGGCGATCTGGACGAGGACGCCGATGGCCACGAGGAGGAGGAGGTCGACGGGCAGCGGCCACACGGCGTCCGGGATCATGGCGGGCACCGAGGCCGGGGTCGCGACGAGGGGGAAGTAGAGGACCACGACGAGGGCGTGGTCGGTCGTGCGGAGGCTCCGGACCGCGACGTAGGCGCCGGCCGAGCTGAGGGCGCCCGCGAGCCCGGCGAGCACCGGGACGAGCGGGAGGCTCCCGCCGTCGGCGCCGAAGAGGAAGGCGGGGCGGGCGACCAGCGCCACGCCGACCAGGGCGACCACGCTCGCGCCCACGACCCGCGGCGTGACGCGCTCGCGCAGGAGGAGCCCGGCGAGGAACGCGGTCCAGACGGGGTTGGTGTACTGCAGCACCGTCGCGTCGGCGAGGGGCAGCTCGCTGATGGCGTAGAAGTAGAAGGACAGCGCCGCGAAGCCCAACAAGCCGCGGACGAGCAGGAGCCCGCGGCGGACGCCGAGGATGGGGACCCGCGCGCGCCGGAGCATCCAGACGCTGAGCACGAGGCCCACCAGCGAGCGGGCGAAGACCGCCTCCGAGATGGGGACCCGGGCGGCGACGATCTTCACGAGCGCGCTCATGAGCGCGAAGAAGAACGCCGCGGCCACCATGTAGCGGAGCCCGACCGGGATTCGGCTGAGGATGGCGCACCCCCTGGGCTTGAAACCGGCGCAGCGCCGGAGGACTGGTCGCCCCGGCGCAGGCGCGCGACACTGTGCGGCCGGGACCCGCCGATCGCAACGACCGTTTCGTCTTGCTCCTGGCCGGCCCCATCTGCTACCCGCTCGCCCGGGAGGGGTGGTATGTCGGAAAAGTCCGAGACATCAAAGGCGCAGCCGACACCGGTGACGGTGGCGTGCGGCTGCAACCTCACCATCGACAGCCCGGAGGTCGTCCCGGATCCGCGCTACACCCTGATGGGCACGCTTACGCTCATCTGGGGCGTCACCGCCCGGCCGAAGGCCATCGACTTCCGCTGCTCGCGGTGCGGCAAGAACATCCACACCGCGCGGGACGAGAAGACGATCCGCGAGCACATCCGCTGAGCCGGCGGCCGAGGGCGGCCGGCGTGAGCGACACAGGAGGCACCGTGGGCGACGCCGTCCTCTACGAGCGCGACGGTCGCGTCGGGATCATCACCCTGAACCGACCCGACAACCGCAACAGCATGACCGCCGAGCTGCTCGGGGCCTTCGCCGAGGTCTGCGGGGTCGCGGCGGCCGACGCCGAGGCGCGGTGCGTCGTCGTGACCGGGCGCGGCAACTGCTTCTCCGCCGGCGCGGATCTGCGGGCGCAGATCCAGGCGGAGGGCGAGGGCAAGCCGCGGATGCCGCACGAGAAGTCGTTCGCGATGTACACGGCGTTCCTCCGGGTCCTCGAGATCGAGGTGCCGGTCGTCGCGGCGATGCAGGGGCACGCGGTCGGCGGGGGCTTCGGCCTGGCGCTGCTCGCCGACATCCGCCTCGCCAACGAGGACGCCAAGTACGGCGCCAACTTCGCGCGCCTCGGGCTCCACTCGGGGCTCGGGATCTCCTACCTCCTGCCGCGCCTGGTCGGCGTGTCGAACGCGGCGGAGCTGCTCTTCACCGGCCGCCTCGTGTCGGGCAGCGAGGCGGCGCGCCTCGGGATCGCGAGCCGGGCGATGGCCGGCGCGGAGGTCCTTCCGGCGGCCCTGGAGCTGGCCAACGAGATCGCGGCGGCGGCGCCGGCGGCGGTCCGGATGATGAAGCGCTCGCTCTACCAGGGGCTCGGCTGGGACGTGCGCGGCGCGGCGCTGGCCGAGGCCTACGCCCAGGCGGCCACCATCGAGACGGCCGACTTCCGGGAAGGCATGGACGCGCTGCTCGCGAAGCGCGCGCCGGACTTCGAGGGACGCTGAGGCCCGGGGCGCGCGTTGGGGTGCGCGCGCCCACGCGGCTCGTGATATGACACCGGCAGCTCCAGAGGGGAGGTAGACGTGAGCGACCAAGAGGCCAGCGACGCGGACGTCGGGCTCATCGGGACCACCATCTCCGGGCGCTACCAGATCGTGCAGCACCTCGGCTCCGGCGGGATGGGCTCGGTCTTCAAGGCGCGCCAGCTCGCCATGAACCGCATGGTCGCGCTGAAGCTCCTCCACGCCCACTACGCCTCGAACAAGCAGGCCGTCGCGCGCTTCAACCGCGAGATGCAGGTCACCGCGCGGATCGAGCACCCGAACACCATCCGGGTCTACGACTTCGGGCAGACCGACGACGGGCGCATCTTCCTGGCGATGGAGTTCCTCGAGGGGCAGACGCTGTCGAAGGCGCTGTCCCACGGCGAGCCGATGGGCAGCGAGCGGCTCGTCCACATCGGCACGCAGATCGGCAAGGCGCTGATGGCCGCGCACAGCGACGGCATCGTCCACCGCGACCTCAAGCCCGACAACGTCATGCTGCTCGACCGCTACGGCGAGCGCGACTTCGTCAAGGTGCTCGACTTCGGCATCGCGCGCTTCATGGACGACAGCGGCCGGACGCAGCTCACCGCCGAGGGCGCGGTCGTCGGCACGCCCATCTACATGTCGCCCGAGCAGGCCACCGGTGGCGCCATGGACCACCGGACCGACCTCTACTCCTTCGGGGTGATGCTCTTCGAGATGGCGACCGGGCGTGTGCCCTTCGACGCCCCGACGACCATCAGCCTGATGGTCAAGCACGTGCAGGAGGAGCCGCCGCGCCCGTCGGACTTCGCGCCGGGGCTGGTGCCGGACGCCATCGAGACGCTCATCCTGCAGATGCTGGCGAAGAACCCCGCCGCGCGGCCCGCGAGCGCCGCCGAGGTGGTGCGCCAGCTCGAGGCCGCCATCGCCCCGGTGGGGGTGCTGGCCGCGGACACCTGGGTGCAGACCGGGCTCGGTGACACCAAGGAGGGGGACGCCGTCGACCCGGGCCACACGAGCACCGCGCAGCACCCGCTGGACGTGACCACCCGCGGGGCGGTGGGCTCCGCGCCGCCGTCGCGCGCGCCCGGCAAGCGCGGCCTGTGGTTCGCCCTGGGCGGA
>SBGO01000063.1 GCA_006226565.1 Deltaproteobacteria bacterium | reverse complement strand
CGTCGGGGGGCGCGTCCTCGCCGATGGCGTCGGGCGCCTCGGAGCGGGCGACGAAGACGCCGCCGTCGACCTTGCGGCGGATGGTGGTGGCGCCGAGGCGCGCGGTGATCCAGCGGCCGGCGTCGTCCACGCGCAGGGCGCGGTCCGGCTCGGCCTCGACCTTGACGAAGCCCTCCCCGACGCGCGCTCGGACGGTCCCTTCCACAGCCGGGAACTACCCCAGCGTGGGCCGCGACGCCAGCCAAAGGTCGCCGCGGGCCCACGGCGCCACGGACCGTGGGCGTCCCGCCCGCGTCGGGCTTCCGTACACCCGGGACGTCCACCCGCTCGGAGAGGACCGGGCGAGCGAGTGAACCACCGAGGCCACGGAGCACACGGAGGCAGCCACCTCGGTGTCCTCCGTGCCCTTCGTGGTTCGAGCGTCCGATGCGGAGGTGTGGGGGATCGTCGCCCGCGGGCTACTCGCCCCCGGCGGTCTCCACGGCGGCCTCATTGTTGTTGCCGCGGATGTGCCGGAAGACCGTCAGCCCGCCGAGCACCACGAAGGCCGCGACGATGCCCTCGGTCGCGGTGACGGCGGGGTTGATGGCGCCGCCGCCGAGGGTCACGACGCCGTAGTGGACGAAGTGGACGAGCGGCCCGATGACCGCGGCGAGGGTCGCGTCGAGCCGGCGCACGTCCTTGACGAAGATGCCGAGGACCAGCGGCGCGAGCGACGCGGCGACGAGGCCGTAGATGCCCATCTGCCCGAAGAGCCCGACCAGCTTCGGCGGGTCGAGGGCGATGAAGAAGGAGATGACGCCGATGGCGACGAGGACCCAGCGGCTCGCCGACAGGGCGCGGCGCTCGCGCTCGGCCTGGGGGAGGTGCCCCATGAGCTTGTTGCCGAGGGCGCCGAGGAAGAGGTCGTTGCCGGCGATGGCCGAGGCGCCGACGAGGATGCCGTCCATGGTGCTCATGCCGGCGGCGAGGAGCGCGACCGAGATGAAGACCGCGAAGCCGTCCGAGAAGGCGTGCTGGATGTAGACCGAGACGACGGCGTCCTGGGTCGGGATGTTGGGGAGCTCGACCCGGGCCCAGAGGCCGACGACGAGGATGGCGGCGAAGATCGTGCCGACGAGCACCGAGACGAGGAGGTAGGTGTTCACGTCGCGATCGGTCTTCAGGTAGAGCGACTTGGTCAGGATGTGGGGCTGACAGACCAGCGCGAAGCCGATGATGAACGGGCAGACGAGGACGTCCCAGCCGTTCTCGAAGAGGCCGCTGCCGGCGCGGAAGGCGTCGAGCAGCGCCGGATCCTGGGCGGCGAGCTTGTCGCCGAGGGCGCCGAAGCCGTCGCCGAGGAGGTGGAGCCCGCTGCCGATGAGGGCGATCGCCACGATCACCATCATCAAGCCCTGGAGCGTGTTGGTGTAGACGTGGGCGTAGGTGCCGCCGATGAGGATGTAGCTGAAGACGAAGCCGACGATGAGCGCCACCGCGGGCACGTAGTCCATGCCGAGGGTGAACTGCATGACCAGCGCCGAGCCCTTGATGATGAGGACGACGAAGGTGACGGCGAGCAGCAGGTTGAGGATGGCGAAGTAGGTGCGGAGCCCGCCGCTCTCGTAGCGGGCGCCGATCCAGTGGGGCAGGGTGAGGGCGCGCGTCTTCGTGCCGTAACGCCGGAAGCCCTTCGACATCACGATGAGGCCGAGGGAGACGCCCGCGCTCGCCGCGACCCCGAAGTGGAGCAGCGCCGAGAGCCCGTTGGCGTAGACGAAGCCGGGGTTGATGACGAAGGTCGCGCTCGAGGCGACGGCGGCGGCGAGCGCCACGCCGACCATCGCCGGCCCCATGTCGCGCTTGCCGAGCGCGAAGCCCTCGAGGTCCTTGGTCTTCATCATGCCGCGGATGGCGAGCGCCGCGGTTGCGACGAGATACACGCCAAAGGCGATCCAGGCGACGGTCTGTTTGTCCATGAGGGCCTCGGGGCTCGGGCCGACGCGAGCGCCCGCCCGGGCCCTCGCGTCAGCCGATCAACCTATCAATCATTGATCAATGTATTGCGCGCGGCGCGACGACACGCCTCACGCGTCGAGGACTAGCGCGTCCGTGACCCGGAACGCAACGGCCGCCTGGTTGTAGCCGACACCGGAGCCGACCATGGCGACGAGGTCGCCGTGTCGCACCTTGCCGGCGGCGATGGCGTCGTGGAGCGCCAGCGGGATGCAGGCGGAGCCGGTGTAGCCGTAGCGATCCATCACGAGGTGCGCGCGCTCGAGGGGGAGCTCGAGGGTGCCGCAGACCTTCTCGATGGTGGCGCGGTTGACCTGGGTGAAGATCACCTGGTCGAGGTCGCGCACGGCGAAGCCCTGCTCGTCGGCGAGGCGGCGGAGGAGGCGGACCCAGCCCTCCTCGTTGACCTGCTTCGGGTAGCCCTCGACGATGCGCACCTGGGTGCGGCCGCCGGCGATGGCGTCGACGCTGGCGGGCTCGGCGGTGCCGCCGGCGAAGATGCCCCAGTTCTTGGCGAGCCGGCCGTCGGCCTGGAAGGCCGCGCCGAGGACGCCCGGGGTCTCGGAGGGGCGGACGAGGGCCGCGCCCGCCGCGTCGCCGTAGAAGAAGACGGCCGGGTCGTTGGGATCGGCGAGCTTGTGCATCAGGTAGGCCCCGATGACGAGCACGTTCTTCAGGCTCGGGTTGGTGGCGATGAGGCCGTTGGCGGTGGCGAGCGCGGTCGGGAAGGAGGCGCAGGCGCAGCCGATGTCGAAGGTCCCGGCGCGGTGGGCGCCGAGCTTGGCCTGGACGACGACCGAGGTGGCCGGCGTGATGTAGTCCGGGGTGTCGGTGCCGAGGAGGATGAGGTCGACGTCCTCGGGGGCGACGCCGGCGCGGTCGAGGGCGTGGCGGGCGGCGCGGGCCGCGAGATCCGAGGTGACCTCGTCCTCGTCGGCGTACCAGCGGGTCTTGATGCCGGTCTTCCCTTCCATCTTGTCGACGTACTCGCCGAGGGCGGCGAAGCGGTCGCGCAGGACGTCGTTCGACACCTCGCGGGAGGGAACGTAGATACCGGTGGAGACGATGGCGCTGTGGCGCAGGGCCGTCATGGGGTGGCTCCTTGGGGAGTGGCGGTCGGTCCGGTGACGTGGCCGGCGATCCAGCGCGCGAGCGGCGCGTGCAGCGCGTCGGGCGCGGTGGGGCTGGCGATGAAGGTGATGTGCCCGCCGGGGACGTGGAGCTGGTCCTTGACGCGGCTCCGGACGTGGTCGGCCAGGGCGAGCGCCGAGGCGGGCGGGCAGACGCCGTCATGGGACGGCAGGACGGTGAGGAGCGGCGCGGTGATGCGCGTGAGGTCGACGACCCGCCCGCCGACGCGGAGGCGGCCGGCGACGAGGTCGTTGCGCTGGTAGAAGTCCTTGACCCAGCCGCGGAAGGTCTCCGGCGGCAGGCGGGCGGTCATCAGCGGGAGCGGCGGCGGGCCGCCGAGGGCGGCGAGGGTGTCGGCGTCGCACCAGCGGGCGTCGGTCAGGGCCGAGGCGAGGCCCGGGTGCGAGAAGTCGATCGGGCCGGCGATGTTGACGAGGGCGGCGACGCGCTCCGGGTGGAGCGCGGCGTCGACGATCGCCAGGGTGGCGCCCTGGCTGTAGCCGACCAGGGTCGCGCGGTCGGCGCGGCCGATGGCGAGGGCGGCGTCGCGCGCGCGGCCGATGGCGCGGACGACGTCGGGCCACCCGAAGGTCCGCCGGGGCGGCCCCTTGCGGAGCGGCGACCAGTCCACGCAGTAGACGTCGAGGCCGGCGTCGACGAGGGCGCCGGCCAGGCTCGGGCGCGGCGAGCCGATCCCGAACCACGAGCCCGAGAGCGGGCCGACGTCGAAGAGGAGCTGGCGCTCGATGAGCGACGGGACGAGGAGGACGACCGGGCGCGGCGCCGCCGGCGTGCCGACGGCCTTACGGCGCGCGGCGCGGAAGCGGAGGAGTCGCGACGTGTCGTCCGTCCAGACGACCTCGCGTGGCGTCGCGGCGCGGATCACCTCAGGCGGCGCGGCCGGGAAACATGGCGGCGGCCGCCCGGATCAGCTCGACGCCGCGGCGGGCGTTGGCCGTGTTCACCTCGGCGAGCCACTTGAGCGCGTCCTGGGCGATCTTGTGGGTCTCGTCGAGGCGCGCCTGGGCGCGATCGAGCTGCTCCTGGCCGAAGCGCTCGACCTGGCCGAAGGCGCCCTCGAAGGTGGAGAGCTGGCGCTCGATGGCCTCGCGCCAGAAGGACTGCGCGGCCTCGAGGGCCGGACCGACGAAGGGGATCTCGCTGTTCATGGGGGGCTCCTCGGCCGCGGACGCGGCCACCGGGGTGCTTTGCTGCGGGTGCGAAGAGGTGGGCGCGATCGGCGCGGGGGCGGCCTCGGGGGCGGTCTCCGCGGTGGCGGGCGCGTCGGCCTCGGACGCGGCGACGACCGCGTCCTCGACGGGCTCGTGGGCGACGCTCTCCTCAGCCTCCACCGGGACCTCGGCGGTCTCGGCCGTGAGCTCCTGCTGCGCCTGCGGTGATTTCTTCCTGCGGGTCGCCATGTCGGCCTCCTCGAGCTGCGGTTCTGAGCGGCGGGACGAACGTAGGCAACGGCGTGGAGGCGGTCAAGAGGCTTTTGCTGCGATCGCAGC
>SBGO01000242.1 GCA_006226565.1 Deltaproteobacteria bacterium | reverse complement strand
CGCGCTTCTCCGGGACCGTGCCGAGCCGCGCCGACGCCGACTGCGAGCGCCTCGAGCACACCCTCGTGGCCGTCGTCGGCTGGGCGCTCGCCCGCGGCCGCTCGAGCTGCGTCTCCGTCGACGTCGGCGTCGCCGCGCCCCCGCACGGGGACACGGGCGAGCCGATGGAGCTCTCCCTCGTCGTCGCCGTCGAGGACACCGGGCCGCGGCTCGACGCGGACGCCGGCGACCTCGTGCCCGCCCTCGCCGTCGCCCGCCGGCTCCTCGACGGGGTCGGGGGCGAGGCCTGGGTCGAGAGCTCGACGTCGGAGGCGACCCGCGTCGTCTTCTCGTTCCCGGTCGTCCGCCGCAAGCGCGTGACCGCCACGACCCTCTACGGCCGCGGCGCGGTCACCGACAAGACCGTGCTCGTGGTCGACGACCAGGGCGCCTCCCGCACCGCGCTCAGCGAGCTGCTCGCGAGCTGGCACCTCCTCCCGACGGCGGTCGCGTCGGCCTCGGCGGCGCTCGGGGCGCTCCGCGGCGCGGCGCACGGCGGCGACCTCTTCGACGTCGTGCTCGTCGACCGGCACCTCGGCGACGACGACGGGATCGCGCTCGTCCACGCCATCGCCGACCAGCCCGAGCTGGGCGCGCAGCGGGTCATCCTCCTCGACCAGCTCGCCGACCTGGCGCGGCCGCTCCCGGAGGACGTGCGCCTGGCCGTGGCGGGGCGCGCGCTCAAGCCCATCCTGCCGGAGGAGCTCATCGAGGTCCTCACGGCCGTGCTCGCGCCGCCCCGGACCGAGCCGCGGCTCCGACCGCGGCCGCGGGTCGTCGTCCGCGGCGAGCGGGCGCTGCGGATCCTCGTGGCCGAGGACAACCCGGTCAATCAGGTCTTCATGGCGCGGCTCCTCGAGAAGCGCGGCCACCAGGTGACGGTCGCGAGCAACGGCGCCGACGTCATCGACTGCCTCGACGTCGCCCCGGACCCCTACGACGTGGTGCTGATGGACATGCAGATGCCGGTGCTCGACGGGCTCGAGACGACCGGCATCATCCGCGAGCGCGAGCGGCGCGCCGGCGGGCCGCGCCTGCCGATCGTCGCGGTCACCGCCCACGTGATGCGCGGCGAGGAGCAGCGCGTCCTCGACGCCGGGCTCGACGCCTACGTCCCCAAGCCGGTGCGCGAGGAGCGCCTGTTCGAGGCGATCGCGCGGCTCGTGCCCGGCGTCGACGCGCCGCGGCCGTCCACCTCCACCGCCCCTCGGGTGCCGATCACCACGGTGTCTCGCGTGCCGGCGGCGCCGCCGTCCTCCGACGGCGCGGCCGCGATCCCCATCGCCGAGGTGCCCGACGTCCCGCCGGCGCGGATCTTCGACGAGGCCAAGCTGCTGAGCTTCGTCGCCGGCGACACCCAGTTCCTCGGGAGCCTGGTGGAGCTCTTCATCGAGCGGGCGCCGCAGCAGTTGGCGGCCATCGGCGCGGCGATCGCCAGCGCCGACCTCGACGCGCTCGCCCGCTCGGCCCACCAGCTCAAGGGCTCGGTCGGCAACTTCGGCGCCGACCGGGCGCGCCACTGGGCCTCGAGGCTCGAGCAGGCGGGGCGCGACGGGAGCCTCGCCGGCGCCGAGCAGGCGCTCGCGCACCTGACCGGCGAGGTCGAGGCCCTGCGCGTCGCGCTCCGCGACCTCGCGGACCGCCGCGTCTCCGGCTAGGCCCAATGCCGATCAGATCGGCCACAAGGCGCTGAACCGGCACGTCTTCTCCCACGAAGAGCACGGAGCTCACGGAGGGGGGAGCGGGTCGCGCTCGGAGTTTCGGCTCGAGCGGCCACACATCCTCCGTGCCCTCCTTGGCCTCCGTGGTGAAAAGATGTGTTCGATCTCAGCGGGTTATCCCCAGGTGGCCGGTATCGCAGCGAGGCCTCCTCGATCGGCGCGCGCTTCTTCTCAGCCGCGCGTGCGGAAGGTCCCGCTCAGGTAGACCGGGCCGCCCGGGGCGTCGCCGACGAAGACGCGGCCGACGTCGTCGACGTAGGTCCCGACCTCGCGCGGGAGCGTCAGCGGGCGCCGGAAGCGCACCTTGAGCTCGGCCAGGCGGCTCGGGTCGCCGTCCCACAGGTGGCGCGTCATCCCCTCGACCGCGAAGGCCATCGTCGCGAAGCCGTGCAGGATGGTGCTCTTGAAGCCGGCGGCGCGCGCCGCGAGCGGGATCCAGTGGATGGGGTTGAAGTCGCCGGTGAGGATCGCGAAGTCGAGGGCGTCGCGCCGAACCAGGCGCCACCGCTCGAGCTCGCGCGCGCCCTCGGGCACGGTCGGCTTGACCTTCTTCTTGTCGCCGCCCTTCTTGCCGAGGGGCACGATGGGGTGGAAGTCGACGACCAGCGCGTCCGGCTGGGAGCGCGGGCCGGTGACGACGCGCTGGTGGAGGATGGCGCGCTGGCCGTCGTCGTCGATGTCGGTCAGCTGGGCGGTCACCTCGAGGGGCTCGCCGGCGGGGATCGGGCCGTTGACCACGAGGTGGCAGCCGCCGTTGAGGACGCGCGCGAGCGGGTAGGGCAGGCCGACGAGGGTCTTCGACAGGAGCGGGAAGGTCCACTGCGAGAAGAAGTGCGCCGGGACCGTGTCGCGGTAGGCGTCCGGCTCGCCGCCGACGGCGCGGACGTAGGCGCGCACGAGGTCCGCGGGGCGCGGCGGGAGCGTCTCGTGGAGCTCGGGGCCGGGGATCCCCTGGTCCGGCGAGGGGCGGCCGACGCGCTGGCGCAGGGCCTCGACGGCGGTGCGCCCGAGGGCGCGCAGGACGGGGCCCTGGTGGCGGATGTGGGTGAAGCTCGTGGCCATGGCGGCTCCTCGGCGGTGTCTCGGGGCGGCGCAGCATAGCCCACGTCGCGGGGCGCGGCGAGGCGGGCGACGTCCGGCGCGGCGCGGCGTCGGGTCCGGCGCGCCCCGGGCCGGTTGACAGCGGATCCACGCTGCTCCACAACCTTTTCATGCGTAAGCACTTCGTCCTCGACACGAACATCCTGCTCCACGACCCGGACGCGATCTTCGGATTCGACGACAACTGCGTCTGGATCCCCATCGTCGTCATCGAGGAGGTGGACACCTTCAAGAAGGACGGCTCCGAGCTGGGGCGCAACGCGCGCGAGGTCGCGCGGCACCTCGACGCCCTGCGGCGCCTCGGCAGCCTCACCGACGGGGTGGTGCTGAAGAACGGCGGGATGCTCAAGGTCGTGATGACGGAGGTGAAGCTCCCCGAGGGCTTCCACATGAACCACGTCGCCGACGACCGCATCCTGTCGACGGCGCTGCACGTGCGCGACACGCACCCCGGCGTGCCGGTCATCCTCGTCACCCTCGACACGAACCTGCGTATCCGCGCGAACGTGCTCGGCATCGAGGCCGAGGACTTCGACACCCGCGGCATCCAGCTCGAGGACCTCTACCCGGCGGTCACGACCGTCAAGGTCGACGACGGGCTCATCGGCACCCTCTTCAACGGCGAGCCGCTGGCGCTGCCGGAAGAGGCGGTCGGGCTGCCGTGGTACGAGAACGAGTACGTCATGGTGCAGGACAGCCGCTCGACGGCGCTGGCCCGCATCGACGTGGCGAATCAGCTCATCGCGCCGATCCGCAACCTGAAGAACCCGGTGTGGGGGATCCGGCCGCGCAACCGCGAGCAGCACTTCGCCCTCGACGCCTGCCTGCGCCCCGACATCCACGTGGTGACGCTCGTCGGCAAGGCCGGCACGGGCAAGACGCTGCTGGCGCTGGCGGCGGGCCTCCAGTCGGTCGCCGAGGAGGAAGGCTACGCCCGACTCCTGGTGTCGCGGCCGATCTTCCCGATGGGGCGCGACATCGGGTATCTGCCGGGCAACGTCGACCAGAAGCTCAAGCCCTGGATGCAGCCCATCCACGACAACGTCGACTTCCTGGTGTCGCTCAACCAGCGCACGAAGAAGGGCACGCGCGGCGTCGAGGACCTGGTCCGCCAGGGCGTGATGGAGGTCGAGCCGCTGACCTACATCCGCGGCCGCTCCATCGCCTCGCAGTACATGATCGTCGACGAGGCGCAGAATCTCACGCCGCACGAGATCAAGACCATCCTCACGCGCGCCGGCGAGGGGACCAAGGTCGTCTTCACGGGCGACCCCTTCCAGATCGACAACCCCTACGTCGACAGCATCTCGAACGGCCTCACCTACCTCATCGATCGCTTCCGCGGGGAGCGCATCGCGGCCAACATCACCCTCCGCAAGGGCGAGCGCTCGGCCCTCGCCGAGCTGGCCGCGAACCGCCTCTAGCGGTCGATCCCGGAGCGGGGCGCGCCGCGGAGCGCGGCGCGCCTCAGCCTCCGCAGAGGAAGACGACGCGCGTGGCGCGTGCGCCGGTCCCGAGCTCCTCGACCGCGCCGTCGGGCCAGGTCACCCGCGTCTTGCCCGCGCCGCCGGCCCGGGACTCGAGCTCCACGAGGTGGAGCCCGCACAGGACCAGGGTCGCCGCCTCGGCGCGCACCGCCACGCCCACCGGGCCCTTGCTCTCCACCGGGCCGCGCACGCCGAAGGAGGCCTCGAGGTGCCCGGAGAGCGGCAGCGCCACGCCGTCGAGGGTCAGCCGCACCGTCTGCGCCGCGTCCGCGGCCAGCGCCCCCTCGATGCGCC
>SBGO01000340.1 GCA_006226565.1 Deltaproteobacteria bacterium | reverse complement strand
CGACGCCGCCCTGCCCGCCGAGGCGCCCGCCCCCGAGACCCCGTGGCCCGGCGCCTGGCCCGCGTGCACGCGCACGTCGAGCTGCGACTTCGGCCTCGACGCGTGGCTCGAGGCCGAGCCGGGCGGCTGGGTGAACCGCTTCCTGGTCGCGGGGCCCATCACCGACCGCAAGCTCCGTCGCATCGACGACCCGGTGAAGCTCGCCGCCGCCCTCGGGGACACGCCGGCCCGGGTCATGACCTTCGCCGACCCCGTCGTCGAGCTCGCGCCCCACGAGCGCCTCGGGAAGAAGGACGTGCGCCCGGTCTGGCTCCTGCGCGCGCGGGTCTACAGCCCCGAGGCGCGCGAGGTGGTGGTCGAGGGCGGCGCCGTCGGCACCGCACGCATCGTCCTCGCCGGCCAGACGCTCCTCGACGGCGAGCAGGACCAGCGCCTCCTCGTCGCCGCCAAGCCCCTGCCGGCGCGCCTCGAGGCCGGCTGGAACGCCCTCGACGTGCGGCTCGAGAAGCTCTCGCCCTACGCCGTGCAGCTCAACCTCCGCGTCCGCGACCGCGACGGTCGCCCGGTCCCGGGCCTCGCCTGGGACGTGCCGGAGGGCGCCGAGGCCGCCTCCGCCGAGTCCCTCTGCGACGCCCTCGCCCCGACGCTCCGCACCGAGGCGACGCCGGCCGGGCTCGTGGCCTGGGCCGAGGTCGCCCCCGTCGGCCTCGTCCCCGCCCCGCGCGAGCTCGTCCTCGGCCTCCGCACGGCGCGCGCGGAGACCCCGCTCGCCTCCACCTCCCTCGACGTCCCGTCCCTCGCGACCGGGGCCGGCGGCGCCATCTCCGCGCCGCTCCCCGAGGGGCCGCCGGGGGACTTCGTCCGCCTCGAGCTGACCCTCGACGACGTGACCTGCCGGACCCTCGACGCGCGGCCCCGGCGCGAGCAGATCCGCCGCCTCGTCGCCGCCGAGGCGGCCCTCGCCAAGCTCCCCGAGGCCCTCCCCGACACCGTCCGCGACAGCCTCGCCTTCCTCGCCGAGCGCGCCCGGACCCGCATCGAGGCCAACGCCCCCTACACCGCCCGCATCGACGACGACCTCGACCTCCTCTACCGCCTGCTCCCCGACGCGCGCGCCGGCAAGGACCCCTACGCGACGCTCACCGGCGTCGTGACCCGCGCCTACCGATCCCGCCTCGACGGCAAGCTCCAGCGCTACGTCGTCCTCGTGCCCGAGCGCTACGCGCGCGACCCGGACGCGACGATGCCGCTCGTCCTCGCCGCCCACGGGCTCTTCTACGACCCCGAGGACATGGTCCGCATCATCACCGGCAAGCCCACGATCCCCGGCTCGACCCTCGCCCGTGGGCTCCCCGACGCCTTCGACTTCGGCGACCTCCCGGCGCTCATCGTCGCCGACGACGGCTACGCCGACGCCGGCCAGCGCCCCCCCGGCGAGCTCGACGTGCTGCGCGTCCTCGAGGAGGTGAAGAAGTCCTACCGCGTCGATCCGCGCCGCGTCAGCCTCACCGGCTTCTCCCTGGGCGGCTCGGTGGCCTTCTGGATCCCGCTCCACTTCCCCGACCTCTTCAGCGCCGCCGCCCCCCTCTGCGGCTACCCGAACCTCGAGGAGTACCACTCGGTCCGCCGCATCCGGAACCACCGCCCGTGGGAGACGCGCCTCCTCGGCACCGAAGGCATCGTCGAGTACGCCGAGAACGGGCGCTACCTCCCGCTCCGCATCGTCCACGGCGGCAAGGACAACCCGCGCCGCTCCGAGGTCGTGGTCGAGCGCTACAAGGCCCTCAAGTACAGCGTCGACTTCACCGTGCTCGAGGACGAGGGGCACAACATCTGGGACGAGAGCTACGAGGACGGCAGCCTCGTCAAGTGGCTCACGCGCCAGCGCCGCCCCGAGACGGCCAAGCAACCCCGCCTCCGGACGGCGCGCTACCGCTGGAGCAAGGCCGACTGGCTGCGCCTCGACCGCCTCGCCCGCGAGGGCCGCTTCGGGCAGCTCGAGGGACGCGTCGGGACCCGCGAGCTCCGCGTCGACACCGACAACGTAGACGCCTTCTCGATCCTCGTCAGCGACCTCGGCGACGCCCGCGACGCCCCGCGGGAGCTGGTCGTCGACCGCCAGAAGCTCGGTGAGCAGCCCTTCTCCGGCGACCTCAGCCTCTCGCGCGGCGCCGACGGCGCGTGGCGCCTGACGGACTTCCCGGACGTCCCGGCGGGCCACAAGCGCGCCGGGGTCGAGGGGCCCATCCGCGACGTCTGGTACGACCCCCTCGTCGTCGTCTACGGCACCGAGGATCCGCTCCAGACCGAGGCGAACCGCCTGACCGCGGAGGCGATGAAGCGCTACAGCCCGTGGATCGCCGCCGAGGCGCCGGTGCTGCGCGACGTCGACGCGACCGCCGAGGACCTCCGCGGCCGCCACGTCATCCTCATCGGCAACCCGCGCTCGAACCGCTGGACCCGCGCCGCCGAGGCGGAGCTGCCGGTGCGCTTCGAGGACCACGCCCTCGTCTTCGCCGGCGAGCGCTACGAGGGAGACGACGTCGGCATCTCGACCGCCTGGCCGAGCCCCTTCGACCCCGACCGGACGCTCGTGCTGCACGCCGGCGTCGGCCGCGAGGGCACGCTGGCGGCGCGCTACCTGCCGGAGCTGGCGCCCGACTACCTCATCTACGACGGGCGGCTCCGGCGCACCTGGGGCGACTACCTGCTCGGCGACCGCGAGGTCCTCGCCGGCGGCTTCTACGACGGGACGTGGCGCCCATGAGCGGGATCGGCGCAGCCCCGGACGACGCCGTGGTCCTGACCCCCGAGCGACTGCTGGCGGCCTTCCGCCAGGGCGAGGTGGTCGGCCCGAAGGGGCCCCTCGTGCCGTCGGCGGCGCGGCTGACGGCGCGCTCGCTCCTCCTGATGACCCCGGGCTCGGTGCTGAAGCTGCGACGCCCGCGGCGCGTTGCGGGCCAGGACATGACGACGCGCACGCTGCGCGCGTGGGGGACGGAGCAGGAGCTCTGGATCGGCCGCCGCGTCGCGCCGACGACCTACCTCGGAGACGCCTGCCTCCGCTTCGACGGCGAGCGCTACGAGCTGGTCCCGACGCTGCTGACCGCCGAGCCCGTCGTCGCGATGACGCGCCTGCCCGAGGACGTGCGGGCCGACGTCCTCGCCCCCGACGCCCCGGACGCGAGCGTGCTGCGGCCGGTGCTCGATCGGATCGCCGCCTTCCACGAGGCGTCGCCGGTCCACCGCGCGCACGACGGCTGGGGCGCCCCGGGCCGGATGCGCGACCGTTGGCGCGAGATCCTCGGCCACCTGCCCGCCGAAGGGCCGGACGCGCCGCTCTCCCCGGCCGCCCGCGACCACCTCGCCGCCGAGACCGAGGCGTGGCTCGACGCCCTCGACGGCGACCTCGTCCACCGCGTGACCGAGGGGCGCATCCGCCACCTCCACGGCGAGCTGCGGCTGGAGCACCTCTACCTCGCGGACCCCGTGGGCATCATCGACCCCGCCGAGGAGGGCGACGCGCGCCACTGGAGCGACACCGCCGAGGACATCGCGGCGCTGACCCTCGAGCTGCGCGCGCTCGGGCGCGCCGACCTGGCGCAGGAGTGCCTGACGGTCTACGGCGGGCTGACCTACGATCGCACGCTCCCGCACGTGGCCCCGTTCTTCGAGCGCCTCGTCGCCGCCCGCCGGGCCGTCGACGAGCTCGCGCTCGCCCCCCACGTCCCCGACGACGAGCGCGCCGCCTGCGTCGCCCGCGCCCGCTTCTTCGCCGGCCTCGCCGCCGGAGGAAGCGGCGCCTGACGGGGCCATACCGATGGGGAAAAAGAAAGGGGGCCTCGAGGGGCCCCCTTTCTCTTGGGTTCGCGACGGTGGGTCAGAGCCCCAGCGACATCCGCTTCACGCGCCACTCGCCGTTGGCCTTCGGGTCGGGCTTGAGGACGACCGGGCTCGGCATGTCGGACTTCGAGTTCACGATGAACCAGCGGTGCATCCGGCCGGCGTCCGCCTCCTCGTCGTAGTCGATCTTGTAGATCGGCTTGGTCTTGTCATCGAGGTAGAGGCCGACGTTGCGGTGCAGCGCCTCGAAGTTGAACTGCCGCCAGTTCTTCTCGCTGGCCGGGCTCACGAGCTCCTCCGAGTGGAGCCACGGGCGGAAGAGCTTCCAGCCGTCGTCGGAGTCCTTCTCCATGCCGGCGATGATGATCTGCTGGATCACGTACTCGGGCGTCCCCTCTGCCGGGTCGGTCACCTCGGTGGCGGGCAGCAGCTTCTGAAGCGCCTTGCAGGACTGGACCGAGGCCAGGGCGACGAAGGACAGGAAGATGAAGGAAAGGACCGCGAATCGGCGCATGGACGGGCACTCCGGGCGAGGATCGACGTGGACTGGAGCCTACCCCGACGGGTGGGGCGCGTCTACCGCACCCGGCCGCTACCGGACCAGCGCGTCATAGGCGCGCGCCTTCTCGCGCTTGCGCATCCCCTTGTAGCGGTCCGAGGTCGGCGCCGGCGCCTCCTCGACCTCCCGCGCGAGCCCCTCGACGTCGTCCACCTCGCGCGCGAGCATCGGCCCGCCGACGGCCGCCTCGGTGCGCCGCGCCTCCTCGAGCCGGCGCTCGACCAGCGCCCGCGCCCCCGCGCTGTCCCCGCGGTCG
>SBGO01000288.1 GCA_006226565.1 Deltaproteobacteria bacterium | reverse complement strand
CCGAGGACGAGCTTGCGGCGCTCGACGCGCTGTGGCGGCGCTGGTCTCCGGGCTGGACGCCGCCCGCGGCCGAGCAGGCGGCGGTGCGCGAGGCCCTGCGACGGCCGGGCGTGCTCGACGCGGCGCTCGGGTACTATCGGGCGCTGTTTTCGCTGTGGCGGCGCGACTCACGCCGGGCGATCGCGCTGCTCCGCACCGAGATCCGCGTCCCGACCCTGGTCCTCTACGGGGATCGCGACGGCTGCATGGATCCCGAGCTCTTCCCGATGGCCGCGGCGCGGGCGCGGGTGGGGGGCGGCGCCGTCGAGCTGCGCCGCGTCCCGGACGCCGGGCACTTCCTGCACCAGGAGCGGCCGGAGGAGGTCAACGCCGCGCTCGTAGGCTGGCTGGCGGCCCACTGAGGCGGCGGGCGGGTCAGGGCGTGCCGGGGCCGAGGGCGCGGCGGGCCGCCTCGGCGAGGAGGTTGGCGTGCTCCTCGTTGCTGCCCGGCGGGGTGACGACGCAGAAGCAGCGCCGCACCAGGCGCTGCCCCCAACGCACGGCCCGGTGGAGCCGCACGTCCACGAGGACGCCGCGGTCGAGCCCTTCGACGTCGGCGTGCGGGATCGCCACGTCCGCGTCGAGGTCGGTCGACCCGTGCTCCTCGCGCTCGCTCAGGGCCGCGGCGATCTCCCCCGCGTCCCCCTCGAAGAGGCTCGCCACCTGCGCGAAGACCTCGGCGGGAGAGTCGGCCTCTACCTCGAGATCGCGAACGTCGAGGCTGGTTCTCGCGTTTGCGTCGCCGTGCATCGCGGCCTCCTGGCTCCGAGCACAACCCCGGTTGTGCAGTTGCAAACTTCTAACGCCGCGCGCCGTCCACTTCCAGCGCGGCGCGCGACGTCAACGGGTCGGGACGCACAACACATCAGGATAATTGTAAATTCTTTGCACGATTTGGCGGCGGCGGCGTGCCCGGGCGCTCCCCGCTGTGCAGAACGCACGGCGCAGGTCCCGGAAAGGCATTGGTCCCGCCGGCCCCTTCGTGCACTCTACGCCGCGATGGCGACGCTCACCGACCAGCACCCGCGTCCGTCCTCTCGGCGACTCGTGGCGATCCTCGGGGTCCTCACGGCGCTCGGGCCGCTGTCGATCGACATGTACCTGCCGAGCTTCCCGACGATCGCGCAGGACCTCGACGTCCCCGTGTCGGCGGTGCAGCTGACCCTGGCCGCCTACCTCGGCGGGCTCGCGCTGGGCCAGCTCCTCTACGGGGCGCTCGCCGACCGCCTCGGCCGGCGCGGGCCGCTCCTCGGCGGGCTCGCGCTGTACGTGGTCGGCTCGGTCGCCTGCGCGCTCGCGCCGTCCCTGGTGCTGCTCGTCGTCGCGCGCTTCCTGCAGGCGCTCGGCGGGTGCGCGGGGCTCGTGGTCTCGCGCGCCGTCGTCCGCGACCACTTCGACGTCGAGGACTCGGCCCGCCTCTACTCGACGCTCATGCTCATCATGGGCGTCGCGCCCATCCTGGCGCCGGTCCTCGGCGGGCAGCTGCTGCTGGTGTCGGGCTGGCGCGCGATCTTCTGGATCCTGACCGGCGCGAGCGCCGGCCTCCTCGCGCTCGTCTACACCGCGCTCCCCGAGAGCCTGCCACGCGAAGAGCGTGATCGGCGGCCGATCCCCTCGCACCTGGCCGACATGGTGCGCCTCCTCGCGCGGCGGCGCTTCGTCCGCCTCTCGGTCGCCGGCGGCGCGATGCTCGCCGCGATGTTCGCCTACATCGCGGGCTCGCCCTTCGTCTTCATGGAGCTCCACGGCCTCGACGCCGGCACCTTCGCCTTCGTCTTCGGCGCCAACGCCGCCGGGCTCATCGCCACCTCGCAGGCCAACCGCTGGCTCGGCCCCCGCTTCGGCGTCGAGCGCGTCCTGCGGTGGGGCATCCGCATCGCCGCGGTCGCCCTCGTCGGCCTCGGCGTGGCGGTCTGGGCCGGCGCGGGCCTCGTCGCCATCGTGCCGGCGCTCTTCGTCGGCGTCTCCGCCATCGGCCTGGTCCTCCCCAACGCGACCGCCGCCGCCATGGCCCCCTTCGACCAGGGCGCCGGGCGCGCGTCCGCCGTGATGGGGACCTTGCAGATGATCTTCGGCGTCGTCACGACCACCGTCGTCAGCGCCGTGGCCGACGGCACCGCCCGCCCGATGGGCGGCACGATGGCCGTCTGCGCGGTTGCGGGCCTCCTCCTCGTCCCCGGCCCCGCCCCGGGAGAAAATGTGAAGTGAAGGGGTCAGACCCCCTCACTTCACATTTTTCGCCCAGGCGTCCCGGGCGTCAGCGGATCCAGCGGGCGTCGCCCTCGACCCGGCCCACCTCGTCGCGCTCGTAGCGGTCGCCCGCGGCGCGGGCGTGGTCCTCGATGACCGCAGTCAGCTGGGCGACCAGCCGCTGCTCGGCGTCGTACTCGGCGTCGCCGACGAGCGCCCGCACGGCGTCGAGCACCGCCAGCGCCTCGACGTAGCGCCCCTCGTGGGCGAGCGCCGCCGCGCCCTGGAGCCCGAGCCCGGTGTTGACCAGCGCGACGGCCTTGGCCACGCCGGGGTCGTCGCCGACCAGCACCTCGGGCACCACGACCTCGCCCTCCCAGGTCGCGAGGTCGCCGCCCCGCCGCTCGCGGTAGCGCAGCGCGCGGTGGGCGATCGGCCCGGGCGCGAAGGTGACGGTCTCCTGCGGCTCGAGCGCGAGGACGATGGCCCCGCGGTTGTTGCTCGGGAAGAGGGTCGGGATGTGCACGACGACGGCGCCGTCGCCCTCGTCGGCCACCCAGCTCGGCACGCCGAAGGCGCGGGAGACGCGGTAGCCCGGGATCGGCTCGACGCGCATCTCGAAGTCCCACGCCAGCGGCGTGACCAGCATGTCGAAGTCCCGCCCGAGCCGCTCCTCGAGCTTGGCGGCCGTCTCGATGTAGACGTAGTTCGCCCCCGGCACGCGGCTCATCGCCAGGCTCAGGTCCTGCCCGAAGTCGAGCCCCACGCCGACCACGGTCAGGCCGAAGCCGGCCTCGGCGTACTCCGCCGCGAGCCGCACGAAGTCGCTCTCGCCGGTGCGCCCGACCGTCGGCCGCGCGTCGGTCACCATCAGCACCCGGTCCTCGCGCCCGTCGTCGCGGTGGCGCGCGAGGCGCTCGTAGGCGAGGGCCAGCGCGCCCTCGAGGTCGGTGCCGCCGTCGTCGCGGATGCCGCTGACGCGCCGGTGGAGCCGCTCGAGGGTGCGCGCGTCGACCGGCTGCCCGTCGGCGAGGACGTCGACGTCGTCGTCGAAGACGATGAGCGTCAGCCGGTCGTCGGGCCCGAGCTGGTCGATGATCCGGTGGGCGGCCTCGCGCGCGGCCGCCATCTTCGCGCCCGACATGCTGCCGCTGTGGTCGATGACCAGGGCCAGGTTGAGGGCCGGCCGCTGGAGCGCCCGGCGCTCCATGGCGGAGCTGAAGCCGACGACCATGAAAGCCGTGTCGACGCCGCTGTCGAGGGCCGGCGCGACCCCGACCGAGGCGTCGAAGCAGAGCAGCTGGTCGCACGGGGCGTGGGCGATGTCGATGTCGTGCTCGCCGAGGAGGCCCTCGATCACGAAGGCGCTCGGCTCGGGGATGCGGCCGGCGGCGACGGCGTTGCGCGCCAGGCCGATGTCCTGGGCGCCGCCCGTGGTGACGCCCATCGGCGCCATGGCGCCGCCCATGGCGACGCAGCCGCCGAGGGCCGGCAGGGCGAGGAGAGTCAGGGCGAGCGAGAGCCGTTTCAGCATCGTGGGTCCTCCGTGCGTTCGGCCGGTGAACGGGACCGCTCGCCGCGCCTTACACCGGCCGACAAACTTTTCGTCTCGTGTAAGCTGCGGGGGCGGAGACGCGTTACCGAGGTGGGCACGCTTGGAGCGAGGACTCGAGAAACGGCTCGTCGAGCGCGCCCAACGGGGTGACATGGCGGCCTTCGAACAGCTCTACCGGGCGCACGCGCCGACGCTCCTCGCGCGCATCATCCGTCCGCGGGTCGCCGCGCCGGCCGACCAGGAGGACGTCCTCGTCGAGACGTTCCGGACGGCCCTCGAGAAGATCGGCAGCTACCGCTGGATGGGGCGCGGCTTCTTCGCCTGGCTCGCGCGCATCGCGAAGAACAAGATCGTCGACCGGGCGCGCGCGCTGAAGGCCCGCGCGCGGGCCCTCGAGCGGGCGGCGCTGGAGCCCGTCGCCGAGCCGCCCCCCGAGCCCGACTGGACGCTCCTCGCGACGGCCCGGGACGCGCACCTGCGGACCGGCATCGACGCCGTCCTGGGCGAGATCAACCCGCGCTACGCGAGCGTCCTGAAGATGCGTTTCATCGACAACATCCCGCGCCAGGCGTGTGCCGACGCCCTCGACGTCAAGGTCGGGACCTTCGACGTCGTGCTCCTGCGCGCGGTTCGCGCCTTTCGCGCCGCCTGGGTGGCGCGCTACGGCACCGAGGAGATCCCATGAGCGAGCACGACCCGCGCCCGGACGACGCCGAGCGGCGTGACGCCGAGCGCCTCCGCCGCTTCCTGGAGGGGGAGGGGGGCGAGGCGCCGGTGCCCGAGGACGCCGAGGTCGCCGGCCTCTTCGCCGAGGCCGGCGGCGCCGTGGACCTCCCGGAGGGCGCGTGGGCGCGTATCGCGAGCGCTCCCGCCCCGGTCCG
>SBGO01000620.1 GCA_006226565.1 Deltaproteobacteria bacterium | reverse complement strand
GCGCCACGAGCTGCCAGTACGGCTGGTGCGACGCCAGCGACGGCGCCGTCGGCGTGTGCCTGGCCTACACCGCCCCCGACGGCGCGTGCAGCGACGACCGCGCCTGCGGCGGCCTGGGCTGCGTCGACGGGGTCTGCGCCGAGCCGAGCGACGACGCCTGCCACCCCGACCGCCGCGGGCTCGTGCTCGGCCCCGGCTTCCGCCTCTTCTGAGCGCCAGGAGGAACGAGATGACCCGCTGGATCCTCGCCGCGCTCCTCGTCGCGCTGACCGCCGGCCCGGCCCTCGCCGCCGAGCCGCCCTGCACCAACACCAACGTCGACGCCCGCGACTTCGTCATCAAGCGCGGCAAGCACGACGCGCGCCCCAAGGGCGTCCGCAAGCTCCAGCTGCGAAAGAGCTTCTCGCGGACCCTCCACTTCCAGATCCGCTTCGACAGCTCGGTCCGGTACGCGACGGCGGACCCGCAGAACCAGCACGACTGGAACAAGGTGATGGGGTTCACCACCTACCTCATCCACAAGAACAGCATCCGGCTCGGCTGGCGCTACAACCCCACGACCGACCTCGTCGAGCTCGGCTACTACGGCTACCTCGCCCGGCAGCGCGGCTCCAAGCTGCTCGACGCCATCCCCATCGGCGCGTGGGCCGACGTCGAGCTCGGCATGGACACCGAGCGTATGTACGTCACGGTCAACGGCGTCACCCACGAGCAGAGCGGTGACATGGACCTGTCCAGCTGGCTGCCGATCGGCACCGTGGCGCTCGTGACCGCCTACTTCGGGGGCGACGAGAAGGCTCCCCAGGCGATCCGCGTCGAGGTCCGCGGCATCGTCGTCGACGACAGCTGCGAGCGATGAAGACGGTGCGACCGGGGGGAAACGCCGCGAAGCCGCTCGCCCGCCACCGGCTGCCGGGGCGCGGCCGGTGGCGCGGCCTGGTCGCCGGGACCGTCGCGCTCGCGCTGCTGGCCGGCTGCGGCTCGGACCCGACCGGCGAGGCCGTCGACGTGCTCGACACCGTGGGCGTCGACGTCCGCTTCCCCGACGGCGGCGCGACCGACGGCGTCACCCCGGGCGACGTCCTGGCCGAGGACACGGCCGTGGCCGACACGACGCCCGCGGAGGACACGGCGACGCCCCAAGACACGGTCACGTCCCAGGACACCGTCGCGCCGGTCGACACGGTCGCGCCCGAGGACACCGCCACGCCCGAGGACACCGTCGCGCCCGAGGACACGGTCGCGCCCGAGGACACCGTCGAGCCCCAAGACACCGCCACGCCCGAGGACACCGTCGAGCCCCAGGACACGACCGAGCCCGAGGACACGACCGAGCCCCAGGACACGACCGAGCCCCAGGACACCGCTCCCGCCTGCCAGGTCGGCGGCTGCGTGACCGACGTCACGCCCAGCGGCGCGACCTGCGCCACCGCCTACGTCATCGGCCGCCCCAACGCGCAGTCCGGCTTCGCCCACGTCGGCTCGACCGTCGGCGCCGGCAACGACTCCGACTTCCCGCAGACCGCCTGCGGCGACTCCGGCCCCGACCGCTTCTACCGCATCTACCTGAAGCCCGGCGAGCAGCTCACGGTCAACGCGAACCCGCAGAGCCCCAGCTACGACCTGAGCTTCGGCCTCTACCGCGGGCTCGGCTGCGAGACCCCGGTCACCTGCGCGGACAACGACGTCTCCGGCACGACGCCCGACACGATGCTCTACCAGCCCGTCGAAGAGGGCTGGCACACGCTCGTCGTCGACGGCCGCGACACCTCGGGCGGCTACACCCTCGTCGTCACCCTCGACTGCCTCGAGGGCGACTGCTGCTGCCCCTGAGCGGGCCCGGCGGGCCGTGCTAGCGCTTCCCGAAGAGGGCCTCGAGCCGCCGCTTCGCCTCGTCGGCGACGGCGTCGACGGCGACCCCCTGCCCGCCCCGCCCGGGACGGAAGAAGCCGCAGAAGTTCGCCCGCTCCTTGTCCAGCACCCGCTCGGCGCTGGGCTCGCGGCACGCGTTGTCGCGCACCGGATCGTAGTAGACGCAGCCCCGGCACGCGCGAACGTCCGCGTCGCACAGGTCGCACGTCGTGCTGCGCCCCACCGGCTCGTCCAGGTCGAGCTCGAGCGGAGCGCCACAGCTCCAGCAATGAACCTGCTCGTCCATCACCCACACCCCCGTTGCTCTCTCCTGCCTACGCCTCCGCGGCCCATGACGCAAACCCGCCACACCTCCCGCTCACACTACACAACACATGTGCATAATTTACACACACCGGCGCGCCGCCGATCCGGCGATCACCTCGCTCTGGACTACATCCCCGCCGCTGGAACGGTTCTTGCGAACTCTCTCCCCCGGATAGGAGCGCACGCGCGATGGAGGTGGGAGACATGAAACGTTGGTTGATCGGGCTCGCCGCACTCGGACTGCTCACCGCATGCAGCAGCGACGGCGGTACCATTCCAGATCTCGGCAGCGCCGAGCCGGTCGTCGGTCACGCCGACATCCCGGCCACCGCCTTCGCCGTCGAGGAGGCCGCCCTCACTGGGGCGGTAGACGGCGATCGGGTGCTCTTGACGCTGCCCGTCACGCGCAAGGTCGAGGCGCGCGTCACCGGCACGGCCAAGGTGACCCTGCTCGACCTCGAGGACCACGTGCTCGCGACCGGGTCGAGCGCCTTCACCCTCGCCGACCCGTCCACGAACGTCGTTGTCTCGTTCCCCGCGAGCGCCCTCCCCGCGCCCGGCGCCGACGAGGCGAGCGCGGTCGTCCGCTACGAGCTGACCTCGAAGGGCCAGCGCACGGTCGGCCACAAGAGCCTCTTGACCATCCTGCCCAAGACCGATCTCCGCGCCCGGCTGCCGGACCGGCTGCTCGTCGAGACCGGCGCCAAGGTCCGCGTCTTCGCCGTCGACCCGTGGGACGGCACGCCCGTCGCCCACGAGGCCGTGCGCCTCGAGCTCTACGCGGCCGATGACGGCGCCGCCGGCACCGGCCCGACCGAGCCCATCGTCGTGACCGGCGAGACCGACGACGACGGCAGCGCGGTCCTCGACCTGCCCGCCCAGGACCACGACGGCGCCTACTACTTCCAGGCCACCGCCGGGGACCAGTGGGCCGCCGCCTTCGTGGAGAGCGACGTCGACGTCGAGCGCGCGAGCCGCGTGCTGGTCACGACCGACAAGCCCATCTACCAGCCCGGGCAGACGATGCACCTGCGCGCCCTGGCGCTGCGCCGGCCGAGCCTGAACGCCGAGGGCGACGCGCCCATCACGTTCGAGGTCTACGACGGCAAGGGCAACATGGTCTTCCGCAAGTACGAGACCACCAACGCCTTCGGCGTCGCGGGCACCGACTTCAAGCTCGCGACCCAGGTCAACATGGGCCACTACCAGATCAAGGCCATCGTCGGTGAGACGGTGACCCAGAAGACGGTGGAGGTGGACCGCTACGTCCTGCCGAAGTTCAAGGTCGCCGTCAGCCTCGACAAGGCCTTCTACCTCGTCGGCCAGAAGATCGAGGGCGTGGTCGACGCGCGCTACTTCTTCGGCAAGGCCGTCGCCGGCCAGGTCAGCGTCGTCGCCACGACCTACGACGTGTCCGCGACCGACTTCGCCCAGGTCGAGGGCAGCTTCAACGCCGACGGCCTCTTCGCCTTCACCGTCCAGCTCCCGAGCTACCTCGTCGGCCAGCCCGTCGAGGGCGGCAACGGCGTCGCGGTCCTGAAGATCTCGGCGACCGACAGCGCCGGCCACACCGAGGAGCTCGAGAAGGCCCTCGTCGTCGCCGAGGGGCCGATCGACCTGGTCGCCGTCCCCGAGAGCGGCGGCATCGTCCCCGGCCTCGAGAACTACATCTACGTCTTCGCCACCGACCCGCTGAACACGGCGCTCGACGCGACCCTGACGGTGTCGCTCGACGACGGCGGCGACGTCACCCCCGAGAAGCTCGGCCGCGGCGTGTGGCGCTTCGCCGTCACCCCCGAGGGCGCGGTGGCCTTCCACGCGTCCGCGTCGCTCGCGAGCGGCGAGTCCGCCGGCGAGGCCTTCACCTTCACCCCCGGCGCCGCCGACCAGGGGCTCCTCGTCCGCACCGCGCGCAGCCTCTACCGCGTCGGGGACGCCGTCGACGTGCAGGTCTTCTCGACCGGCGCCGGAAACCGCGTCTTCATCGACGTGGTCAAGGACGGCCAGACGATGCTGACCGAGACCCTCGAGGCGCAGGACGGCCTCGCCCAGAAGACCCTCGACCTCGACCCCGGCCTCGTCGGCGACGTGCTCATCGAGGCCTACCAGGTGTCGCCGGGCGCCGAGATCCAGCGCGACAAGAAGCTCATCTTCGTGCAGGACGCGCGCGCCCTCGACGTGAAGGTCACGGCCGACAAGGACAGCTACCGCCCCGGTGAGGACGCGACCCTGACCTTCGAGGTCACCGACGCCCAGGGCAACCCGACGGTCGCCGCCGTGGGCGTGCAGATCGTCGACGAGGCGGTCTTCGCCATCACCGAGAACAAGCCCGGCCTGCTCGAGACCTACTTCCAGGTGCAGGAGGCCCTCGCCGAGCCGCGCTACGAGATCCACGGGTTCGACTTCCCGCTCACCCCGGTCCTCACCAGCGACCCGACCGACGACCTGAACCAGGCGCGCGCCGAGGCCTCCTTCGCGGCCCTCGACACCTCCGCCGCCGACGGCTTCAAGTCCTCCTGGGCGCAGCTCGAGGACGCGGTCCCGGGCGTCGTCTCGCCGAGCCACCAGGCCAACCTCGAGCAGGTCAAGACGACCCTGACCCACCTCGTCGACGCCGGCACGCTCACCGCGACCAACGCCGAGACCGAGCTCGCGCACCAGACCATCTTCCGCGACGCCTGGGGCAACGCCTACACCTTCACGGTCAGCTCCGACTGGCAGGGCACGCAGGCCACGATGACCTCGATGGGCCCCGACGAGAAGGCCGGCACCTGGGACGACTGGTCGGCCACCTTCTACGTCATCCAGGAGCAGTGGGCGTGGGACGACGTCGACTTCGACGGCGAGGTCCCGGCCGCCAACGCCGGCGGCGGCGTCGGGCGTGACGAGGGGACGACCAGCGGGGGCGGCGAGGCCACCGAGGGGCCGCGCGTCCGCAAGGACTTCCCCGAGACGCTCTACTACAACCCGGCGCTCATCACCGGCACCGACGGCAAGGCCGACGTCTCGCTGACGATGGCCGACTCGATCACCGAGTGGCGCGTCTCGACCCTCGCCAACTCGGCCCAGGGCGCGCTCGGCAGCAGCGCGAGCGGCGTCACGGTCTTCCAGGAGTTCTTCGTCGACATCGACTTCCCGGCGACCCTGACCCGGGGCGACGAGGTGACCTTCCCGGTCGCCCTCTACAACTACCTCGAGACGCCGCAGACGGTGCAGATCCAGATCGAGGAGCAGCCCTGGTTCGAGCTGACCGGCGCGCCGACCCGCACCCTCACCCTCGGCGCCGGTGAGGTCACCTCGGTGTCCTTCCCGGTCCGGGTGCTCGAGGTCGGCTGGCACGCGCTGACCGTGGTCGGCACCGGCACGACGCTGTCCGACGCCGTGCAGCGGCTGGTCCAGATCATCCCCGACGGGACCGAGGTCCGCGAGAGCGCCGGCGGGATGCTCGAGGGCAGCACGACCCACACGGTCGGCTTCCCCGGCGGCATCGTGCCCGGCTCGGGCGGGCTCATCGTCAAGATCTACCCGGGCATCCTGGCGCAGGCGGTCGAGGGGCTCGACAGCATGCTGCGGATGCCGAGCGGCTGCTTCGAGCAGACCACCTCGACCAACTGGCCCAACACCCTGGTCGCCGACTACCTGCGCTCGAGCGGGCAGACGAGCCCGGAGATCGAGCTCAAGGCGGTCGACTTCCTGCAGCAGGGCTACCAGCGCCTGCTCACCTTCGAGTGCACCGGCGGCGGCTTCGTGTGGTTCGGCGACCCGAGCCCGGCGAACGTCGTGCTGAGCGCCATGGGCGTCCTCGAGTTCAGCGACATGGCGCGCGTCCTCGAGGTGGATCCGGCGGTCATCTCGCGCACGGCCACCTGGCTCGTCGGCGCGCAGGCCGCGGACGGGCACTGGCACACCGACCAGGGCAGCGAGTTCGCCACGGTGACCTACGACGACACCAAGACCACCGCCTTCGCGGCGTGGGCCCTGGCCGAGAGCGGCCTCAACCCGGCCGCCGTCGACAAGGCCCTGCAGTGGCTCGGCCCGAAGGTCGGCGACAGCGCCATCGACTCCTACTCGCTGGCGATGGCCGCGAACGCCTTCGCCAACGGCGCGCCCGACGCGAGCACGACCAGCGCCGTGCTGGCCGAGCTGGCCGACCGCGCGGTCGTGGGCGAGGACGGCACCGTCCACTGGGAGTACGAGGGCAGCAGCTACAACTACGGCAGCGGCAACACGAGCGGCGTCAGCGCGACGTCGATCGAGGTGACCGCCCTGGCGGCGCAGGCCTTCATGCGGGCGAGCGCCCACATGGACCTCGTCCAGGGGACCATCGGCTGGCTCGCCGGCAACAAGGACAGCCTCGGCAACTGGGGCACCACCCACGCCACCATCCTGACGCTGCGCGCGATGGTGAAGTCGCTCCAGAACAAGACCGAGGAAGGCGACGGCGTCGTGACCGTGTCGGTCGACGGGACGCCGGTGCGGACGCTGAGCATCAGCGAGGAGAACCGCAACGTCTTCCATCAGATCGACCTGAGCGACGTCGTCAGCGCCAGCGCCGAGAGCGACGTGACGGTGGCCTACGAGGGGACCGGGCGGCTCATGTACCAGGTCGTCTGGAACTACTGGATGCCGGGTGACGCGCTGCCGCCGGTGCAGAGCAACAGCCTCGACATCGCGGTCGCCTGGGACAAGACGCAGCTCGAGGTCAGCGACATCGCGACCTGCACGGCGACGGTGCAGAACCTGACCGGCGCCCAGCTCGACATGGTCATGGTCGACCTCGGGGTGCCGCCGGGCTTCACGGTGCTGACCGACAAGCTCGACGAGCAGGTCGCGAGCGGCGCCATCATGAAGTACGAGCTGCCCGGGCAGCAGGTCAGCTTCTACCTCGACAAGATCCCGGCCAACGGCACGGTGCAGCTGGTCTTCGACGCCCAGGCGAAGTACCCGCTCAACGCGCAGGCCACCGGATCGGTCGCGTACCTCTACTACGACACCGACACGCGGTCGGAGACCGAGCCGGTCGCCTTCGACGTGACCGAGTGACGCACGCCGCCGCGCCGACCGTGGCGCGGCGACCTCTCTGACGGGGCGGGGATCGCAAGATCCCCGCCCTCTCTTTTTTGGGCGAAGGGTGTTACGCGTCTCTCAGCGTGAAGCGTCCCCTGGCTCACGTCCCCGGAGAACCCCCATGCAGCGCAACGGCATCGTCCTCACCGTCATCGGCGTCCTGGTCCTCGTCGGGCTGGTGCTCGCCGCGAACCTCGGCAGCGGCCCCGCGGCGTCGGGAGGCTGGGGCGGCGGCGCGGCGTCGGCGATCGAGATGCAGGCCGACTTCAACGCGCGGCAGGAGGCCTACCGCGCGATGAGCAACATGCAGCAGATGCAGCACGACACCTCGATGACCATCATCCACAACATGGGCAACGGGGCGTGCCGGATCGGCGTCGATCCGAACTGCCAGTGAGCGCTCAGGCGCCGGCCAGGCGGCCTGCGACAATGTGCCACACTGCGCGCAACCCGCTTGGATCACACGATTTTGGCGTAACCCAGACCTGAGCGACGTTTTTGCAACTCGTCGTGGAACCGGGTGGTGCGCTGCGCTATGCTCCCGCCGAACCGAAGCCTCGGCGGATGGCATGCGACGACTCCCCTCCCTCCTCGCCTTCCTCGTGCTCCTGGTGCTCGGCGCCGGCTGTACGTCGGATCCCTCGAACACCGACGCCGACGTCCAGAGCGACGTCCTCGACACCACGACGGGCGACGACACCGGGGTGCCGCAAGACAGCGTCGCCCCCACCGACACCCTGTCGCCGGGAGACAGCACCGCGCCCGTCGACACGGCGCAGCCGACCGACACGGCGCAGCAGCAGCCCTACGCGACGAAGCCGCTCGCGCCGAGCTACACCGAGGCGATGGTCTCCGGGATGGAGGTCATGGGGCCGACGGTGGTCGACGGCGGCATCAACTTCGCGCTCTACAGCGAGCACGCGACGCGCATCGAGCTCGTCCTCTTCGACGACCCGACCGTCGCGACGCCGCGCCAGCGCGTCGTGATGACCCGCTACGGCGACGTCTGGAACGCCTTCGTCGAGGGCGCCGGCCTCGGCACCTTCTACGGCTACGCCTGCTGGGGGCCGAACTGGCCCTACGACGAGAGCTGGACCCCGGGCACCGACATCGGCTTCATCTCCGACGTCGACGACGCCGGCAACCGCTACAACCCCAACAAGCTCCTCATCGACCCGTACGCCAAGGCGCTCTCGGGCGACCACGACTGGACCAAGGGGATCCCGGCCACCGGTCACGGGCGCAAGCGCTCGACCTGGGCCGCCGCGGCCAAGGGCGTCGTCATCGACAGCCAGTACCAGTGGTCCGCGAACGAGGCGGCGTGGCAGGCGCGGCGCGCCGATCCGAACGCCGCGGGCAACGGCTGGCACGAGCAGATCGCCTACGAGCTGCACCCCAAGGGCTTCACGCGCATCCCGTCGAGCAACGTCGAGCACGCCGGGCACTTCCTCGGCGTCGCCGAGAAGGCCGACTACCTCGTCGACCTCGGCATCACCGCCGTCGAGCTGATGCCCATCAACGAGAAGCCGGTGCCGAACGACGGCGGCTACTGGGGCTACCAGCCGCTCAACTACTTCGTCCCCGAGTTCACCTACGCCTCGACCACCGACCCGACCGGCGTCGTGGACGAGTTCAAGGCGATGGTCGACGGCCTCCACCAGCAGGGCCTCGAGGTCTGGATCGACGTCGTCTACAACCACACCGGCGAGGGCGGCAACTGGACCGAGCGCCCCGCGGGCTTCAGCGCCGAGGACACGGTCAGCCTCTACTCCTTCCGCGGCATCGACAACGCCGCCTACTACGCGCTGACCGCCGACGGGAAGGGCTACTGGCCGAACACCGGCGTCGGCAACCAGACGCGGACGAACCACAGGCCGTTCCAGCAGCTCATCCTCGACTCCATCCGCTACTACATCGAGGAGATGCACGTCGACGGCTTCCGCTTCGACCTCGCCCCGGTCCTCGGCGCCAAGGACGGCGACTACGACCACTGGGACGAGACGAGCCACAACGTGCTCGACAAGATCATCAACGACCCGGTGGTGAAGGCGAAGAACATCCGCATCATCGCCGAGCCCTTCGCCACCGGCGGCGACTACGCCTTCGCCCTCGGCCGCTTCCCGGCCGCCACGAACGCCCCGGGCGTCGGCTGGTACGAGTGGAACCCGCACTTCCGCGACTGGTGGCGGGGCTTCGTCAACTTCGACGACCGCGGCCTGAACTCCCAGGAGGGCGGCGCGGACGGCGGCTCGACGCTGACCGGCTCCTACGCGACCTTCGCCCACAACGGGCGGCGCCCCTACCACAGCATGAACTACGTCACGGTCCACGACGGCATGACCATGTACGATCTGTTCTCGTACAACGAGAAGCAGAACGACTGCAGCCCCGTGAACACCATCTGCTGCACCGAGCACGACTCGGTGTGGTGCCAGCCCGACAGCGGCGAGGACCACAACCGCTCGCGCGACTGGGGCACCGACGAGCCGATGAAGCGGCAGCTGATGCGCAACCTCTTCGTCGCCATGCTCATCTCCCACGGCACGCCGCTCCTCTACGGCGGCGACGAGTGGCTCCGCACGCAGTTCGGCAACAACAACGCCTGGACCGACAGCGCCGACAACTCCGCCTCGTGGTTCCAGTGGGGCGTCTGGCTCGGCGACGACGTGCTGCTGCGGATGCGCGACTTCGTCCGCAAGATGATCCACTTCCGCCGCGACCACATGGACCTCTTCGCGCCGACGGAGTACTCCGACAGCCCCTTCCTGTGGCGCAACGCGGCCAACACCGGGGGCCCGGACTGGGGCAGCCGCCACCTCGCCATCGTCCACACCGACCCGTCGACCACCGCGCCGAAGGTCGCGATCCTCATCAACATGGAGCGCTACCAGGTCGACTTCACGCTGCCCGCCGGGAATTGGGGTCGCATCGTCGACACCCAGCGGTGGTTCGACGACACGCCGTACTTCACCCAGAGCGGCGCCGCGACCAACGTCTCGTCGAACATCGACCCGACCGGCGCGGTCGTCGTCAGCGGCAGCTACGGCGTGCCGGACTCGACCATCGTCATCCTCGAGGCGGTCGAGTAGGCGGAGCCCCCCGCGCGCGGCGACACGCGTGTAGATTCTCTACACGGGCCGCGCGCCGCCAACCGCGAAGAGCCTGCTGACGCCTGGGTCCTCGGCCCACGCGTCGGCTGGCACCCGGCTTGCTACTCGGTGGCCGTCCCCTGCTCGGAGGAGGCCCCCGTGCTCCGCGTCGCCGTCGCCCTCGCCGCCCTGGCGCTCACCCTGCCCGCCTGCCTGGACGCGCGCCCCGGCGCGCACCTCGGCACCACCGACGTCGTCGACGACGACACCCACGCCGAGCAGGAGGTCACGCGCGTCGCCACCACGGCCTGCCCCGGGGGCTGCGACGACGGCGAGCCGTGTACCTACGACTGGTGCGACGAGGCGGCGGGGACCTGCGCCCACGCGCGGCCCGGCGACCGGCCGCACGAGGAGCTGCCGTGCCTGGTGGACGCCGACTGCGCCGCGCCGTGCAGCGCCGGGATCTGCCACATGGTCGAGGACGCGTGCGGGATCGTCGACGCGTGGTGCGAGCGGCGGCCCCTGCCGGAGTGCGAGCCCCAGTGCAGCGGCGCGGGGCTCGTCACGGCGAGCGCGCTGAGCCTCGAGATGACCACGGCGAAGGTCGCCGGGACGGCGGTGGCGGGCGACGCCCGGGTCTGCGCCGGCGACTGCCCGTGCGGCACGGACCTCGGCCTCCTCGACGAGAGCGGGGGCTTCGTCGTCATGCAGGGCCCGCAGGACGAGACCAGCTACGGCTGCGAGGTCGACATGTGCGACCCGACGCTCGAGGTGGTGTCGAGCTGCCGGCCGATGCACTCCATGACCGCCTATTGGGCGTGGGGCGAGCCCATTGAGGTGCCCGCCTCGGGGCTCTGGGACTCGGACGCGCCGCGGCCGCCGTGGCCCGGCCTGTGGGTCGCGGGGTGGTGCCTCCAGACGAACGCCGCGGGGCTCGTCGGCGACTACGACGGGTGGATCCACTTCGCGACCGGCACCTCGGCGTTCTTCGCCGCGGAGGTCGTGGCGACGGACGCCGGGCTCGCGCTCATCGTCCACGCGGCGGACTGCTGCGCCTCCTGCGACTGCGAGGCCGGGCCCGTCGGGAGCCAGTCCGCGACCCTCACGCCCCATGATGGCTGGGTCGAGCTCGCGCTCGCCGTCGACGGCGTGGTCCTCGAGGCGACGCTGCGCTCGGAGCGGAACCAGCTCCGCGGGCCGGCGCTCATGGCGGGCGACAGCGACGGCCTCGTGCCAGCAGGCGAGATGGTGCTGACCAAGCGCCCTTGAGCGCGCGCGGCGCCCGTGCGATAGCTGGCCCATGGGTGTCACATCGGCGGAGAGCCCCATCGGGGTCGGCTGGATCTGGAGCGAGGGCCCGGGGCGCGTCGGGCTCACCTTCGCGCCGGGCAAGCACGAGCACAGCCTCTACGGCACGCACTGGGAGCGCTCGCTGAGCGAGGACCTCGACCGCCTGCGGGACGTGCACGCGGTCGACGCGCTGGTCTGCCTCCTCGAGGACCACGAGCTCGAGGCGCTCGGCCTCTCGAGCTACCCGGCGGAGGCGGCGCGCCGCGGGATCGCGCTGCACCGGCTCCCCATCCGGGACGGCGATCTCCCGGCCTCGCGCGCGGCGGTCGCGGCGCTGCTCGCGACCGTCGACGCCGCCGTGGACGCCGGCCGGACCGTCGTCATCCACTGCAAGGGCGGGCTCGGCCGCGCGGGGACCCTCGGCGGCTGCTGGCTCCGTCACCGCGGCCTCGACGCCGACGCGGCGCTGGCGCGGCTCCGAAAGGCGCGCGGGCCGAAGTGCCCGGAGAACCCGCGTCAGCGGCGCTACATCGTGGACTGGCACGGCTGACGCACGGCGGCGGCACCTCGGCGACCTCCGGCGGCGCTCGGGGTGAAATTCGTTGTACCGGCCGGCGCGGCGGTGATTAGCTTGAGGGGCTCCAGCCCTTGACCAGGACGCGACGCATGAGGGTCATCGACGATATCGGCGAGCTCGTCGGGCACACGCCCATGCTCCGCTGCCACAAGCTCTTTCCCGACGCGCCGGCGACGGTCCTCGCGAAGCTCGAGCTGACGAACCCGATGTCGGTCAAGGACCGCCCCATCAAGCACATCGTCACGAAGGGGCTCGCGAACGGGACGCTGCGGCCGGGCACGGAGCTGGTGGAGGCGAGCAGCGGCAACACGGCCATCGCCATCGCGATGTACGGGGCGGCGCACGGCTTCCCGGTCCGCATCTTCATGAGCGAGCTGTGCAGCGTCGAGCGCATCCAGATCCTCAACACCTTCGGGGCCAAGGTGGTCCTGACGCCGGGCGCCGAGCACACCAAGGGCGCGCGGGCGCGGGCGATGGCCTACTGCGAGGCGCGGCCCGGGCAGGCGTGGTTCGTCAACCAGCACTCGAACCCCGACAACGGCGAAGCCCACGAGCTGACGACCGGGCCGGAGATCTGGGAGCAGACCGAGGGCAAGATCGACGCGATGGTCATCGGCCTCGGCACCTCCGGGACCTTCGAGGGGCTCTCGCGCTACCTCAAGCGGATGAACCCGGGCATCAAGATCGTCGGCTTCGAGCCGGCCGCGAGCCCGGTGTACGCCGGCGGCGAGATGGGCCGCCACAAGCTCATCGGCATCGGGCCCGGCTTCGTGACCGACAACTTCAAGCGCGGCCACGCGCGCCTCGACGAGCTCGTCCCCGTCCACGACGAGGACGCCTTCGCGATGACCCGCCGCCTCGCGCGCACCGAGGGCATCCTGGCGGGCGTCACCTCCGGCGCGGCGCTGTGGGTCGCCGGGCAGCTCGCCCAGCGCGAGGAGTACCGGGGCAAGACCATCTGCTGCATCATCTGCGACAGCGGCGAGCGCTACCTCTCGGTCGACAGCCTCTTCCCGGCCGACGACGTCGAGCGCATGGACTGAGGCCCGGACTGCGGGCGTCTCGCCTCAGGCCGGGTCCGGCGTGCAGACGAAGAGGCGGCCGCGGTCGGTGACCTCGGCGGGGATGATGCGCTCCTCGATGGCGTAGCCGCGCGCGCGCCAGCGGTCGAGGCGGGCGGCCGTGACGAGCGGCTCGGGGTCGCCGGACGGGAGGTCGACGCCGGCCGGCAGGAGCGCGCGCGACTCGCAGCACGGGACCACCGCGAAGGGGACGCCGGCGGCGCACGCCAGGTCGGCGAAGGTGTCGGTCAGCGCGCCGCAGAGGTGGACGCCCACCGCAAGGTCGCAGGCGGGGAGCGCGTCCAGGCGGTCGACGCGCTTCTCGTGGTAGCGCACGGCGGTCTTGGCCGACGGGCGCTCGAGGGTGAGGAGCTCCTGGATGCGCGCGAAGGAGTCGGGCTGCCGGCGGTCGAGCTGGGTCACCGCCAGCCCGCCGCGGGCGAGCGCCGCCGCGAGCAGGCCGAGCTGGCCGTGGCCGGCGCCGACCTCGCAGAGGGTGCGGGCGCGCGCGAGCTCGGGCGCGATGCGGTCGAGGACGAAGAGGGTCTCGACCACCTCCTTGCGCCGCGCGACCCGCTCGCCCTTGAGGCGATGAAGGAGCGCGTAGAGCGGGCTCTCTCCGGGCAGAACGGCCGCCATCCGCGCCATGTCGCGCCAGCCCCAGTGGTGGATGGAGCGGAGGTCGTAGTCGTCGAGCGCGAGCAGCGCGTCCGGGAACATCAGCGCGCTCCGGGGCCGGGCGGGAGGAGGAGCGACGCCTCGAGCGGGTCGGTCGGCGGCGCGAGGCGCTTTCTGAGGAGCGCCTGGACGGCGGCGGCGTAGCTCAGCGCGGGCGGAGCCTCGGGGCGGAGCCACCCGAGGGTCACGCGGGTCGCCTCCGGAGAGAGGACGACGGCTCCCTCGATCCGCGTGACGGTGCCCAGGTCGACCCTGGCGTCGACCAGCTCGACGAACCACGGGACGTGGACGACCACGGCGCGCGGCGGCGTCCGCCAGCGGGGCGTGAGGGTCAGGACCGCGATGTCCTCGCTCGCGACGAGATGAAGGTCGAGGTCGCCGAAGCGGGTCGCGGCGCGCTCGACGGCGATCTCCTGCCCGGGCGCGACCCAGCCCGGCGCCACCGCGGAGAGGAGGTGCAGGTCCTCGCCGTCCTCGCGCACGAGCATGTTGCGCAGCAGCTCGAGGTAGCGCGCGGCGAACCAGCCGTGGGGCGGGCGGTTCCACTGCGGGTCGGCGTAGCCGTAGGGCTGGATGACGCGCTCGAAGCCGCCGTGGGTGTTGGAGGTGTGGGCGAGGACGGCGTAGAGGTCGGCGACGACCGGCTCCTGGGCGCCGCTGGCGAGGAGGCTCTGGGTCACGTACATCGTCAGGTAGTGGTGGAGGTCGCCGGGGGCGATGGGCTGCCCGGCGGCGTCCGCGCGGGCCATGGCCCAGGCGTTGGGGCCGTAGGTCATCAGGCCCTCGCGGTAGCGCCCGGGGCGCACCCGGGCGAGGGTCGCGGTGGCGCGCGGATCGTCGGGGGCGAAGACGCCGAAGGGGTAGACGCCGCCGCTGACGTTGGCCCAGTCGAAGCCGGCGGTCGCGACCTCGAGCCCGGGCGGGATGTAGCCGCCGGTCTCCTCGGTGAGCGGGTCGAGGGCGTCGAGGAAGCGGCCGAGGTAGCCGTCGCGGAGCGCCAGGGCGCGGTCCTCGCAGGCGGTGTCGGCGACGGTCGCGCAGAGGCGGGCGGCCTCGGCGAGCCCGAGCAGGACCCAGAGGCTGTGGCCGACGTAGTGGTGGCCGTCGAGGGCCTCGTTGTCGTAGGGGCCGGCGGCGGGCCAGAGGCCGAGCGGGTCGGCGGCGGTCGCGGCCTCGAGGGCGTCGAGGTGCGGCGTCACGACGGCGTGGACCCAGGCGGCGAAGTCGACGTCGCCGGTCATCTCGAGGTGCCCGCCGAGGGCCCAGAGCGACTGCCCCCAGTCGTCGGGCTGGAGGCGCTCGAGGCGGGCCGGGCCGTCGGCGCCGTAGACGATGAAGCGCTCGAGGGTGTCGAAGGCGGCGTCGTGGAGCCCGAGCATGTCGTAGGTGCGCGTCATGTAGGCGGCGTCGCGCGGGAAGAAGTCCTTGAAGGTGTTCTCGGAGACCGTCTGGACGACGCGGTCGGTCGCGGTGACGTCGCGGGCGATGAGGAGCCAGGCGAGGCTCGCGCGGAAGGTGTCGACGACCTTGGGCTCCGGCAGCGCGATGGACATCGCCTCGGCGAGGCGGCCACGCCAGTAGCCCTCGACCGCCTCGGAGGCGGCGTCGGGCGAGGCGTCGAGGACGCGCTGGACGACGTCGTCCCGGGTCGGCGCGACGGGGACGAGGGGCAGGACGAAGTCGAGCTGGAGCGGGGCGTCGGGGGAGACGGTCGCGGTCCAGGCGAAGCCGTCGCCAACGCCGCCGTCCGCGGGGGCGCGGAGGACGAGGTGGTCGTTTCGGAAGACGCGCCCGCCGTCGCGCCGGAGGGTCGTGGGCTCGGCCCAGCGCGCCTCGTCGAGGAGGCGGTCGACGAACCAGTCCTCGTCGGCCTCGCGCTCGACGCGGCTGCCGTCGGCGACCCAGTCGGCGAAGCGCGCGGTGACGTGGGCCTCGCCGGTGCCGGTGGCGCGGACGCGGACGAAGCAGAGGAGCTCCTGGGCCGGGTCGAGGTCGAGGGGCGCGGCCCAGGCCTCGACCCGGTAGGTGAGGCCGTCGCGGGGGACGCTGTAGGCGAGGATGGGCAGGTAGCCGTGGCGGAGCTCGCGCACGCGCGGGGCCGGGGCGGCGCCGTCGCGGCCGAGGCCCAGGGCGAGCTCGCCGAAGCCGGTGTTGAAGGCGCCGTCGGGGGTGATCTGCACCGCCATCGGCGCGCCCTCGAAGCCGACCTCGTCGTGGGGGACGTCGAAGAAGGACCACGGCTCGGTGGCGCCGAGGCTGGCGAGGTCCCCGCCCTGGGCCCAGGCGCTGGCGTCGGGCACGTAGGCGGCGTCGCGCTCGCCGGCCGCGCTATCGCAGGCGCTCAAAAGGAGGAGCGCCACGAGGGTGGCGCGGCGGCGGAAGGGGCGCATCAACCGGGCGTAACGGACGGCTCGTGCGCTGTCAATCGCGGCGCAACATCGTCAGTAGTCGGTGATGCGGTCGACGAGGTCGGGGCGGTCGACGAAGGGGTTGCGGTTGCCCTGGGCGTCCTCGATGCCGTCGTTGCGGGTGCGCTCGCGGGCGTCGGGCGGATCGGCCAGGTTCCAGGCGCGGAGCGCCGCCTCCATGTCGTCGTCGAGGGCCATCTCGTAGCGCACGGCCATGTAGAAGAGGCCGCGGGCGACGTCGCCCTGGCGGGCGGGGCGGACCTGCATCACGCAGACGTGGCCCTGGTCGAGGTTGCCGGTGGGGCAGTTGGCGAAGCCGGTGATGCCGTCGCGCTGGCCGAGCTGCGACTCCTCGTCGACCTTGCAGTTGCCGTCGGCGAGGCACTGGGTGGTGCCGAAGTCGAAGTGCCAGCGGGCGTTGTTGACGACCTCGTCGGACGGGAAGATGTGGTGGATGTCGCCCTCGGCGGCCCAGTACGCCTGCGTACCCTCGGTCAGGGCGAGGTCGAGGTAGTAGCGGGCGAAGGTGTGCTCCGTGTTGAGGCGGCAGCTCGTCACGGTGCCGTCGGCGAGGGTGCAGTTCTTGTTGGGCGTGCGCGAGCCGTTCGCGTCGACGCTGCGGCCGGTGTAGATGCCCTCGATGCGGCCGCCGAAGTCGTCGATGCCGCCGACCGCGTACATGGCGTCGCGGGCGGCGTCGTAGCCGAGCGGGGTGTGGCCCGCGACGGTCTCGGCGTGGAGCGCCTCGCGGAGCGCGGCGGAGTCGAGCCCGGCGTAGGGGTCCGAGGGGTCGACCGTGTCCGCGGCGGTGTCCTCGACCGGCGTGGTGTCCTCGCCGACCGACGTGTCCTCCGCCGGCGTGGTGTCGTCGGCGACCGCGGTGTCGTCCGCGACCGCGGTGTCGTCGGCGACCGTGGTGTCGTCGGCGACCGTGGTGTCATCGGCGACGGCGGTGTCGTCCGCGACGGCGGTGTCGTCCGCGACGGCCGTGTCCCCGGAGAGCACGTCGTCGACGGCGTCGAGCGCGTCGCTGGAGGTGGCGGGGTCGCCGCAGGCGGCGAGGAGGACGATGAGGCCGAGGGAGAGACGGCGCATGGCTCAGAAGTTGGTGATGGCGTCGACGAAGTCGGGGCGGTCGACGAAGGGGTTGCGGTTGTGCTGCCAGTCTTCGATGACGTCGTTGCGGGCGCGCTCCATGTCGTCGACGGGGTCGGCGGCGTGCCAGGCGCGCAGCGTCGCCTCGACGGTGGGGTCGATGCCCTTCTGGTAGCGGACGGCGAAGTAGAACTGCGCGCGCGCGACGTCGCCCTGGAACTTCGGGCGGACCTGGAAGACCTTGGAGCCGTCCTCGCGCTCGCCGAGCTCGGAGCCGCCCTCGGCCCACTCGCAGGCGTTGCCGGTGCAGGTCGTCTCGCCGAAGTCGTAGCTCGAGCGGCGGTTGTTGGCGACGTCGTAGGCCGGGAAGAGGTGGTGGAGGTCGCTCTCGGCGGGGCCGCTGTCGGCGCCCTTGGACCGCGGCCAGGAGTGCTCCGCGTTGAAGAGGCACTCGTCGGCGGTGCCGTCGGGGAGGCGGCAGTCCTGGTTGGGCGTGGTGTCGATGTCCGGCAGGTCGGCGGTCCCGAGCGGCGGGGCGGTCGGGTTCTCGGCGGCGACGGTGCGCCCGGTGTAGATGCACTCGAGGCGGCCGCCCTGGACGTCGAGCACCGCCCACATCACCTCGCGGGCGATGCCCTCGGCGGCGTAGCCGAGCGCGGTCTGGCCGTTGATGCGCTCGAGGAGCGCGGCGCGGAGGGTGTCGTCCGTCAGGCCGGCCAGGTCGTCGAAGGGGCCGGCGGCGCTGGTCTCGTCCTCGTCGACGTCGAGGGCGTCGTCGGACGAGGTGTCCTCGACGTCGGCCAGGGTCGTGTCGTCCTCGACGTCGGTGGCGTCGAGGTCCTCACCGTCCGCACCGTCGAGGTCGACGGTGTCGTCCGAGGTGTCGGCGTCCTCGACGGCGCCGGTGTCCTCGTCGGCGTCGGCGAGCGCGGTGTCCTCGACCGCGGTGTCGGCGTCGTCGTCGACCGCGGTGTCCCCCGGGCCGACGTCTTCGAGCGCGTCGTCGTCGCCGTCAGCGGCGTCGGTCAGCGCGTCGCCGGCCGTGTCGTCGCCCGGTCTCGGGTCGTCCCCGCACGCCACGAGCGTCAACGCGAGCGCACACGCCCACGCGACCCCGCGGAGCCCCCTTCCGCCGATGTGGGTCGAGATCCTCATCGGCAAAAGGGATAGCACCTTGGTGCGACGCACACCAAGAGATTCGCGAGGCCGAACCCGGCGGCCGCGTCAGGGCTTCTTGAAGACGTGGAGGAGCTGGTAGGGGAGGAGCTCCGCGTCCTCGCGGACGAGCTCGAGGCCGGCGCTCTTGGCCAGCTCGACGGTCTCGTCGCGGCTCATCTTCATCGCCGGCGGCGGCCCGACCGGCAGATCCTCCTTCTTGAACTCGATGATCGCCAGGCGCGCGCCGGGCTTCATCTCGCCGACGAGCTTGGCCATCCAGGCCGGGCGGCTCTCGACGTGGTGGAGGACGTCGCAGATGAAGACGAGATCGACGTCATCGGTGACGCCGGGGTCGTCGGTCGTGATGCGCTTGGCGATGACGTTCGCGGCGCCGTCGGCCTTCGCCTTGGCCTCGAGGTGGCTCACCATCTCGGGCTCGGTGTCGGCGGCGATGACGCGCCCCTCGGGCAGGGCCTTGCCGAAGCGGAAGCTGAAGTAGCCCGAGCCGGCGCCGATGTCGAAGACGGTCTCCTTGCCGGTCAGCCCGAGCGCCGCGACGACGTCGTCGGGCTTCTGCCAGGCCGCGCGGTCGGCGCGGTCGAGGTGGGCGATGTAGGCGTCGACGTCCTCGAAGGGCTTGTGGTGCGCGTGGCCGTCGGTCTTGGCGAGCGGGCAGTCGATGGGCGGGTGCTCGGGGTCGTGGCCGGCGCCCGCGTGCCCGTGCCCATGGCCCGCGTGGTCGCAGCCGGGCTCCGCGCCGTCCGCCGCGGCGGTCGGGGCCTCGACGGCCTCGCCCGGGGCCGGCTCGGCGGACTTCGGCTCGGCGACCGTCGCGGGCGCCGCGTGGTGCGGCTTGCCGAGGTGGTCGGCCGGGACGGGGTGGCCGACCCGCTGCATCTTCGGCGGCGCCTTCGTCACCATCTCCACCGCGGCCGGGCCCGGCTCGGGCATGGCGGCGATGACGTCGTCCACCGGAGCGGGCTTGGGGGACGGCTCGCCCCGACCGCAGCCGGCGGCGAGGAGGAGCGAGAGGGAGGAGAGCGCGATGGCGGTTCGGTTCATGCGTCGCCTCTATCATCGGGCTCGGCGCCCGGCAACGCCGGAGCGTCGTCGAAGACCAGGGCGTTGAGGACGTGATCCTCCCAGACGCCGGCGATCTGGATATAGGATCGCGCGAAGCCCTCGCGCTCGAAGCCGAGGCGGGCGAGCAGCCGGGCGCTGCGGTGGTTGTCGGGCATGTGGTTCGCCATCACGCGGTGGAGGCCCACGACGTCGCGCATGTACGCGAGGCCCGCCTGCACCACCTCGAACATGATCCCCTGCCCCTCGTGCGCCGCGGCGACGGAGTAGCCGAGGTTACAGGCCTGGAAGGGGCCGCGGACGATGTTCGTGAAGTTGCAGACCGCGAGGACCTGCGTGCGCGCGGGGTCGAGGGCGACCAGGTGCACGCCGCGGTCGGCCAGGAAGTCGGCGAGCAGCTGGGTCTGACGCTCCTCGATGCGCGCGAGCTCGTCGAACCCCGGCGGGCGCAGCGGCTCCCACGGCGCGAGGAACGTCGCGTTGTCGCGCAGGTACCGCTGGAGGAGGCGCGCGTCGACGGCGGCGTAGTGCGCGACGACGGTCCGGGGCGTGCGGAGCTCGGGCAGCTTCATGCGCGAGGCCGTAGCACCGGCGGCGGCGCCGGGCAATCCCGGGGAAAATGTGATGTGGCGGGGTCTGACCCCGCCACATCACATTTTTTTCTACGGGGTGATGTGGACGATGGCGTTGGCGCCGGTCCCGCGCGCGTCGGTCACGTGGATCATGGCGGTGCCGGCCTCGGCGGGCGCCACGTACAGGCCGGTCACGGCGTCGACGGTGCCCTGCCCCGCGACCACCTCGTAGCGGTACGGGGGCACGCCGCCCGCGGCGGCGAAGGGGTGGGTCATGCCGACCGGCACCCACGCGGCGTTCGGCGTCAGGGTCAGCGGCTCGCCGGTCACGGTGATGACGGCCTCGCGGACCTCGCCGGCGGCGTCGCGGACGCGGACGACGGCCGTCCCATCGCGGTCCGACGGCGCGATGTAGGTCGACCCCTCGAGCCGGCCGGGGCCGGACGCGAGCTCGAAGACATAGCCCCCCTCGCCGCCCAGCGCCTCGAAAGTGCTGGCGCCGCCGACCGGCACGGAGACCGTCGCGGGGCTGATGCGGAGCGGGGGAAGGACGCAGATCCCGGTGCTGCACTCGCCGCCCGAGCCGCAGTCCTCGCTGTCGTCGCAGGCGCCGCCGAGGCGGGAGACGTCCTGGCACGCGCCGTCGACGCAGACCGCGCCGGGGCACTCGGCGTTCGCCTCGCAGCTCGCGTAGCCCCACGGGGCGCTGTGGCTGAAGCGGTGCTCGGAGCCGGGCGCGAAGTAGCGCGTCGTGACGCCGCTGTCGGGGCGGTCGAGGAGGTGGTCGCGGTTACAGGTCCCGAGCTCCACCGTCCAGTCGACGTAGGGGTAGACCTGGTCGGCCAGGATGACGCCGGCCGAGGCGCCGCCGAGGCGCGTGGCGTCGTCCATGGTGCCGCGGGCGGTGACGGTGCAGCCGGTGAGATCCCCGCGCAGGTCGATCGCGACGTTCCAGTAGCGGGTGCGGGTCGGGATCAGGCCGACCTGCCCGTCGACCGTCCCGGTCCGCGCCGAGACGCGCTGCAGGCTGTCGAAGCGGTTGGTGAAGGCGACGCCGGGCCACGACGCGTCCTCGCTGGTGAGCGGGTCGGTGTCCTCGGCGTCGGCCCACTCCGGGTCGATCGTGGCGGTCTTGGGGCCCCAGCCGTCGTCGCAGGTGACGACGATGGGATCGAGGTAGAGGACCGGATCCACCTGCGCGTCGAGCGGGCCGACGCAGGCGAAGCCGAGGAGCTGCCGGGTGACGGTCTCGCCCGCGACCTGGGTCGGGGCGCCCGCGGCGCAGTCGTAGCGCGCCGAGCAGACCATGCCGCCGACGGCGATCCCGGCGTCGAAGAGGCCGCGATCGTCGCGGCGGGCGACCGTCAGATCGACGTCGAGGCGCGTGGGCTGGGCGTCGTCGCAGTCGGCGGTGAAGCGGCAGCCGTCGGCGCAGGGGTCGATCCACCCGGCGATCTCGGCGCCGTCGCCGTCGTAGAGGCCGCTCACCGAGACGCTCACGGTGTTCTGGACGCCCGCGCGATCCGCGTCGACGTCGACCGAGGGATCACAGGCCGCCGCCTCGATCGCGATCCCCGGGCCGCCGGGGGTCGTGCAGACCGCGTGCTCCGAGGCCCAGATCGTGCCGGCCGCGCCCTCGACGCGCACGTCGTAGCACCCGGTCCCACCCGTCGGCAGGTCACCAGCCGTGATCGCCACCGCGAGGATGCCCGATGGAGCGATCGTCTCGGCTCCGTCTGCGCATGCTCCAGTCGTCATCGATGCGTGTGCGAGGGCGAAAAGGAGAACCGGCAGGGGGAGGGAGAACGCGCGCTTGTGGACCATCGACACCTCTTGAAAGACCGGGCTGGAGGGGTTTCTCTCCTTGCTGTAAGTGCTCTCGCGCGACGGTGCGAGGCTGTGCACTGCACCAAAATCATGACGCTTTGGTCAGATGTCAACGATCCGTCCGGCCGGTCGCTATCTCGAAAGTAACCGAGCTTGACCTTCCAGCGACTGGAAGCACTACGGTGGGGTCATGAGCATCGCGACCGAAATGGAATCCCCCCGAGACCCCGCCGAGACCCGCGAGGTCGACCTGCCGATCGAGGGGATGACGTGCGCCGCCTGCGCCGTGCGCCTCGAGAAGGCCCTCGGCCGCGTCGGTGGGATCGCCGGCGCCTCCGTGAACTTTGCGTCGGAGAAGGCGCGCGTCCGCTTCGATCCCGGGCTCCTCGACCTCGCGGAGATCGCCGCGGCGGTCGAGCGCGCCGGCTTCGACGTCCCGCCGACCGCGCTGGCCCCGCCGGCCGCCGAGGATCCCCACGAGGGCGCGACGGTCGACCGCCAGGCCGAGCGCGAGGCCGAGCGCGCGCGGCGGGAGCGGCGGGAGCGGCGCGATCTGTGGCTGCTCCTGGGCGCGGCGGCGCTGACGATCCCGCTCGTTGCGCCGATGGTGCTCGCGATCTTCGGCGTCGACGCCATGCTCCCGGGCGCGATCCAGCTCGCGCTGGCGGCCCCGGTGCAGGCGATCGCCGGCGCGCGCTTCTACCGCGGGGCGTGGGCCGCGCTGCGGGCGGGCACCGGCAACATGGACGTCCTGGTCGCGCTCGGGACGTCGGCGGCCTTCGGGCTGTCGCTGGTCACCCTGCTGACCACCCCGGGAGCGCACCTCTTCTTCGAGGCGTCGGCCGCGGTGATCACGCTCGTGCTCCTCGGCAAGCACCTCGAGGCGCGCGCGAAGCGCAAGACCACCGACGCCATCCGCGCCCTGATGGCGCTGCGCCCCGACACGGCGCGCGTCCTGCGCGACGGGATCGAGGTGGAGGTGCCCGCGGACGCCGTGACCCGCGGCGAGATCGTCGTGGTGCGGCCCGGCGAGCGCGTCCCGGTCGACGGCGTCGTGACCCGCGGCGAGAGCCAGCTCGACGAGTCGCTCCTGACCGGCGAGAGCCTGCCGGTCCAGAAGGCCGTCGACGATCCCGTCACCGGCGGCGCGATCAACGGCGACGGGCTCCTCCACGTGCGGGCGACGAACGTCGGCGCCGACTCGCTCCTGTCGCGCGTGGTCGCGCTGGTCGAGGACGCCCAGGCGACCAAGGCGCCGGTGCAGCGCCTGGTCGACAAGGTCTCGGCCGTCTTCGTGCCGGTCGTGGTGGGCATCGCCCTGCTCACCTTCGCCGGCTGGCTCGTCGCCGGCGCGCCGGCGGGGACGGCCCTCATCCACGCCGTCGCGGTGCTCGTCATCGCCTGCCCGTGCGCGCTCGGCCTGGCGACGCCGACGGCGCTGATGGTCGGGACGGGCGCGGCGGCGCGGGCGGGGATCCTCATCCGCGACGCCGAGGCCCTCGAGCGGGCCCACGCGGTCACCGCGGTGGTCTTCGACAAGACCGGGACCCTCACCGAGGGGCGGCCCGAGGTCGGCGCGATCGAGGCCGTCGCGCCCGGGAGCGCGGACGACGTGCTGACGCTCGCCGCGGCGGTGCAGGCCGGGAGCGAGCACCCGCTGGGCAAGGCGATGGTGCGGGCGGCCGCGGAGCGCGGGCTGACCGCGGCCGAGGCGACCGGCTTCCGCGCGATCGCGGGGCGCGGCGTGACGGCGGTGGTCGCCGGCCGGGTGGCGCACCTCGGCAGCCGGCGCTACCTCGACGAGCTGGGCGTGGCCCGCGAGGCGCTCGAGGCGCGCGCGGTGACGATGGAGGAGGCCGGCGAGACGGCCG
>SBGO01000431.1 GCA_006226565.1 Deltaproteobacteria bacterium | reverse complement strand
GTCACCCGCACCTGCGAGACCGCCTTCGCCTGGGGTGACGAGGACGCCACCTGCTTCCTCGACCTCGACTTCGACGCCGACGGCCGCAGCGACTTCTCCCGCTGGGGCTGGACCAACGGCCCCCTCGGCCCGGGCTCCTACGCCTTCGACATCTACCAGGCCGCCGGTCGCTGCGACCTCTCCAAGGGCGACCTCGTCGGGACCCTCGGCATGACCTACGACGGCGCCACCGCCCAGGTCACCTACGAGACGCTCCCCGGCTTCGTCATGGACGAGACGCACCTCTACGTCGGCAGCGCCCCCCTCGCCAGCAACAACGGCGAGTACACCGTCGCCCCCGGACAGTACGGCCAGCTCCACGACCTCGGCGACGCGACCTCCGACAGCTTCACGGTGACCGGCCTCTCGGGTGACATCTACGTCGTCGCCCACGCCGTCACCTGCGCCGAGTAGCGCCCCCTGAAGTCCGCCGCCGGCGCTCTCGAGGAGCGCCGACGGAGAGGCCCCCGCGGGTGAAGAGATTCCTCCCTCGGGGGCCTCGGCGTTTCTGGCGCCCGGCGCGTGCCACCCGCCAAGCGGCGGCCTCGCTCGACTCCCCGCCGGTCAGCCCGGGAGCGCGATACCCAGCGCGCGGAGCCCCGCGTCCATGAGCGGCGCCCAGCCCTGGTTGGCGATGGGGCTGGCGGGGCTCGGGTGGGGGACGCTGCCGATGACGGCGTCGGTGGCGTCGCCGAGGAGGTCGCGCGCCTTCTTCTCGGCGAACTTGCCGATCCCCACGACGTAGCGCGGATCGAAGTGCGCGAGGGTCCGCCGGAGCGCCTCGTCGCAGGCCGCGAAGAGGGGCTCCCGCTCCGACTTCGGGAGCTTCTCGGGGACCCGGTTGCGCCCGGTCTCCTCCATGAAGACCAGCGGGCAGTAGTTGACGACGACGAAGCGCGCGAAGAACGCGTCCGGCGTGCCGAAGGTGTCCTTCGCCCAGCCCCAGAGCCGCGCCCCGCTCACCTCGCTGCGGGTGCAGTCGAAGCCCTGGATCCGCCGCTTGGGGTGCTCGACCTCGGGCTTGCCCACGGGCTCGTCGATCCCGAGCCAGTCGCGCGCGAACCCGACCTCGCCGAAGGGGACGCCACACTGCGCCATCCCGAAGGGGCCAGGGTTCATCCCGATCAGCACCACCTCGCGCCCGGCCCCGCCGAAGCGCCGGCAGTACGCGTCCCACGGGCGCCGCGCGTAGACGAGCGGGTTGTAGACGTGGGTCACGGGCGGACCGAAGGTCAGCGGCGCGAGCGCCGCGATGAGGTCGTCGGTGATGGCTTCGAGGGACACGGGGCTCTCGTCGGGCAAGGGTCGTGTGGGGTGCCGAGCCTACCAGACCGGGCCCGACGGGCGGGCCGCGATTTCACGAATCGCGGCGGTCCATTGATTCAATGATCAACCTGGATCAATCATTGATCCATCGATCTACTCGACGACGTCCGCGAACTCCGCCCGGATGATCTTCTCCATCTCGGGCCACAGGAGATCCCAGCTCGGGAGCTCCTTGTAGGCCCGATCGGTCGTGTGGTGCTGCTCGTTCCGGTTGAACCCGAGGACGTAGGGGGTGCCCAGCTCGCGGATGACGGCGGACGACTCGAGCATCACGGCGCCGGCGAGCTTGTTCTGCGGGCCCGCGACCCGCACCGTGTAGACGTAGTAGAGGTCGCCCTTCGGCTCGAAGGTCTCGTAGATGTAGACGTGGGCCTTGCCGACGTCCCGCTGGTCGAAGCAGAACTCGCTGAGCCCGCGGACGCGCTCGTCCTCGGCGCTCTTCCAGAGCGCGATGAGCGCCTCGCGGGCCTTCGCGGCGCGCGGCTTGTCGCCGAGGGCGTTGAGCGCCTGGAGGACCTTCTTCGCGACGCCGAAGTCGCCCGGGTCGAGGGCCGCGGCCTGCTCCCAGCGCTCGAGCGCCTCCTTGAACTGGCGGCGGTTGTAGTAGGTCTGCGCGGCGTTGTAGTAGGCGTCGATCATGCGCGGATCGACCTTGGTGGCCGCGTCCCAGCGCGCCAGCGCCTCGTCGTGGCGGCCGAGATCGGACAGCACGACGCCGCAGTTGTAGAGCGCGTCCGCGAGCTTCGGATCGAGCGCCGAGGCGCGGTCGTAGGCCTTGACCGCCTCCTCGCCCCGGCCGAGGTGGGACAGCAGCCAGCCGCGAGCGTAGTGAGCGCTCGGGGCGTCGGGGTGGCTGGCGACCTCGCGGTCGACCTCGCCGAGGAGCTGGCCGAGGAGCGTCGCGTTGCCGGGATCGGCCATGCCGCGCTCGAGGATCTTGAGCGCTTCGGCGTCGCCCGGCACGGCGGCGGAGGCCGACGCGGGGGCGACGGTCAGCGTGGCGGCGAGCGCGAGCAGGGCGAGGAGTCTGAGCACGAGGACCTCCGGGTCGGGGACGGACGATAGCGCCCCGAACGCCGACGAACAACGCGCTCAGACGCTCGGTTCGTCCACCGGGAGCTCCATTCGGCCGCTCAGCGCCCGGTGGGCGATGCGCGTGACGAACACCGTCGCCACCAGGGTCGTCACCAGCCCGCCCCAGAAGAGCACGTGCTTGGCGGTGTCGGCGTCGCTCCCGGGCGCGGCCCCGGCGCCGAGCGCCGGCAGCGTCGACCCGAGGTAGGCGTAGAGGAGCGTCCCCGGCATCATCCCGAGCCACGACGCCAGGGCGAAGCGCGACGTCCGGATGCGCGTGAGGCCGACGGCGTAGTTGAGGAAGTTGAACGGCATCACCGGCGAGAGCCGGAGCAGGAAGACCAGCATCCCGCCCTGCTCCTCGACCGCGCGATCCACGGCCTGGAGGCGCGGGCTCTCGGCGACGCGCCGCTCGACGCGCGCGCGGAACGCCGTCCGACCGAGGAGGAACGCCAGCGTGGCGCCCACGACCGACACCGGCGAGACGAGCAGGAAGCCCCAGAGCGGGCCCCACGCGAAGCCGGCGCCCATCGTCAGGATCGACCCCGGGACGGCGAAGACGATCGCCACGACGTAGACCAGCGCGTACAGCACGACGCCGGCGACGCCGAGGGCGTGCACCCAGCCGACGAGGGCGCCCAGCCACTCGCGCAGCGGGAGCAGCGTCAGCGCGGCGGCGACCAGCGCGACGAGCCCCGCGACGAGGAGCCACGCGCGCCACCCCGGCGAGCGCGCCGCGCGGGCGGCACGCCTGGGCGTGGAGGAGGTCTCTGGCGGCGCGAGGCGCGACATGCGTTCGGGGCTCCGGGCTGGGCTCAGTATAGCGCGCGACGGCACGATCGCGCGTCACCGTCGACCGGCCCGGCGAGCGCGCGAGGCCGACGCGGCGACGGTCGGCAGATGCTCGTCTGGGCGATCGCTCTTCGGTATAAGGGCTCCGAGTCGCAGCGGGCCCCCGGGTCCCGTAGACCTGCGCCACACCGATCGCCGAGTCGCCCATGCCCGACAGCCGCCCCGACCGCATCTACCTCGACTACAACGCCACGACGCCGCTCCTCGCGGCCGCGCGGGACGCCATCCTGGCGGCGCTCGACGGCGGCTTCGGCAACCCGTCGAGCAAGCACTGGGCGGGGCGCGCGGCCCATACCGTCCTCGCCGAGGCGCGGGCGGCGGTGGCGCGGCTCGCGGGCGCCGAGCCCGAGCAGGTGATCTTCACCAGCGGCGCGACCGAGGCGATCCACCAGGTCCTCCGGAGCCAGCGCTGCAGCCGCTTGGTGTGCAGCGCCATCGAGCACCCGGCGGTCTTCGGCGCCGCCGAGGGCGATCGCCGCGAGGTCAGCCTGGTGATGCCGGCCAACCGCGGCCCGGTCGAGGTCGAGGCGGTGCTCGAGGTGGTCGATGGCGGGCCGCCGCCGGCCCTGGTCTGCGTCATGGCGGCGAACAACGAGACCGGCATCCTCAACCCGGTCGGCGAGCTCGTCGCGCCGCTCCGCGAGCGGGGCGTCCCGCTCATGGTTGATGCGTCGCAATATGCCGGCAAGCTCGAGATCGATTTTGCGCCGGACTACATGATCATTGCGGCGCACAAGCTCGGCGGCCCCAAGGGGGTCGGCGCGGTCGTCGTGCACCCCGAGGCGCCGCCGCTGGTGTCGCTCTTCGACGGCGGCGGGCAGGAGGGCGGCAAGCGCAGCGGGACCGAGCCGATGCCGGCGATCGCGGGCTTCGGCGCGGCGGCGGCGTGGTCGGTGGCCCAGCTGCCCGGCCTGAGCGCACGCTACGCGGCGCTCCGGGACCGGCTCGAGGCGGGGCTCCAGGCGGCGCTTCCCGGCTCCTTCGTGCTCGGGGCGGGGGCGCGGCGGCTCCCGAACACCAGCTCCTTCGTGCTGCCCGAGGGCGTCGAGTCCGAGGCGGTGATGGGGCACCTCAACCGGGCGGGGGTGGCGGTGAGCGCCGGGAGCGCGTGCCACTCGGGCTCGGTGACGCCGTCGCGGGTGCTGCTGGCGTCCGGGCTGACCGCGGCCGAGAGCTTCCGCGCGCTGCGCCTGTCGCTCGGTCACGCGACCACCGAGGACGAGATCGACCGCGTCCTCGACCTGCTGCCGGCCGCGGCGCGGCGCGTGGCGCGATGATCGTCCGCGAGCTGGGGCGGCTCGGGTACGTGGCCGCGCTGGAGGTGCAGGAGGCGGCGCGCGAGCGGGTCCTCGCCGGGGGCGACGACGAGCTGCTGCTGCTCGAGCACGATCCGGTGGTGACCCTCGGCCGCCGCGGCGGGATCGTGGACCGCGAGGCCCTCGCACGCCTCGACACGCCGGTCCTCGAGACGCGCCGGGGCGGGCTCGCGACCTGGCACGGCCCGGGGCAGCTCGTGGGCTACCCGATCGTCGCGCTCGAGCGCGCGCACGTCGACGTCACCGCCTTCGTCCGCCGCCTCGGCGCGCTGATGCTGGCGATCTCCGAGCGCTTCGGCGTCGCGGACGCGGCCTACGACGACGCGCGGCCCGGCATCTACCGGGAGGGGCGCAAGCTCGGCAGCATCGGCCTCCACATCCACAAGGGCGTCACGATGCACGGCTTCGCCCTGAACGTGGACATCGATCTCGCGGGCTTCCAGGCCATCGTCCCGTGCGGCTTCGCCGGCCTCCACGTGTCGAGCCTCGCGCGCGAGGTCGGCCGCCCGGCCGCGCTCGCCGACGCCGTCGCCGTCGCCCGGGAGCTGGGTCCGAGCGTCCTGCTCGGTTGACCAGGGAGGGGGCGGCCCGCTGGAGCTGCGGTCGTCCCGAGGCTGTCGCGTGGACCGAATCCATAGCGGACGGGGACGTCCGCCGGCCAGTCGGCCTGCGCTCGTCCCGAGCGCGGTGGGCTCGTAGCCACACCGTCGGCGGGCTTTTTTGCGACAGCCTCGTCCCGCCCACACGACTGCGCGCCCCGAGAGGTCGCCGCGCCCCTACCGCGGCGTGATCGTGTACCCGCTCTTGTCGGCCACGGTCTTCGGCACCTTCCCCGTCTCCGCGAAGGCGTCGTAGCCGGTCTTCAGGATCTCCCAGAACGGCGTCAGCGCCGGGTCGGCCTTCCCGGCCGTCGCCAGCGCCCGCTGACAGCTCGCCGTCTCGAAGCGGCACGGGAAGACGTGCACGGGGATGCGCCGCTGACCAGCGTCCCGCGCGACCACCATCGCGACGTAGAGCCACGCGATGGGCTCGTCCTCGATGGGGAGGCACCCGATGGTCACGCAGTTGCCGTGGATGAAGATGTCGCCGCCGGGCGGGAGCCCCGCCGCGCGGGCGCGGTCGACCGCGTTGGGATAGTCGAGCCCCAGCGATAGGTGGTAGCTCGACCACGGGTTGAAGCGGTCGATGCGATAGAAGCCCTCGGGGACCTGCCCGTCCCCGGCGCGCTCCTTCGGACCGAGGACGCCGCTCGCCGCGCAGATCGGGAAGGTCTTCACGCGGACGAGTCGCTCGCCGTCCTTCGGCGCCGCCCACAGCTCGAGCGCCCCCTCGGCCTTGAACGCCCGCAGGAACACCTCCTGCGGCGGCCACTCCGCGCCGACCTCGCGGAAGGTGTCGCGGACGTCGCTGTGGTGCGCCTTCCAGGCGCTCGCGACGCGCCCGTTCTGGCGCTGCTTGGTCGCGTAGTCGCCCGCGTGCGCGGAAGGCTCCGCGACGACGAGGGCCAAGAGGACGAGGACGAGAGGGCCGGTGCGCATGGTCGGGCGAACGCGTGAGCTCCCCATCCTATTCACCGGTCGGTCACTCGCAGCTGCACGGATCGGAGAGATCCACGCAGGTCGACCGGTTCGGCGAGCACCCCGCGCACCAGGCAAACGTCGCGGAGTTGTTCGAGCAGAAGCCGCCGTCGTTGTACGAGCGGCAGTCGCGATCCACGGAGACGCAGGCGCCCGCCCCGTTGCAGAGCCGTCGCCGGACCCCTTCGAGGATGAAGCTGCCCCCGGAGAGGTTGCGGCACTCGGCGTCGCCGCAGGTCCGCCCCTCGCACCCCGCGGGCGCCGACACGGTCGTCGTCCAGCAGCGATGGTCGACGCCGCAGATGCCGACGGCCTGGCTGCCGGCGCAGCTCCCGGGGTCGTCGCAGACCGGCGCCTCGTCGAGGGCGCCGCAGTCGCTCGACGCCGCGCAGCACACGCCGGAGTCGCAGCAGTAGCCGTTGTCGCAGTGCTCGCTGACGCACTGGGCGTCGCTCGTGCAGGCGTCGCCGTTGGGCGTCGCGCCCACGCAGGCGCCTTGGACGCACGCCGCGCCGTCGACGCAGTCGTCGTTGGCGCCACAGCCCGTCCCGCAGCTCGCGTCGAGACAGGCGAAGGGGCTGCAGTCGGTCGCGTCCGCGTTGGGCACGCAGGCCCCGGCTTCGTCGCAGCGCGAGCCGGTCGTCAGCGTGTCGCCGACGCACGCCGCCCCCGCGCACGCCGTCCCGCTGCAGACCGCGGGGTCGGCCACGGTGGTGGCGACGCACTGATGCGTCCCGGCGTCGCACGCCCCGAGGGTCCGCGTCCCGGCGCAGCCCGCCGCCGTCGCGCTCGCGCACGCCTCGGTGTCGAGGCTGGCGCACGCGCCGTCGTCGCCGCAGCACATCCCGGACGCGCAGCAGAAGCCGTTCGCGCAGTAGCCGGACTCGCACTCGTCGGGGCCGCTGCAGGGCTCGCCGTCGTGGCCGGCGAACTGGCAGTGGCCCGCGTCGTCGCAGAAGGCGCTCGGGATGCAGTCGGCGGAGGACGCGCAGCTCGTCCGGCAGCCCTCCGTGCCGCCGCAGCGGTAGGGCGCGCACTGGTAGCCCGTCCCCTCGTCGGTGGCGTCGTCGCAGTCGTCGTCGACGCCGTTGCAGACCTCGTCCGTCGGCCCCTGGTCGTCGAGGCAGTCCGTCGCCGCGCCGCCCTCGCAGCGGAGCACGCCGTCGTGGCAGGCGCCGCGCCCGCGCGTGGCCGGGTCGAAGCCGTAGCAGCTCGACTGGGTCTGGCCGGTGTAGGGGGTGCTGCCGCAGCCGGTCGCCACGGTGCAGTCGTCGAGCGTGCAGGGGTCGTGGTCGTCGCAGTCGACGTCCGGCCCGGCCGGGACGCAGGCCCCGACGTCGTCACAGCGCGACGGCACGTGGAAGACGCCGTCCGCGCCGCACTCCCCGGCCAGGCACGGCGCGTTCTCGCAGCCCGCCGGCGTCGCGACGGTCTCGGCGGCGCAGGCCGCGTCCACGCAGCGCCCGACGACCTGGGTGCCGCTGCAGCCGTCCGGGCCGTGCGCGGCGCAGACCGGCGCCTCGTCGAGGGCGGCGCAGTCCGCGTCCTCCGCGCAGCAGCTGGCGTCGGGCCCGGCGCAGCAGTGGCCGTTGGCGCAGTACCCCGAGTCGCACTGACCGGCGTCCTCGCAGACGGCGCCGTTCTCCCCGGTCGGCGCGCAGGTCCCGGTCGACGGATCGCAGCCGTAGCCGGGGGCGCAGTCCGCGGCGCCAGCGCAGCTCGTCTTGCAGCCGGCCTCGCCGGCGCACGCCCAGGGGCCGCAGAGCGCGATGACGTCCTCGTCGGTGAGGCCGTCGCAGTCATCGTCCTGGCCGTTGCACGTCTCCTCGCCGCCACCGGGGGCCCAGCAGGCCGTCAGCCCGTCGGCCGTGCAGCTGCGCGTGCCCTGACACGCCTCGGGGGCGCCGCTCACGTGGCAGGTGGTGTGGGCGCCGGAGGCGACCGAGAGCGCCGTGCAGCGCTCGCACTGCTTCGACTCGGGGCGGCACTGGCCGTCCACGCCGCAGGCATAGCCGTCGGGGCACGCCGGGAGCGTCTCGCCGCACGCGACGCCGCAGAAGCGGCCGACGTCCCCGAGGTCCACGCAGCGGTTGAGCTGCAGCCCGTCGGGGATGAGGTTGCAGTCGGCGTGGCTCGTGCACGGCTGGCACAGCGTGACGTCGCGCGCCGCGCAGACGCGGCCCACGAGGCCGTCGGGGTGGGTCAGGAGCAGGCACGTCTCGTCGGGCGAGCACGCCTGGACCGCGCAGGTCTGCGGGCAGCGCCAGCCGTCGGCGGTCGGCAGGCACCAGCCGGCCTGGCACTCCGCGTCCTGCGCGCACGGAGAGCCCACCGGGAGCCCGGTCGTCGTCCCGTCGGCGGGCGCCGTGGTGTCCGCGGGCACGACGGTGTCGGCGCCGCTCCGCGCATCCGCGGGGAGGATCAGTCCCCCGTCGTCGACGGGCTGGGCGAGCGACCCCTGACCGACCTCGGAGCCGCAGGCGCCGAGGAGGAGCGCCACCGCCCCGAGGACGAGGGACGTGACCGCGAGCGACCGCGTCGCCATCTTCACGTCGTCGAGCTTCTCGAGCACTTCTTGACGACCTCGTTCCACGGGAGACCCCCGCATCCTTTTTGGGTCAGCCCCGTCGATCCGGCAACCCATTACTGCGGTGAGGCGTCCCGCAGCCGCCTCGGCCCGCGATCCGGCGCGTCACCCCGACGGCATCACCCGCGAGATGCGATCGCAGCGGAAGGTCTTCGCCGCGTCGTCGAGATGACACCAGGCGCGGAGGTGCGCCACGCCGCGGTGGGCGAAGAGCGCCAGCGGCGTCACCGGGCGCACGGTGCGCCCCTTGCTGCCGCCGGTGTACTGGATCTCCACCCGGTGCTGGTCGGCGATGGCCGCCTCGAGCGCGCGCAGCCGGTCGGGGACCTCGACCACGAACTCCTCGGGCGTGGGCACCTCGATGCCCTGCTTGACGCCCAGATCGGCGAAGGTCCGGGCCCCCGTGCGCTCCACGCAGGTCGCGAAGAGGTTGCGCGTGTGCAGCGCGTCGGCCACCGCGCGGTGGAAGGTCATCTCGTCGGCCCGGTCGCCGGTGATGTAGCGCCGCAGCGCCTCGAGCCCGTACTTCGGGGCGCGCGGGAGGGCGCGCCGGGCGACCTCGAGGGTGCACACGAAGGCGTGGGGCGGCATCTCGAGGCCGAGCCGCAGCGCGTCGGAGACGAGGTAGGCGAGATCCGAGCGGGCGCAGTGCGCCAGGACGACGGTGTCCTCGGGGGAGCCGAGGAAGTCGACGAAGGCCGGCCAGATCTCGTCCAGCGTCGGCTGGCCGCGCACCATGGCGTCGTCGATCCCGGTGAGCCGGCTGACCACCTCGGGGATCCGCAGCTGGGGATCGACGAGCACCTCGAAGACCGGCCCGGGGATCACCCGACCGTCGGCGCCCAGTCGAAAGCGGGCGGCGCCGACCTCGACGATGCGGTCGTGCCCGTGGGCGACGCCGGTCGCCTCGAGATCGAGGGCGACCAGCTCGAACTGGCGGAGCGGGCGGGACCAAGCCATGGCGGCGTATGCTACTCAAAACGCGCGCGAGGTCGACCCCCCGTCCGCTTGCCGCCCCCACCGGGGCGCGCCGCGCGGGCGGGGCCGGAGCGGAGCCGATGCTTGCTGCGGGACCGTGGGCGTGATACGCGCCGTCCTGATGATGCGCCAGCTCCGAACGGGCCCGGGGCGGCTCGGCTCCGGTCGCCGCGACCGTCCACTGCAGACGCAGCGACCCCTCGCTCGGCGCCCGACTGTACCGACCCGTACCATCTCTCCTCCCTCACACCATCGGGCGCTCGAGGCGGAATGAGCAAGCGCACCCTCGCGATCCTGTTCGGCGTACTCGCGTTGGTCGGCCTGGCCGACGCGGTCTACATGACGTGGGACCACTACCAGCACGCCATCGACCCGAGCTATGCCGGCGGCCTGTGCGGAATCAAGAGCGGCTGCGACATCTCGCGCGGTGAGTCGGGCGAGATCCTCAGCGGCGCGTTGACGCCGGGCGTGCCGCTCGCGGTGCTCGCGATCGGCTTCTACGTCGCCTTCCTGCTCCTCACCTGGTTCCGCCTGCGACGGCCCCAGGACGTGGCGCCGCGGCGCATCCAGCTCGGGCTGGCCGCGCTGGCGACCCTGTACTCGATCTCGCTCGCGGTCTACTCGCTCGCCGTGCAGGGCGCGCTCTGCAAGCTCTGCGCGGTCATGTACGTCGTGAACGTCCTGCTGCTCTTCGTGGCGTGGCGCGCGCGCGCCGAGCCGATCGGCGCGTGGTTCAAGGGCGTCTGGGGCGCGATCCCCAAGCTCACCACCGCCGCCGTCACCGCGGTCTTCCTGGCGGCCGTCGTCGTGATCTACGCGCTCTACGCGCACCGCGTGGGCGAGGTGCTGGCGGCCCAGGTGCAGCCCGAGGTGAAGACCTCGCTGAAGACCGACGGCCGCCCGTCGAAGGGGCCCGAGGACGCGCCGGTGCAGATCGTCGAGTTCGCGGACCTGCAGTGCCCGCACTGCAGCCAGCTCTTCAGCGCGGTCGAGGAGGTCCAGGCGGCGCGCCCGGACGAGGTCCGCGTCACCTTCATCCACTTCCCCCTCGACAAGGCGTGCAACCCCGCGCTCAAGCAGGACTTCCACCCGAACGCGTGCTGGCTCGCCGCGGTGTCGGACTGCGCCGGGCGCCAGGGCAAGTTCTTCGAGGTCACCAAGCTCCTCTTCGAGAAGCAGCGCGCGAGCAGCAACGACGAGCTCCTCGCCCTGGTGAAGGGCCTCGGCGTCGACGGCGCCGCCCTCGACGCCTGCATGGCCGACGCGGGGACCGGCGAGCGCATCCTCGCCGACATCAAGCAGGGCCTCGCCCTTGAGATCAACGGCACGCCGGTGTTCTTCATCAACGGCCGCCGCATGTCGGGCTCCCGCCCGCCCGAGGTCCTCAACGAGCTCGTCGACGAGGCGCTGAAGGACGCGAGCACGCGATGACGATGCACAAGGCGGCCATCGGGGTCTTCGACTCGGGGATCGGGGGGCTCACGGTCGCCTCCGAGATCGTGCGGCGCTTGCCGAACGAGGACCTCATCTACCTGGGCGACACCGCGCGCCTGCCCTACGGGACCAAGTCGGCGGCGACCGTCGTCCGCTACGCCGACCGGGCCGTGGAGCTGCTCCTCCGCTACCCGGTGAAGCTGGTGGTCATCGCCTGCAACACCGCGTCGGCCCATGCCCTCGAGCCGCTCCGCGCGGCCTCGGAGATGCCGATCCTCGGCGTCATCGGGCCCGGCGCGCGGGCGGCGGCGGCGGCGACCCGCGGCGGCCCCATCGCCATCACCGGCACCGAGGCGACGATCCGCTCGCAGGCCTACCAGAAGGCGCTGCGGGCGCTCCTGCCGGACGCGACGCTGCACGCGACGCCGTGGCCGCTGCTCGTCCCGCTGGCCGAGGAGGGCTGGGTCGACCACGCGGTGAGCCGCCTGACGGTCCGCACCTACCTCGAGCCCTTCGTCGAGCTCGGCGTCGACACGCTCGTCCTCGGCTGCACCCACTACCCGGTGTTCAAGCCGCTCATCCGGCAGGTGCTCGAGGAGGACTTCGGCGGCTACCCGCTGGCGCTCGTCGACTCCGCCGAGGCGGTGACCGACGAGCTCGCCGCGCTGCTCGACGAGCGCGACCTCCACGCCCCCACCCGGGACGGGCGACGCTCGTTCTTCTGCACCGACGCCCCCGAGCGCTTCGCGCGGGTGGGCACCACCTTCTTCGAGGGCGAGGTGGCGCCGGTCTTCCCGGTCGATCTCTGAGCCCTCGGCGCCCCTGGAGGACGCCATGCGCCGTCACCTGACCTGGATCGCCGCCCTGACCGCGACCGCGCTGAGCTCGGCCTGCATCTCGATGCAGTACCAGCCGCGCGACACCCCCTACGTCAAGATCGTCCAGGTCGACGGGATGCAGAAGTGGCGTGTCGGCAACGTGGACTACACGGGCGGCATCCTGGGTGGCCTCGACCAGGCCGTGGCGAGCGTCCCCGAGGCGCGCGACCACGCCGAGGAGGCCGAGTCCGACGCCATCGTCGGGCTGGTCCTGACCCTCGTCGGCTCCACCCTGGTCGGCCTCGGGACCGCGGGCATGAGCTCCGACGCCGCCGGCGAGGGCGTCTTCGGCGCGGACACGACGTCCTACAGCGCCGTCTTCATGCTCGGCGGCCTCGCGACCGTGGTCGGCGCCGCCTTCAAGCTCAGCTCCGCGACCGCGCACCAGGTCGACGCCGTGAACGTCTTCAACGACGCGATGTGGGCGCAGGAGCACGAGGAGTATCCCGCGCCCACGCTGCCGGCGCTCCAGCCCCTCGACCCCAGCGCCCCCTGAGGCGCGCAGGATCCGCCCATGCGCGTCTGCAGCACCTCCGAGCCCTGCTTCCAGCGCGTCCCCGCGCCGCCGGGCGAGGCCTTCGCCTACCCGGAGCGCTACCGGGACCAGCTCCTGATCGACACGCTGCACGACGGCGACGCGGTCCCGAGCCGCCTCCTGGCGAACCCGCTGGTGAAGGCCGCGTGGGACGACGGGACCCTGCAGGACGCGTTCGAGGAGCACCGCGACTGGGGCGCGGACCTGGTGGCCGGCCACCTCGCCGCGGCGCTCGGGCTCGCCGGGCACCACAAGGTCGCCACGGCGCGCGTCGTCATGGACTTCAACCGCTTCCCCGGCGAGAGCCCGCCCGACGCCGACCCGCTCGAGCGGCGCGCCCTCGGTGAGCCGCTCGCGGAGCTCCTGACCCACGACGACAAGCGCCACGTCCTCGAGGACCACTACGACGCGGTCAGCCGCGGGATGGACCGCGCCATCACGGGGCGGCTCCTCAAGCTCGCGATCCACACCTACGACGAGCACAACGACAGCCGGACGCGGCGCCCGGAGGTCAGCCTCCTGACGCGCTCGGACAGCTACCAGCGCGACTCGCGGCTCCCCTACGGGCTCTTCGACCCGCTCTTCCCGCACGTCCTCGTCGAGTCGTGCGCCAAGCCCATCGTCCGCGACCGCATCGCGCTCACCCTCGAGCGCGCCGGCTTCGCCGTCGAGCACAACTACCCCTACAACCTGCCCGACGGCTCGGTGGAGATCCGCTGCCAGCCGTGGCTCTTCTTCCAACACCTTCGCGGGCAGTACGAAGTGGAGTACCCGGCGCGGGCCGCCGACCCCGGGCACACGCGCATGTGGGAGATGTTGCTCAACACGAACCTCCGCGGCACCGGCGGAGACGCGCTGAGCGCCTACCTGCACCGCTTCCAGCTGCCGCCGGGGGACGTGGCGCCGCTCGAGCGCGCCCGCGAGGCCTACGAGGAGCTGAGCGCGTGGATCGGCGCGCGCCCGGAGCTGATCGAGCGCTACCGGCGCTCGCCCGACCGCACCAGCACCATCACGATCGAGGTGCGCAAGGATCTGGTCTGGCGCTTCGACGGCGGCCGCCCCGTCGGCCCGCGTGAGGACGTGGCGAAGGAGGTCGCCCGGACCATCGCTCAGGCGGTCGCGACGTACCTGAGCGAGGACCGGGAGATCCAGCTCGATCGGCGCTGACCGATCGGCGATGGGCATCCGCCCGGCGCTCGGGCACACTCGCGCTGCAGCGCAGCACCGCACGTCCCCGCTCGCGCTCGGCCAGCAACCCACGCCAGCCCAGGGGTGTTCGCATGAACGTCGCCCGAAGCCTCGCCCTCGGACTCACGCTCTTCGCGACGGCCTGCGCGGACACCCCGTCCGCGCCCGCCGACGGCGCCAACGTCGCGATCACCATCGCCCCCCTCGACCTGCCCGGGGTGACCAACGCCGACTGGCGGCTCACGGTGACCAACGGCGCGAGCGAGGTCGTGTGGACCCGGGACGTCTCGGCGGACGCCTACGGTGACGGCGCGGGCTCGGTGAGCTACGTCGGCACCTGCGACGCGGACGCGCCCACGACGACCGTGACGGTCGAGCTGCTCGCCCTCTACGACGCGGCGTCCGGAGCGACGCCGATCCCCGCGGGCGACTACGCGAACCCGGGGCCCCTGTCGCGCCAGGTCACCTGCGTCGCGGACACTGACGTGCCGGTCGACTTCGACGTGACCGTGGCCCGGCGGGCGCTCCAGGGCTTCTTCGACGTCGCCGTGAGCTTCGAGGACGTCTTCTGCTCGGCGAAGCTCGACTGCGTGGACGACGTCGGCGATCCGCTGCAGCTCCTCCACGCCCCCGGCGGCGGCCGCGGCGACACCATCGTCCTCGGCTTCGCCTGCACCGGCGGCCTCGGCGCGTCGGTCGAGACCACGCTCTATCTCGACGACGTCATCGTGACCTGCGGCGTCGACACGGCGACCGTCGATCCCTCCGCCGGCCCCGGCAACGTCGCCCCCGCCGACATCATCGAGAGCAGCGCGGACCTCCTCTTCGGCGCCGCCGTCTACCGCGGCGACGAGCAGCTCGGCGTGCACAAGCGCTACTGGAACCTCGCGCTCGGCTTCAACGGCGGCAACGGCTGCACCCTCACCACCCGCGGGACCGCCTACGACGGCGCGTTCGCCGGCCTGACGACGAACCCCGACACGGTCTGGCCGGTCATCGATTGGGACGTCCCGCTCACCGATGGCACCGGCGCGCTGACCTGCACGACCCACGAGGTCGACGACGGCACCGGCGTCGCGACCGTGTACACGAGCCTCGGGACCGGCGAGACCTTCACCTACGGCTACGGCCCGAGCGGGGTCTTCGGGCAGACCTACGGGATCAAGGTGGCCGGCACCGGCCGCACCTTCGAGGACGACACCGTCGCGGCGACCTGCGACGACTACCTCCACCCGCCCGCCGGCTACGTCTACACCGGCGCGACGGGCGACGGGACCTACACCATCGACCCGGACGGCGCCGGCGTGGGGCTCGATCCCTTCGACGTGACCTGCGACATGAGCACCGACGGCGGCGGCTGGATCGTGGCCGAGCACGACTGGGTCGGGCTCCTCGTCCCCGACAAGGCGATCGAGCTCCCGACGGAGCTCTACCAGCGCTTCAACTACACGCTCTCCAACGCGCAGCTGCTGGCCGTCATGGCGGCGACGACGACCCACCGACAGTACTTCGAGAAGAACTGCCAGGACTCGCTCATCAACTCCCCCTTCGGCACCTCGTACACGCGCTACGAGCTGCCTGACGGGACGTTCGTCATCTCGACCGTCGCGCTCTTCCCGTGGTCCGATCAGCGCTACTGCGACCTGAACGATTCGACCCTGCGGCAGACCGCGGTGACCTTCGAGAACACGCCGAACATCCCCATCATGGCCCTCTGGGGCGGCGACTCGGGCGCAGCGATCGAGTTCTCGACCTTCCGCATCGGCGCCTACTACGCCCGCTGAGGGACGGCGCAGAGAAGGTTGATCAACGTCGATCAACCTCAACCCGGTCCGACCCGAGCGCGGCGCTTCGAAAGCCCCGCATCGCGCCCGCGTCACATCGGCGGCATTCACGCGCGTCAGACCGGTCGGCCGTGGCGTGTCGCGTGCGCGTCGCCCGCCGGCCAGCGCCCGGCGTGCAGCGTCCGATCTTCGCTGCTACAGTGATCGCTGGCGTGGAAGGTGATGGGCCCATGAAGAAGACCGGCGACGTCAACGAATCGATCGCGATCACCCGGGACATCCACTGGGTCGGCTTCTACGAGCGTTCGACCCGGCTGCACTGCAACCCGTATCTCCTCATCGACGACCAGGAGGCGGTGCTCTTCGACCCGGGCTCGATCCCCGACTTCCCGGTGGTCATGCGCAAGGTCATCGACCTGGTGAACCCGGGGGCCATCTCGCTGGTGGTCGCCTCGCACCAGGATCCCGACGTCTGCGGCAACCTCGCGGTCGTCGAGGACGTCATCTCGCGGCCCGACCTGCGGATCGCGGCCCACGCCCACACGCACCGCCTCATCCAGCACCTCGCCCTGTCGAGCGACCGCTTCGCGGTCGACGAGCACGGCTATCGCCTGCGCCTCGCCAGCGGACGGACGCTCGAGTTCGTCCCGATGCCGTTTCTCCATTCGCCGGGTGCCATCGCGACCTACGACCCCAAGACCCGGAGCCTCTTCAGCGGGGACGTCTTCGGCGCGCTCGTCGAGGAGTGGGACCTCTTCGCCGGCCCGGGCTTCCCGGAGAACATGGCGAGCTTCCATCAGGCGTACATGCCGTCGAACGCGCACCTCCGCGCGGCCATCCGGCGTCTCCGCCAGCTCGACATCGACCGGATCCTGCCGCAGCACGGCTCGGTCATCGAGGGCGCTCAGGTCGCCGAGGCGTTCGACTTCCTCGAGGCCCTGCCCTGCGGGCTCGATCTCGAGGAGCGCTGACGATGACGGGCGACTACCGCGAGCTGGCGGACCTGACCATCCGCGACGCGAACGCCGTCAACCGGAGCCTCATCGAGAAGGCGCTCGCGATGCGCTGCGTCACCTACCTCTCGACGGTGAAGGCGCGGCTCCTGACCAACACGATCTTCGAGATCGACAGCGCCAAGAAGGCGCTCTTCGTCGCCAACACCGAGCTCCAGCAGGAGGTGCTGGAGCGGCGACGGGCCGAGCTCCGCGCCGAGCGCGCGCGGGCGGACGCCGAGGAGGCGACCCGGCTCAAGGACCGCTTCGTCGCCCTGGTCTCCCACGATCTCAAGGGCCCCATCCAGGTCGCGATGGCGTCGCTCCAGCTCCTGTCGTCGACCAAGGAGCTCGACGCCGACGGCCAGGAGTATGTCGGCGCCGGCCTCGACGCCTGCCGCCGGATGCTGACGATGATCGAGCGGATGCTCACGATCAGCCGCGTCAGCGGAGGGCGCATCGCCCTCGCGACGGCCTCCGTCGCGCTGCGTCAGATCGTCAACGACGCCCTCGCCGGGCTCACCCGCGCCGCGTCCGACAAGGGCGTCACGGTCGCCAACGACGTCCCCGAGACCGCCTTCGTCCACGCGGACCCGGACCTGCTGGTCGAGGTGGTGTCCAACCTCGTCTCCAACGCGATCAAGTTCAGCGAGCCCGGGCACAGGGTGCGCGTCCACGTGCCCGCCGACCGCCCGGCCGCGCTCGCCGTCAGCGACGTGGGGCGGGGGGTGAAGCCGGAGCTGATCCCGGACCTCTTCAAGTTCGAGACGCGCACGACGACGCTGGGCACCGCCGGCGAGGTCGGCTCCGGGCTCGGCCTCCCGATGGTGCACGAGATCGTGAGCGCCCACGGCGGTCGCGTGGAGCTGGACACGGCGCCCGGCGAGGGGACCACGTTCCTCATCGAGCTGCCGCGAGCCGCCGTCGGAGACGACGCCACCGACGACGCAGGCTAGCCCTCGGCGAGCTGCCGCTCCACGCGGCGGAGGAAGGGACCGTGAGCGAGCAAAGGGGCGAGCAGTGAGGAAGGTCGCGCGCGCCGACATCGCCGACTGGCAGGCGTACAGCGTCCGGCGACCCGAGGTGCGGCGTCACCTCCTCGAGGAGGTCCGGCCGCCGCGGCGCGTGCACGTCGGAGAGCACCTGACGCTGCTCTTCGAGAACCGCGAGACGGTCGCCTACCAGGTCCAGGAGCTGGTGCGGGCCGAGCGCCTCGAGCGCGAGGCCGACATCCAGCAGGAGCTCGACACCTTCAACGCCCGCCTGGGGGACGACGGAGTGCTGGGCTTCACCTTGGTGATCGAGATCGCGGACCCGGACGAGCGCGCGCGGCTCCTCGCCGCGTGGACGCTACTCCTCACGCACCTCTACGCGCACTTCGACGACGGCGCGCGGGCCTACGCGACGCCGGACCCGCGGCAGGTCGGCGCAGGTCCGCTCGCGACGGTCCACGTCATGAAGCTCGACACCGGCGGGCGGACGCCGGTCGCCATCGGCTCGGACTGGGAGGGACACCGCGTCGAGGCGCTGCTGAGCGAGGCCCAGCGGGCGGCCCTGGCCGCCGACCTGGCGGACGGGTGAAAGTGTGATGCGACGGGGTCTGACCCCACGACTTCACACTTTCTCGAGGACACGATCCAGGAACGCGTGCTGGTCGCGCCACGCCGCGCGGGCCTGGCGCGTCCACAGGAAGGCGTGGAAGGCGTGGACGCCACCGGGGTACTCGACCACCGCCGTGTCGACGCCGAGGGCCTCGAGGGCGGCGTTCAGCCGGTGGCTGTCGGGCGTCACCGGGTCCTTCCCGCCCGCGACGATGAAGAACGGCGGGAGCGGACGAGCAGGGGCCTCGCCGCGCTCGAGGGTGCAGACCACGTCCGCGAGGTCGAGCGAGACGCTGGCGTCGCGGCCGGCGAGGTAGTCGCTCGAGACCTGACGCAGGCGGTCGTTGACGAAGCCGCGCTGGCCGAGGCGGTCGGTGTCGCTCACCTGGAGGAGCCCGCAGGCCGGCAGCACCGCGTGGATCCGGGGGGCGAGGTCGAAGACCGCGCGCGCCCACGGCTCGGGCCGCTCGTAGCAGGCCGAGAGGGTCAGCCCGGTGGCGAGGTTGGCGCCCGCGGACTCGCCGGCGAGGACGAGCCGCTCGGGGTCGCCGCCGTACTCGGCGGCGTGGCGGACGATCCAGACGAGCGCCTCGCTCGCGTCCTGCAAGGCGGCCGGATACGGCGCCCGCGGCGCGAGCCGGTAGTTCGGGACGAAGACGGTGTAGCCCTTCGCCGCGAACGCCAGCGCCATCCCCCAGTGGGTCTCCTTCGAGAGGATGCGGAAGCCGCCCCCGTGCACGTAGACCACCGTCGGGTGCGGTCCCGGCGCGGTGGGACGGTAGACGTCGAGCAGGTCGTCGCGCCCTCCGGGGGCGCGCCAGGCGACGTCGCGGATCACCTCGACGCCGTAGCGGGCCGGGTCGGCCGCGGGGTGCATGCGCGCGAGGCGGCTCAGCCCGCGGAAGCCGCGCTCGAGGAGCTGGCCGGAGAAGCCCTGGCGGGCGCGGTCGAGGAGCCGTGCGTTCATTCCGGGCCTCCGGTCTCCTCCGCGGCGGGCGGCGCCGGGATGTGGGGCAGGTTGCGGGCGAAGTTCTGATAGCGCGCCGCGCCCGGGTCGAGGTCGATGGCCCGGTTGATCGCGTCGTGGGCCTCCGCGATGGCGCGGCGGCCGAGCTCGAGCTTGGCGAGGAGGTAGTGGAGGTCTGGCTCGCGCGGGTTCCGAGACAGCGCCTTCAGCACGACCGGCCGCGCCTCGGCGTCCGGGAAGCCGCTCTCGACCAGGAAGTCCGCTTCGTAGAGGAGCGGGTCGGCGGACCGGGGCGCGTCCTTCTTCCAGCGCGCGAAGACCGCGCGCGCCGCGTCGTCGTCGCCGGCGGCGTGGTGCGCCAGGGCCAGCCAATAGCGAAAGCCCGGCCCGTAGGGGGTCTTTGCGAAGCGCTTCACGAGCTTCTGGAAGTGCGCGACGCCGCGCGCGGGGTCGTCCTTCACGCGCAGGAACCACCGACCCAGCACGCGCCCCGCCCGGGCGCCGGCGTCACCGCCCGCCCGGATGACACGCTCGAGGGTGGCGATCGCCGTCGGGTCGTCGCCGCGCGCGAGCTTCGCCCAGGCGAGGTCGATCTGGGCCTCGAGATCCTGCGGGTGCGCGGCGGCCCGCGCGGCGAGCGCGTCGAGGCCGGCCTTGCCGGCGCGGGCGTCGGCCATCGCCTCGAGCCAGGCGTCGGCCCGGGTGTAGCCCTCGACGCGGCCGAGCTCGAGCCCGCGCGCGTCGAGGACCAGCGCCGTCGGCAGCGAGATGACCGCGAGGCGCTTGGCGATGCGCTTGCCGGCCGGGCTGTCGAAGTCGACCGCGAGCCCGGCGTCTCCCTTCCGGACGAGCGCGATGCCGGTCGGCGTGTCGAGGACCTCCGACTGAAGGTCGTTGCACGGCGCGCACCAGGCGGCGCCGACGTCGACGATGACGACGCCGTCCGGCGCGGCGGCGGCGAGGGCGGCGTCGAGGTCATCCTCGAACCAGCCCGCGGGGTGGCCGGTCAGGGAGAGCGCGAGGGCAAAGAGGAGGGCGTTCACGTCGGTCCTGCCTTGCTGGAGGCGAGGGGGGCCGCCGTCGTCGCGGACCCGCGCTGGCCATTATCACGGCCGCCCGCACGAAACGAGCGCGCGCACCGATCAAAACCGCCCCGGGATGCCCACCCAGAGGACGCGGAGCACGACGACGTGCAGAAATCGCGGGGACCCGAAGCGCGTTCCCGACGTTATTGCCGATCCCGGCCGGTCACGGTAAGGGAGGCCGATGATCCCAAGGAGCCGCCGTTGAGTCGCCCTCTCCTCCTCCACGCCCTCGTCCTGCTGGTGTCGACCCTCGGCGCCCCCCTCGCGCACGCGGCGTCGCCGACGACCCTCTTCGACCGCGCCGAGCCGACGCCCCACGAGCTCGGCTGGGTCTGCATGAGCGTGACCGACACGCGCATCACGCAGATCTCGGCGTACAACAAGGACGCGCCGAACCTGTCGGTGTGGGTGACGAAGGACCGCTTCCACACCGAGGTCGAGGGCGACGGCCCGCAGGGGCGCGTGTGCGTCCCGACGATCGTGACCCTCGGGACCGACGATCTGCCCGACAACACCCTCGTCTTCGAGCGCGTGGTGAAGAGCGGCGGCGTCGAGCGCCCGGCGATGGCCGAGCTCGTCCTCGTGCCGGAGCTCGAGACGCTCGCCGAGGCGACGATCCGCCTGACCGGGACCGCCGACCAGTGGGTCCAGCGGGACGGCGTCTGGACCTTCAACGCGTCCCAGGTCGCGGTCTTCCCCGACAAGGTCCTCCGCGGCCTGCCGGGCCAGGGCGACGGGCCCGACCCGAACCAGGTGTTCCGGGGGGCGGCGGCGATCGAGCGCTTCAGCGAGCAGTGCCAGCCCTTCGAGCTCACCGCCGACGGCATCGCGAACATCGGCGTGCGCGACCGCAACACCGGGCTCGTCGCGCCCCGCGGGATCGAGCCCTTCCGGCTCAAGAAGGGGCTGGTCGTCTCGCGCTGCGACGGCCTCTCGACCGACGGGACGATGATCGCCATCGCCGAGCGCACCGACCGCGGCCAGATCTCGTGGTTCGTCGTCCCGCGCGAGACCGAGATGCGCCCGCTCGAGGCGTCGCTCCGCTTCACGGCCGACGCCCCCCTCGGCGGCTACCACGTGTGCCGGACGCCGACCTGGACGACGTCGCTCATCGAGGAGGTCGAGCTCGCGGCCAAGTGGGAGCTCCTCCCGAACGGCGAGTGGCGCTGGCTCTCGGGCGAGCACCGCGACCAGGGCGTCCTCCCGCCGGGGACGCTGATCATCCTCCTCGACCACCGGGACGGCTGGGCGCTGGCGCGCGCGGTCGTCGACGGGGCGCCGCGCATCTTCGCCCTGCCCGGGCGCACGGTGTCGATCCCCAGCGGGCCGGCTTCCGAGGTGCGGAGCCTGGTCGGAGGCCTGTGCCAGTGGCCCCAGGGCGAGTGGCGCGCCGTCGCGGCGAACACGCGGGCCTTCCGCGTGGCGCAGGACGCTCCCGGGGCGGAGCTGGCGGGCCTCTGGGTGGAGCTGCCGCAGGGCACGCGGGTGCTCGCGCTGTGCCAGAGCGAGGACCGCTGCGAGCCCGTGAACGTCGGCGGGACGCAGGTCTCCGAGACCGAGCGGGTCATCCTGGTGCGCTTCGCGGGGCAGCTCCTCGGCGTGCGCCAGAGCGACCTCCGCGACCGCGTGACGGGGACCTTCGACCTTCGCCGCCAGCGGAGCGAGTACTGGCCCGCCGACAGCCAGGTGTTGAAGCGCGAGCCGGCGAGCTGGGCGCTCGGGCTCGGCCCCGGCGGGCGGCTCTCCTTCGTGCGCCAGGACGACTTCGCGTGGACCGCGGGGCTCCGGCTCCAGGACATCGGCGACGACGGCTGGGGCTTCGAGGGCGGCATCGGCCTCGGCGGCGACGGCCACGGGACCTTCATGGAGCTGACGGCCGGCGCCGGGCAGCTCCTCTACGCCATCGAGGACGCCAACCTCGAGTTCCGCGGCGCGGTGCTCGGCAAGCTCGACCTGCGCTTCAGCGACGGCGGCGGGCTCGGGGTCGACGCCATCGCCAAGGGCCAGATGCGCTGGGTGAACGACTTCGCCCCGGTGTCCCTCGAGATCGGGGTCAACCTCGGCTTCGGCGGCACCTTCGGCAAGGACGGCAAGAGCGGCGTCACCTTCGGGATGCCGATCCGCTTCATCGTCGAGCTCGTCGAGTTCTGACCGCGGGGCGGCTCAGCGCCGCTCGAGCTCGGCGATGAGGTCGTCGATGGACTCGCCGGTGTCGTCGATCTCGATGACGCCGGTGAGGACGGCCTTGCTGCGGCGTCCCCCACGGGGCCGGTCGCTGGCCGCGGGCGCCACCGGCTCCCCGCCTTCGGGCTCCAGCGGCGGCAGGAGCTGAAGCGACGCGGCCGCCTCCGGCTCCTCGACCGGCGCCTCGTCGCGCGCCGAGGGCACGTGGAAGTGGCGGCGGTCGTCGAGCCAGCCCCGGTAGCGGGCGCGGGACCACATCCCGTGCTCGGCGCCGGTGTCGATGACGCCCGGGAGCTTGAAGAGCTGGCCGTCGCGGAGGTTGGCCCGGACGGCGTGGTTGGCGACGAGGATCTCGCACTCCGGGACGCGGACGGGCCAGTCGCGGCGGTGCTCGAGGGACTGGCACACGACCGCGACGAGGGAGTCGGCGAGCTGCGCGCGGACGGCGGACTGGATCTCGGCCGGGAAGGCCGTGATCATCCGCTGGAGCGCCTCGGCGGGGGTGCCGCCGTGGAGGGTGGCGAGGACGAGGTGGCCGGTCTCGGCGGCGCCGAGGGTGAGCTGCATCACCTCGCGCGTCCGCATCTCGCCGACGACGATGACGTCGGGGTCCTCGCGCAGGGCGTCGAGGAGGGCCTGCTCGAAGGAGGGGGTGTCGCGGCCGACCTCGCGCTGGCGGATGAACGCGCGAGCGGGGCGCAGGGTGTACTCGATGGGCTGCTCGATGGAGATGACGTGGGCGGGCCGCTCGAGGTTGATGGTCTGGACGAGCGCCGCGAGGGTGGTGGACTTGCCCGAGCCCGTGGCGCCGGAGACGAGGACGAGCCCGTGGCGGTGGCGGACGAGGTCGGCGAGATCGGGGTGGAGGTTGAGCTCGGCGAGGGTCGGGACGCGCGTCGCGAGGAGCCGCACCGCCATCCCGACGCCGCGGGCGCTCTGGAGGACGTTGACGCGGCACGGGACGCCGGCGATGACGCGCGCGGCGTCGAAGCTCCGGCGCGCGACGAAGTCGGGCCAGAGGTCCGCGGGGATCACCGTGCGCGCCGCGGCGAGCAACGCCTTCGCCGGGACCGGCTCACCGACCTGGACGAGGCGCCCGTGGACGCGGAGGGTCGCCGGCAGCCCCGGCTCGAGGTGAAGGTCGCTGGCCTGCTGTCGCCGCGCGGCGAGGACGAGCTTGTCGAGCATGGTCGCCTCCGAGATCGATCTCCGAGGACACCGAAGCAAGCCCCGGGCCAACGCCCAACCCGTTGATTTCAGGACAGTTCAATGTAGCGCCCGTGACACGCTGTCACGGCGCGCCCGGTTGTCGCTGACTTTCTGGCAGCCGCGGGGCGCCGTGCGCCCCGCGCCCCGCGGCACCCGTCTAGAAGTTCTTCGTGGCGTTGGACCCGGCGGCGCCGCTCGGCCCCATCGTCCCGAGGCTGAAGCCGCCGTGGCCGCCGACGCCCCCCGCCCCGCTCACGGGGAAGGTGTTGCCCTGCAGCGGCGTCGTCGAGGGCGAGCCGGGGGTGTTCAGGTAGATCCCGTAGCTCGCGCCGCCGCAGCCGCCGGCCGTTTTTTTTTT
>SBGO01000005.1 GCA_006226565.1 Deltaproteobacteria bacterium | reverse complement strand
ACGCTGGCCGACGACGGGGCGCGCGCCGAGGGGCGCGCGGTGCTCGCGGCGGCCGAGGCGCTGGCGCCCCAGGTGGACGCCGTGCGGGGGGACGCGAAGCCGTCGCTGCGGCAGGCGCTCGAGGACGTCATGCTCGAGGGCCTCTACCTCGTCGAGCGCGAGGCGATGAGCGTCCGCTTCATGGAGCTCTTCGCGCCCGGGGCGCCCTGAGGCGCAGTGTGAGGCGCGCCGGCGAGCGACGAGGGTGACGGCGGGCGCGGCGCTGGCGTAGGGTGGCGCGGTGAGCAGGCGCGCGGACGAAGAGCAGGGCGGGCCCCACCTCCGGGAGGTGCGGATCCGTGTGCGGGGGCTCGTGCAGGGGGTCGGGTTCCGGCCGACCGTGTGGCGCCTCGCGCGCGAGGAGGGCCTCGTCGGGACCGTGCTCAACGACGGCGGCGGGGTCGTCATCGAGGCGCGTGGCCCCGATTCGGCCGTGAGCGCGTTCCTCGCGCGGCTCGAGGCCGAGCCGCCGCGCCTCGCCCGCATCGACCGCGTCACGGTCCGCCCGCTCGCGCGGGGCGCGTGGCCCGAGACCTTCACCATCGCGCCGAGCCACGCGAGCGACCCGACGACCGGTGTGGTCCCCGACGCGGCGCTGTGTGACGCCTGTCGCGAGGACACGCTGGGCGGCGGGGCCGACGGGCGGCGCCTGCGCTATCCGTTCACCAACTGCACCGAGTGCGGCCCGCGCTACTCGATCGTCCGGGCCATCCCCTACGACCGCGCGAACACGACGATGGCGGGCTTCCCGCTGTGCGCCGCCTGCGCCGCCGAGTACGGCGCGCCGACCGACCGGCGCTTCCACGCGCAGCCCAACGCGTGCTGGCGCTGCGGGCCGCGGGTGTCGCTGGTCGGTGTCGACGAGGCGGCCGCGGCCCGGGTCGCGGCGCTCCGCGCGGACCCCGCGAATCGGGACGACCTCGACGTGGCGGCGGCGCTCCTGGCCGACGGCGCCATCGTGGCGGTGAAGGGGCTCGGGGGATTCCACCTCGCCTGCGACGCGACGCGCGAGGACGTCGTCGAGCGCCTCCGGGCGCGCAAGCGGCGCCCGCGGAAGGCGCTGGCGCTGATGGCGCGGGACCTCGCGACGATCCGCCGGTACGCCCGGGTCGACGCGGCGGAGGCGGAGCTCCTGGCGAGCCCGCAGGCGCCCATCGTGCTGCTCGCGCCGGAGGGGGAGGGCGTCGCCCCGTCGATCGCGCCCGGCGTGGACACGGTCGGCTTCATGCTGCCCTACACGCCGCTCCACGTGCTGCTGCTCGAGCGCCTCGACCGGCCGCTGGTGATGACCTCGGGGAACCTGAGCGACGCGCCGCAGCTGACCGAGGACGCCGAGGCCGCCGCGCGCCTCGCGCCGATCGCCGACGCGATCCTGAGCCACGACCGGCCCATCGCGAACCGGGTGGACGACTCGGTGGCGCGGGTCTTCGCCGGTGGGCCGCGCGTCCTTCGGCGGGCGCGCGGCTACGCGCCGTCGCCGCTCGCGCTGCCGCCCGGGCTCGACGTCCCGGAGGCGCCCGCCGTGCTAGCGTTCGGCGGGCACCTGAAGGCGACGTTCTGCCTGGCGGACGCGCGCGGCGCGGTGCTGTCGCCACACCTCGGCGACCTGGAGGACGTTGAGACCTGGCACGACTACCAGCGTCAGCTCGAGGTGCTGACGGCGCTCTACGGTCATCGCCCGGCGCTGGTCGTCGCGGACGCCCACCCGGAGTACCTCTCGACCAAGCTCGCGGCGGCGCGGGCGGAGGCGGCGGGGCTCCCGCTCGTCCACGTGCAGCACCACCGCGCGCACGTGGCGTCGTGCCTGGTCGACCACGGGGTCGCCCTCGACGCGCCGCCGCTGGTCGGGGTGGTGCTCGACGGGCTGGGCTGGGGCGAGGACGACACGTTCTGGGGGGGCGAGGTGTTCGTCGGCGGCTACCGGCGGCTCGACCGGGTCGCGCGCCTCGTGCCCGTGGCGATGCCCGGCGGGGCGCGGGCCATCGAGGAGCCGTGGCGCGACGCCTTCGCGCACCTCGTCGCGGCGTTCGGGAGCTGGGGCGCCGTCCGCGAGCGCTTCGGGGACCTGGCGCTCGTCCGCGACCTGGACGCGCGGCCGGTCGCCATCCTGGAGCAGATGATCGCGCGGGGCGTGCGCGCGCCGCGGGCCAGCTCGGCCGGCCGGCTCTTCGACGCGGTGGCGGCCGCGGTCGGGCTCTGCCGGGACCGGGCGAGCTTCGAGGGGGAGGCGGGGATGGCGCTCGAGGCGGCGGCGACCGCGGCCGTGCGAGGCGGTGGAGACCCCGGTGGTGCCTACGTCTTCGAGCGCGCGCGGGCGGGCGCGCTACGCGAGCTGAGCCCGCGTCCGATGTGGGAACGCCTCCTGGCGGATCTCCGGGACGGCGTCCCCATCGGGGTCATCGCGGCCCGCTTCCACCACGGCCTCGCGGCGGCCCTCGCCGACCTCGTCGCGGCCGTCGCGCCGGCGCCGGACGCGCAGGTCGCGCTGTCTGGCGGCGTCTTCCAGAACGCCGTCCTGACCGAGGCCCTCGTCGCGCGCCTGACGGACCGCGGCCTGCGCCCCCTCGTCCACCGGGAGATCCCCCCGAACGACGGCGGCGTCGCCCTCGGCCAGGCCGCCCTCGCCATCGCCCGCGCGCTGTAGCGCCGCAATCCAGGGCCGCCTGGGGGTGACGCCGATTCAGGGATTGCGGGCGTGCCGAGGCTGTCGTCAAAGCCCGCCGACGGTGTTGCCGCGAACCCACCGCGCTCGGGACGAGCGCAGGCCGACTGGGCCGGCGGACGTCCCGTCCGCTGTGGATTCGGTCCACGCGACAGCCCCCAGGGCCGCCTGGGGGGGCACGCCGGTGCAGGGATTGCGGGCGTCCCGCCCGCAGCGACCGCCGATACCGAGAGGCAGTCCATCTCTTGGGCCTGGACTTTCATGCGGGCGGGGACGCCCGCAGTCCCAGGGCCGCCTGGGGTGGCACGCCGATGCAGGGATTGCGGGCGTCCCGCCCGCTGCGACCGCGGAAACCGAGAGGCAGTCCATCTCTTGGGCCTGCGCGTTCATGCGGGCGGGGACGCCCGCAGTCCCAGGGCCACACGGCGTTGGGCCAGGCCTTCCAAGCGGGCGAGGACGCCCGCCGTCCCTGGCTACCCGAGCGCGCGTCGCCGGCGGAGGGCGGCGACGGCGAGGAGCGCGAAGAAGGCGAGCGTCCCGGGGGCGTCGCCCGCGCCGTTGCAGCCGTGGCCGATGGGCGGCTTCAGGGTGACCGGCTCGGTGTCCGCCTCGCCGACGTCTCCGCCGACCGCGTCGGCCTCCTCGTCGGGCTCGGCCACGGCCTCGGGGCTCGGCTCGGGAGAGGGCTCCGGGCCCGGATCCGGCACGGCGCCGAGGGCGTCGAGCGCGCCGAAGGGGTCGACGATGCCGTAGCCGTAGAGCGGGTCGTGGCCGTCCTCGTCGGGCACCGCGAAGGGCGCCTTCCGCGTCGTGGTGATCAGCGCCTCGGCGAGCTCCTCGCCGGTCGCCGTGGGCGCCGCCGACACCAGGAGCCCCGCCACCCCGGCCACCACCGGGCACGCCGACGAGGTCCCGCCGAAGGTCGAGGTGTAGTCGCCCGGCGCGTCACCGTCGGCGCCCGTGATGTCGGTCGTCAGGGCGCCGGTCGGCGCCGTCAGGTCGACCCCCGCGCCGTAGTTCGAGTACTGCGCCGCCTCGTCGAAGACGTTGATGGCGCCGACCGTGACCAGCCCCGCGATGCCGTAGAGCTCGTCGTCGAAGACCTCGCGCGAGTCGTTGCCGGCCGCGAAGACCACCACCGCCCCGAGCCCGTCACGCCCGTTCTGGATGAGGTCGGTGATGGCCGCCTCGAGCGGCGCCGGGACCGGGAAGCGGTCGACGAAGCCCCAGCTGTTCGAGCTGACCGCGACGCCCCACGCGACCTGCACGGCGAAGGCCTCGGTGTCCGCCGAGATCGGGACCTCGACGCCCGGCTGGGTGCCGTCGCCGGCCTCGTCGGGGCCGAGCAGGCGCACGCAGCGCAGCCGGCACTCGGGGCAGACGCCGACGACGCCCAGCCCGTTGTCTCCCTCGGCGGCGATGATGCCGGCGCAGGAGGTGCCGTGGTTGGCCCCCGGCGTGCGCCCGGCGTAGCTCGGGTCGTCGTCCTGGTCGAAGACGTCGCGCCCGGGGAGCATGTTGGCGACCAGGTCCGGGTGGTCGAGCTCGCAGCCGTTGTCCACCACGCCGATCACCGTCTCCGCGTCGCCGGTCACGACGCCCCAGGCGGCGTCGACCCCGATGGTGTCGAGGTACCACTGCCCCTCGCGGCGCGGATCGTCGGCCGGCGGCTCGAAGGCGAGCCGGTGGCGCAGGCGCAGGTCCGGCACGATCATCGCCACCGAGGCGTCGTCGGCGAGCCGCACCGCCACGTCGAGGCCGTCCTCGTGCGCGTCGAGCGAGCGCACGACGTGCAGGCCGAGGCGCGGCGCGACCGGTCGGACGATCTCCAGCCTGGCGCGGACCGCGGCGGCGACCCGGGCGGCCCCGTCGAGCGGCAGCTGCGCGACCGCGTCGCGGGTGACCCCCGCCGTGGTCGTGCGGCCGTCTTCCCAGCGCAGCGTCACCCGGCCCGGCGCCCCGCGCGTCGCGGTGACCCGGTGGGCGCCGTCGCGGTAGGTGAG
>SBGO01000130.1 GCA_006226565.1 Deltaproteobacteria bacterium | reverse complement strand
GGGGGCCTCGCGCGGGGCGTCGGAGTCCCCGCGCCAGGTGCCGGGGTCGGGGCCGAGCGGCGCGACGCCGAGGGTCTCGCGCACCGACGGATCGGCGCCCCAGCAGAGGCCGGCGACCATCTTGACGGCGAAGAGCGTCTGCCGCACCGGGTAGAGCGGGTGGTAGGCGAGGCGCTGGACGTGGGTGTCGAGCTGCTCCGGCGTGAGCCACGAGGCCGGGACCGGGCGGCGCAGGGTCAGGACCGGCGTCGCCAGGATGAGCGCGCCGCCGGCGAGGAGCCCGGCCCGGAAGGCGAACGGCGCCTCGCGGTGGAAACGGTCGAGGAAGGCGTCGAGGCCCGTCGCCTCGATCCCGGGGAGACCGCCGCCGTCCGGCATCACCGCGCGCAGCGCGAATCGCTCGAGCCATCTCATGGGAAGGACGCTAGTGGCGCGCCCCGAAATTGTCGAGGGCACCAGGGCCGAGCGCCGCGGTGTCCTGTGTCAGGGGTGACACAGGTTGCGTCCCATGGGCCGCTCCGCGGGCCGCCCCGGACGGCGCAGAGCGAGGTTTTTCCTACACCTTCTCCGCTGGCACGGGTCTTGGATTGAAGAGCGGTGGAACCCCACGGAGGCTCGCCATGCTCGTCCGAACCCTCATCGCCCTGACCGCCCTGACCCTCCCGGCCGTGCCGGCCTGCCTGCAGCTGGGCCCCGACGCGGCGATCACCGACGCCGCCGGCGCCGACGCGACGACCGACGACGGCTTCACCGACGTCGCCCTGACCGTGGGGGCGCTGTCGATCGTGGCGCCGCTGCCGACCGAGGCCCCGCGCGCCGCGACCGAGCCGGCGGCCGAGGCCGAGGCCGACGTCCTCGACGGCGCCGACGCGGGCGCGCTCGAGCCGCTGGCGGACGAGCCGCTCGCCCACTGGGTCTCGGTGTTCGAGACGCGCCACGGGGCGGACGCCGGGCCGACGGACGCCCTGACGGCGCCGTCGACCGCGGTGCCGGCGGGCTGGTTCGGCCTGGTCCACGACGGCGACCTCGTCCTCGCCGACGAGGCCCCGGAGTCGTGGTGGGGCGGCCCGGCGGCCTTCGTCCAGCGCGGGGAGGACCACGGGCGCTACGTCATCGAGCGGGCGGCCCGCGAGGCGTCGCTCCCCGACGCGCAGCGGTCGTGGCTCGGGCGCGAGGTGCGCCTCTTCGATCGGAAAGGCGAGCGGTGCGTGGCGCGGGTGGACGGGTTCGCCCTGCGCAGCGAGCTGGTCGACGACAACAAGAACCTGTGGGGCGACGAGAACCCGTGGAACGAGGCGGCGCCCGACCGCACCGCGCAGGATCCCGACGTCGCCTGGGCGGACGGCGGGCAGATGCTCCTCGGCGCGCTGACGACCGTCCGCGGCGACTGCGCCGGAGCCGTCTTCGCCGTCCCGGTCGACCGCCCGACGCCCGCCGTCCTGGCCCGCGCGAAGGCCGACAAGCGGCTCGAGCGGGAGGCGCTGGCGGCCTTCCGGGCGCTCCCGGCGTGGGCCAACGCGCAGACCGACTACACGACCGCCATCGCCGAGACGCACGAGCCGGGCGCCGCGAAGACCTGGGACCGCTACGCCGACGCGCGGCCGGTGGTCGAACGCTTCCGCGCCGCCGGGGGCCGTGAGGTCGCGCTGGTGACGGCCGACTCGGTCGACGGGTGCGGCTCGCCCGGCGCGCAGCTCTCGGCGGTCTTCGAGGTGAAGCGGAGCGGCAAGGCGCTCACGCTGACCCCAATCTACGTCCAGCCCTGGGCCCCCGCGCTGACGGGCTTCGTCGACCTCGACGGCGACGGGATCCTCGAGGGCATCGGCGCCGGCGCGCCCGCCCCGATCCACACCCTCGAGCCCAGCGACGCGCCGATCCGTGGCGCGGTCGAGATCCCCGACCGCACCGACTACGGCTGCCCCTGCTGAGGCGCCGGCGGCTCAGGGGTCGACGACCTCGACGCGCAGCGTGAAGTCGACGGCCGGCGCGCCGCTGAGGTCCATCCGGACGAGGTAGGTCCCGGCGACGTCGACCGGGTCGAAGGCCGCCGGGTCCTCGCCGGCCCAGGTGAGGCTCTCGCTGGTGAGGCCGGTCGGCTCGACCTGGGGTGAGGCCTGGAGCGTCAGCTCGAGCCACACGTGGCCGAAGCTCGGCTCCCCCTCGAGGGCGTGGACGGTGACGTGCTGGCCGGGCTCGACCCGGACGGCGAGCCACTCGTCGACGCCCTCGCAGAGGTGCACGGCCACCTGGGCCGGGGCCTGGAGCGTGGTCGGCGTGAGCCAGCTGTACGGCGTCCCGAGGTCGTCGACGTCGTTGGCGCAGCCCTCGACCAGGGCGTAGTCGCAGGCCGGCGTGTCGGGCGGGATGTCGGTGCAGGCGGCGCCCTGGATGTCGAGGCCGCAGGTCGCCGCGAGGATCGGCGAGACGGCCGGCAGGTCGAAGTCCTCGAGGTAGTCGGCGACGGTGTCCTCGACGCACTGGGCCTGGGACGTGGGGCAGCTGAAGAAGGGCGAGTCGCAGACGTAGGCGCAGTCGCTGAAGAAGCGCGCGCAGCCCTTCGACGCGGCGGCGCGGAGCGACGACTCGACCGAGGCCTGGGTCGTGACGTAGCCGGTCGGGCTCGCGCAGGCGGCGTCGGTGCAGCTCGCGCCGCCGCTGCTCGAGGTGCAGCCGGCCGCCGCGATCAGCAGGCCGGTGACGGCGGCGAGGGGAAAGGATCGACGGGGCATCGGACACCTCCCCGGGCCCAGGCGGCCCGACGGGCGCAAGGTACCGCAGGCGCATCGGGTTTTCGCAAAGGGCGTTGCCTCTCCGATCATTTCGTAATACGACGAAGAGCGAAGGAGCTGCCGTGAGCCACCGCTGCACCATCGAGTCCCCCTGCACGCCGAGCGTCGACGAGGCCGAGGAGGCCGAGCGCGCCGAGCGCCTCGCGCGCTACGCCAAGGCCCTCGGGCACCCGGCGCGGGTGACCATCGTGCGGATGCTGCTGCGGCTGAACGCGTGCTTTGCCGGCGCGATCGTGGACGAGCTGCCGCTGGCGGCGTCGACGGTCTCGCAGCACCTGCGACAGCTCAAGGACGCGGGCCTCATCCAGGGGGAGATCGACGGGCCGCGCATCTGCTACTGCATCAACCGCGACGCCCTGAGCGACCTCAAGGCGCTCGTCGCGGGGCTCTGAGCCGATTCCCCGGGAGACGGTCATGGCCGCGCCCAACACATCGCATTTCGACGAAATACCGGCCGGGTCGGGAGAGGGGTCGCGATGAGCACGCCCCGCCGCCCGCGCCTCGCCTTCCTCGACCGCTGGCTGACGCTCTGGATCTTCCTGGCGATGGCCGTCGGCGTCCTCCTCGGGCACCTCGCCCCGGGCGTCCCGGCCGCCCTCGAGGCGTGGAGCGTCGGCACGACCTCCATCCCGATCGCGGTGGGGCTCATCGCGATGATGTACCCGCCGCTCGCGCGGGTCCGCTACGAGGAGATGGGCCGCGTCTTCCGCGACCGCCGCGTGCTCGGCCTGTCGCTCGTCCAGAACTGGATCATCGGCCCCATCCTGATGTTCGGCCTCGCGGTCCTCTTCCTCCACGACCGCCCCGAGTACATGGTCGGGCTCATCCTCATCGGGCTCGCGCGCTGCATCGCCATGGTCATCGTCTGGAACGACCTCGCGCGCGGCGACCGCGAGTACTGCGCCGGGCTCGTCGCCTTCAACGCGATCTTCCAGATCGTCTTCTTCTCGGTCTACGCCTGGCTCTTCGTGACCTGGCTCCCCGAGCAGCTGGGCCTGACCGGCGCCGCCGTCGACGTCACCCTCGGCGAGATCGCCGAGAGCGTCGCCATCTACCTCGGCGTCCCCTTCGCGCTCGGCTTCCTGACGCGCGCCGTCCTCGTCCGCGCCCGCGGCCGCGACTGGTACGAGTCGCGCTTCGCGCCGCGCATCGCGCCCATCACCCTGGTGGCGCTGCTCTTCACCATCGTCGTGATGTTCTCGCTCAAGGGAGACGCCATCGTCGCCCTGCCCTTCGACGTCCTGCGGGTCGCCGCGCCGCTGCTGGCCTACTTCGTCATCATGTTCTTCGCCTCGTTCTGGCTGAGCCGCCGCGCCGGCGCGAGCTACGCCCAGACCGCGACGCTCTCCTTCACGGCGGCGTCGAACAACTTCGAGCTCGCCATCGCCGTGGCCGTCGCGACCTTCGGCATCCACCACGGCGCCGCCTTCGCCGCGGTCATCGGCCCGCTGGTCGAGGTCCCGGTGCTCATCGGCCTCGTGAACGTCTCGCTCGCCCTCGGGCGCCGCTGGTTCCCCGACGTCCCCACCCCCGAGGCCCGGTCGTGAGCGCGTCGCGGCGCCCCGGGGTGCTCTTTCTGTGTGTCGCCAACTCGGCGCGGAGCCAGCTCGCCGAGGGGATCGCGCGCCAGCTCCACGGCGACGCGCTGGCGGTCCACTCCGCCGGATCGGCGCCGACCCGCCCCCACCCTTTGGCGCTCCGGGCCCTCGCCGAGATCGGGATCGACGTCGGCGAGCCGCGCTCGAAGCCGATCGACGCCGTCGACCCCGGCGCCATCGACCTCGTCGTCACGCTCTGCGCCGAGGAGGTCTGCCCCGCCTGGCTCGGCGCGGCGCGGCGCCTCCACTGGCCGCTCCCCGACCCCGCCGGCGGCCCCCAGGACGCCCCGGAGGCCGAGCGGCTCGACCGCTTCCGCGCCGTCCGCG
>SBGO01000244.1 GCA_006226565.1 Deltaproteobacteria bacterium | reverse complement strand
GCGGTCCGACCGGGACCGGCGGCCCGACCGTCGGCGTCGCCGCCTTCTTCGACGCGCGCTCGCCCGCCGTGGGCCGCTTCGCGTCGGTCTTCGGCGCCTTCCGCGCCTTCTCCCGGGCCCCGGACGGGGACCGGTCCCGTGGCGGCTCGACGCGCTCAGAAGGCTCGCGGGTCCGTCCCTGGGGCGGCGCTGGCGCCTCCTCCTCGAGGGCGGCGGCGGCGGCGAGCACCTGGCGCGCCTCGGCGCAGGCGATGCCGAAGGCGTCGATCATGTAGCCGAAGCCGCCGCGGATCCCGATCGGCACGCTGTCCTCGGGGCACACCAGCGCAAACGGGGCGCCGGCGTCGCCGCCGACCATCCCCCGCTCCTCGCCGGTCTCGGCGAACTTCAGCACCTCGACCGACGCGGCGGCCTCGGTCGCCACGAGCCGCCCCTCGCCGCAGAGGATGCCGACCTGGTTGACGTACGAGCTGCTCGTCCCGCTGAGCCCCACGAGGACCTGTCCGCCGGGGCACTCGACGACGCGGCGGTGGTGCTGGACGGCCTCGCCGAAGCGCGGGCCGGTCTCGCGGCGGCCGGTGTACTCGACGACGCCGTCCGAGCGCACCTCGAGCGCCCGGCAGCGCGCCTGGACCGAGCCCAGGAGCTTGCCGTCCGGGGTCGTCGTCGCGATGATCCCGCTGACCGCCATGCCCTTCGGACAGTTCCACAGGAGCGGCGCGCCGCCGGTCCCGCCGCACGCGTCCTCGTAGGTCGTCTCGACGCGGTCGGGGTGGACGACGCGGTAGAGGGTCCAGCTCGGCCCCAGCTCCCAGAGCTCGGGCTCGATCGTGTCGACCACCTCCGCCACGTCCGGCGCCGGCGCGCGGTGGTCGCCGCGGACCACCAGGTAGTCGAGGCGGCTGAGCGCCTGGAAGCTCTGCCACTTGTTCGGGCGGAGCCGCACCTTGTCGCCGGCGTCCCGCAGCATGACCCCGTTGTAGGGCGTGTCCGCGAAGGCCCCGTCGGCGAAGCCCCCCGAGCGCGCGACCAGCACGCCGTTGCAGTTGTGGTCGAGGGGCGCGCGGATGAAGACCGGGTCGACCCGGAAGACCTCGGCGCACAGGACCCGCGAGTCCCGCGGGATCTCCTCGGCGAGGAGCGCGACCGGTTCGAGCTCCTCGTGCTCGAAGGCCGCGACGTGGCGCCCGACGTCGCGCGCGAAGACGAAGCTCGCCAGGACCGCCGCGCCGATCGCGAGCTTCGGCAGGAGACCCCGCTCGGGCACCCGCGGCACCATGAAGAGGAGGAGCACCGCGGGGACGATGAGGCGCGGGCTGATGAAGGTCGAGCCGATGTAGGCGGGCGCGACGAAGAAGTAGCCGAAGAGGAGGCCCACCGCGAGGAGCAGCAGCGCGTTGTCGCTGGCCTCGCGCCAGACCCGCGCCCCGAACGCGCGCGCCGAGGCCACGGGCGCCGCGCGCCAGCTCGCGAGGGTGGGCGCGTCCCCGAGCTCGTCCGCCCCGCGGCGCGACGTCGCGAGCAGCACGATCCACGCCCCCACGAGGACGGCGAGCACCGCCATGTCCCCGCCGTCGACGTGGACGTCGATGGTGTTGATGAGCAGCTCGTCCCAGCTCTTCTGCATCGAGAACGAGGTCTCGGGCTCGTTCCCGACGCCGAGCGCCCGGCGCATCCGGAGGTACCACTGGAGCCACAGCACGACGCTCGGCACGAGCGCCAGGAGGCCGAGGAGCCGCCGCGGCCGCGCGGCCGAGACCACCAGGACGAAGAGCGCCATCAGGAGGGTGATCGGCGCACCCAGCCCGTGCGCCCAGAACGCGAGCACCAGCGCCGCCGCCAGCGCGATCGCGTCGCGCGTCCGCCCGTGCCGCCCGTAGCGGTGGCCGAGGGCGACGACGACGAACATCAGGACCATCGCCGCGGCGTAGTTGATGAGCCCCAGCGCGAGCATCCCGTTCCAGGTGAAGGGCAGCGCCAGGAACACGAGCCACCGGGTCCGCCCCCACTCGCGGAGCACCCACAGGATCCCGCCGACGAGCCCGACCATGCACAGCGTGACGAAGAGGCGCAGCCCCGACACCACGTCGAGGAGCGGGTGGAGGGTCGCCGCGAAGCGCGCCGCCAGGAGGTTCGGGACCAGCCACGAGTCGTGGCGCTCGACCAGCCCGGCGATGAAGGGGTCGGTCGGCACGCGGACCCAGGCGTCGGCGATCTGGACGTGGCCGCCGAAGTCGGTCAGCGGGGGCATCGGCCCGACCCACATCGGCGCCACCAGCAGCGCGAGGGCCAGGACCAGCAGGCCCCAGAAGAAGAGGTCGACCGCACGGAGGCGGCCCGCGGCCGCACGCAGCTGCGCGACGACGCCGTCCGGAGGCCCGGCTGCGGTCGGGGGAGCGTCGCGGTCGACCGGGGCTCGGAGGTTCGCCTGCGGCATCGCGGGCGCACGCTACCGGCCCGGCAACGCAAGTCAAGGGAGTTGTCGACCGCAAAAATGTGAACAAGTGGGGTCAGACCCCATCACTTCACACTTTCTCCCCCCCGCCCCCAAAAATGTGAAGTCGCGGGGTCAGACCCCACGACTTCACATATTTCGCGGGCAGACGGCCGGCCCTGAAGGGCATTGCGTGAAACGTCGCTGCGTGGGAGCTTCCGCCGGCGATGCTCTTCCCGACGTACACCTTCCTGTACTTCCTGCTCGTGGTCGTCGTCGGGCGCTGGCTCCTGCCGCGCCGCGCGGTGCTGCCGTTCCTGCTCGCCGCCAGCTACGTCTTCTACCTGAGCTGGGGCCCCATCTACGGCCTGCTCCTCGCCGGCACCACCGTCGTCACGTGGTTCCTCGGCCAGCTCATCGAGCGCGATCCCCGCTACAAGAAGCTCTGGCTCGTCACCGGCCTCGTCGCCTCCCTCGGCACCCTCGCCTTCTTCAAGTACGCGGCCTTCCTCGTCCAGCAGGTCTACGCCCTCGCCGGGCTCGTCGACGACGCGGTCGTTCCGCCGGAGATCGAGATCGTCCTGCCGCTCGGCGTCTCCTTCTTCCTCTTCCAGATGATCAGCTATCTGGTCGACGTCTACCGCGGCGCCCCCTCCGAGCCCTCGCTCTCGCGCTACGCCCTCTACATCACCTTCTTCCCGCAGCTCGTCGCGGGCCCCATCGTCCGCGGCGGCGAGCTCCTGCCCCAGTTCGACGCCATCGCGACCCGCCCCCTCTCCAAGGGCCCCCTCGCCCCGCGCGCCTTCGACCCCGACCGCTTCGCCGCCGGCATCGACCTCCTCCTCCGCGGCTTCCTCAAGAAGGTCGTCATCGCCGACAACCTCGCCGCCTGGTCCGACGTCGTCTTCAAGACCCCGGGCGCCTACGACACGCTCGCCACCTGGGTCGGCGTCCTCGCCTACGCCGGCCAGATCTACGGCGACTTCTCGGGCTACACCGACATGGCCCGCGGCGCCGGCAAGATGCTCGGCTTCGAGCTCCCCGACAACTTCGCCCTGCCCTACCTCTCCCGCAGCATCACCGAGTTCTGGCGCCGCTGGCACATGACGCTCTCGCGCTGGCTCCGCGACTACCTCTACATCCCCCTCGGCGGCAACCGCTGCGGCCGCGTCCGCCGCTACCTGAACCTCGTCATCACCATGGGCCTCGGCGGCCTCTGGCACGGCGCCAACTGGACCTTCGTCATCTGGGGCCTCTACCACGGCCTCCTCCTCATCCTTCACAAGGCCTGGCTCCACCTCACCGGCCCGACCCTCATCGGCCGCCACCGCCCGAGCTTCCTCTACGGCGCCCTCGCCATGGCCGGCACCTTCTTCCTCGTGGTCCTCGGCTGGATCGTCTTCCGCGCGCCCGACGTCGACACCGCCTTCACCGTCATGGGCCACCTCTTCGACGCCCCCGCCGTCCACACCGGCCCGCGCCCCGACGACATGGTGCGCGCGATGTGGTTCCTCGGCGCGCTCGCCGGCGCCCACTACCTCGGCGCCGCCCGCTGGCCGAAGCGCCTCTGGGCCGCCCTCCCGCCGCCGCTGCGCGGCCTCGCCTGGGCGGGCGGGATCCTCGCGTGCTATGTCTTCGCCGGCCGCCCCGCCACCTTCATCTACTTCCAATTCTGAGCCTCGCGACGATGTCGAGCGCCCCCACGCCCTGGCCCACCCGCGTTGGCGCCCTGCGCCTCCTCGGCGTGGTCTACGCGGCGCTCCTCGCCCTCGGGCTCATCCTCTACTTCGGCCACGACGGCTCCGGCACGACCCCGCGCTTCGCCGCCGCCCCGGCCGCCGACGGCCCCCGCGACCTGGCGCGCCTCGACGCCGGCGCCACCGTCACCGCCTCGAGCTACGACCTCGGCCGGAACCTCCACCCGCTCTTCCTCCTCGACGGCGACGACGCCCCGCCGCGCGACCTCCACTGGGCCTCCGGCCCGCGCGACCGCGCCCCCTGGCTCGTCCTCCGCCTCCCCCACGCGGCAAACCTCGACGCCGCCGTGCTCACCCTCGCGCGCCCCCTCCCGAGCGCCGTCACCGTCGCCTGCCTCCGCGGCGACGCTGTCGTGGCGACCCCCGAGGTCCCGCGCGTGACCTCCGACCTCCGCATCCCGCTGCGCTGCCCGGACGCCGACGGCCTGCGCCTCGACTTCACCCCGGCCGCCACGCCCGACGCCCGGGTCGAGGCCGCCGAGCTCGCCGGTTTCCGGCAGCTCGGCACTCAACAGTGGCCGACCGCGA
>SBGO01000141.1 GCA_006226565.1 Deltaproteobacteria bacterium | reverse complement strand
GAAAATGTGAAGTGATGGGGTCAGACCCCGCCTCATCACACTTTCCATCGCGGGGGGGGAGAAAGTGTGATGAGGTGGGGTCTGACCCCGCCTCATCACATTTTCGTTTCGGGAGGCGCGCATCACTCACCTCCGTCGGGGTGGCAGCCGTAGCAGGCGAAGTTCTCCCAGACGTAGTCGCTGACGCCGTCGTGGTGGCGGCCCGTCTCCGGGCCGTGGCAGCCGATGCAGGTGAAGTTCGCCGGCGGCAGGGCGTTGTCGAAGTGGCAGTCGCCGCAGTCGAAGCGCGCGTGGTCGCCGCGGGAGATCGGGAAGACGCCGTCGTGCCACCGCGCGGACGCCGGGATCCACGACTCGAAGGTGTGGCAGCGCTGGCACTGCCGGTCGACGGCGTAGCTCGCGTGCGGCGGGTCGGTCGCGCCGTTGTAGTCGTCGCCGTGGCAGTCGTAGCACTGGCTCGAGGTGCCGCCGTAGACGCCGCCCGAGTGACACTCGAAGCAGTCGGTGACGGCGTGCGCCCCGCGCAGCGGGAAGAAGATGTCGTGCTGGAGCCGCGCCGGCGAGAAGCCGTACTGCGAGTGGCAGGCGTCGCAGGTGCGCGTGAAGCCGGCGGCCACGTGGTTCGGGTGGATGTCGTTGCGCTGGTAATCCTTGGCGTGACACCCGTAGCAGTCGATCGGCGTCGACCGATACGCGCCCTGGCGCTGGGTCTGGTGGCAGGCCGAGCAGTCCGCCGCCGCGTGCGCCCCGGCGAGCGGGAAGCGCGTGGCACGGTGCTTCACGAGGGCGTCGGTCGGCCGCCACGAGCGCGCGTCGTGGCAGCTCTCGCAGCTCTTGCCGTGCTCACCGCGGTGGACGTCCTCGTGGCAGCTCGCGCACGCCGACCGCGCCTCGCCCGTCTTCAGCTCGCGCCCGTGACACTGGCTGCACGTCACCTTCTTGTGCTGCCCGTCGAGGCGGAAGCCCGTCAGCTTGTGGTCGAACGCGGCCGCGTTCGACACCTGGTGCCAGTCGCGCGGGTTGTGGCAGCTCGCGCAGTCGCCGCCCATCTCCGGGACCCCGGGCGGCCGCAGCGTCGCCGCCTGCGCCACGCTCTTGTGCGGGTTCGCGTGACAGTCCTGACACGCCCGGTAGCCGAGCCGATAGTGGACGACCTGCTCGCCGGTGGGCAGCGGGCGGCTGTCGTGGCACGCCGCGCAGGTCTGCGCCGCGTGGCGCCCCTCGAGGGGCCACCCGGCCTTGGCGGTGTGGTCGAAGGGCTCCTGCTTCCAGGTCTCCTCGCTGTGGCAGTCGGTGCACGCCTTCGCCGCCGGCTTGGCGGACGCGAACTGCGCCATGTGCGGGTCGCGGTGGCAGCCCTCGCAGCGCGTCGGGAGGCCCTTGTACTGCACCGGGTCGCCCTTGTGGCACGACTCGCACGCGGCGCTGGCGTGGACCCCGCGGAGCGGGAAGGCGGTCTGGTCGTGGTCGAAGTCCGAGCGCTTCCAGCCGGTCGTCGTGTGGCAGGTCGCGCAGCTCGTGCCCGACGCCGCCATCTGCGGGTCGAACTGCCCCTCGTGCGGGTCCTCGTGGCACGAGGCGCACGTCTTCTCGCCGAGCGCGAGCGGCGTCGGCGCGCCCTTCTGCTTCGTGTGGCAGCTCGAGCACGGCGCCGCCTGGTGCGAGCCGTCGAGGGGGAAGCGCGCCTTCTGGTGCTCGCCGGCGGTGAACGTCGACGGGTCGAAGTCCTGGACCGTGTGGCAGCTCTCGCACGCGCTGTCCCGCGCCACCGTCGTCAGCGGCCCCGGGTGGTAGGTCTGGTGGCAGCGGTCGCAGCGGTCGGAGGCGAGCCCCTTGTAGACGGTCTTGCCGCCGCGGCGGTGGCACTGCTCGCAGCGCACGCGCTTGTGCTGCCCCTCGAGGGGGTAGCGCGTCTTGTCGTGGTCGAAGCCGGCCGTGCGGACGTGGCGCCAGCCCGACTCGTCGTGGCAGCTCTCGCAGCGCTTGCCGAAGCGCCCGGCGTGCGCGTCCTCGTGGCAGGTGGCGCACGAGCGCTCGACCTTCGCCGTGAGGTCGGCGCCGTGGCAGTCGGCGCACGCGACCCCGCTGTGCTTGCCGACCAGCGGCCACCCGGCGGGGCTGTGGGCCGGCGGCAGGTTCTTCACGTCCCCCCAGCCGGCCGTCGTGTGGCAGTCGGTGCACGGCGACAGCGACGTCCGCCCGCGGTGCGGGTCGCCGTGGCAGGCCGAGCACTTCTGGAAGCCCGTCAGCTTGTAGGCGACCTTGTCCCCGGTGCGCTGGTGGCAGCGGGAGCAGGCGACCGCCGCGTGCTGGTTCTCGAGCGGGAAGTCCGTCTTGGCGTGGTCGAAGCGCGACGGCGGCTTGAACGCGTCGGTCGTGTGGCAGCGGTCGCAGGACGTCCCCAGCTCGGCCTTGTGCACGTCCTCGTGGCAGCCGTTGCAGGTCGTCTTCGCGCCCTGGTAGCCCGGGCGGTGGTCGTGGCACGCCCCGCAGCCGGCCGCGGCGTGCGCGCCGCTGAGGGCGAAGCCGGTCTCGCGACCGTGGTCGAAGCCGGCCGGCGGCGACCAGCGGATGAGCGGGTAGGAGCGGCCCTTGTGCTCCGAGTGGCAGTGCTCGCAGCCCTTGCCGGCCTCGCGGATGAGCTTGGCGTGGTAGCCCTTGCCCGCCTTCAGCGGCCCGGCGACCTCCTTGTGGCACTTCAGGCAGCGGTCCTGCTCCACGCGCTTGCCGGGGGCGTGGCACTCCTCGCAGGAGGTGGCGTTGTCGAGCTTCTTGTGGCCCTCGGCCAGCGGCCCCGGGCTCAGCCACTGGGCGTAGGACGATCCCCCGAGCCCAGCCGCCAGCAGGAAGGCTAGCGCCGTGAGGAACCTTGACAGCGTGCGGCGCGCCCCCGAAACATGGCGGCCCTGAGCAGAGCCCACGGCGAAGCGAGGCGACGCATGACCGGCCTTCTGTGGATCGTGGTGGTTGTCGGCGTGGTGGTGGTGGTGGGGCTCGCGCTGCTCCTGCCCCGCTACCTGAAGCACTCCGCCTACGAGAGCATCGAGCTCGACGAGCTCCCCGAGGACCTCCGCAAGCGCCTGCCGGTCTCGCTGCACCCGGTCATCGACCCGAACATCTGCATGGGCAGCGGCGCCTGCGTCGCGGCCTGCCCCGAGGGCAAGATCCTGCGCCTGCACGACGGGCACTCCCACCTCGTGCACCCCGAGGCGTGCATCGGTCACGGCGCCTGCGCGCGCGAGTGCCCGGTCGGTGCCATCACGCTCGTGTTCGGCACGGCCGAGCGCGGGGTCGACATTCCCCACGTCACGCCCTCCTTCGAGACCAACGTCAAGGGCATCTACATCGCCGGCGAGCTGGGCGGCATGGGCCTCATCCGCAACGCGGTCGCCCAGGGCGTCCAGGCGATGCAGCACATCGCCAAGCGGGGGCACTCGAAGGACCCGGGCGTCCTGGACGTCGTGGTGGTCGGCGCCGGCCCGGCGGGGCTCGCCGCGGCGCTCATCGCCCAGGACAAGGGCCTCCGCTACGTCGTCGTCGACCAGGAGACGGTCCTGGGCGGCACGATCGCCCACTACCCGCGCAACAAGCTCATCATGACCGGGCCCTTCGACCTGCCCGGCTGGGGCCGCATCAAGAAGCGCGAGCTCTCCAAGGAGGAGCTCATGCAGATCTGGGTCGAGGCCGTCACCAAGAGCGGCCTCGACCTGCGCCTCGGCGAGCGCTGCGACGCCGTCGGCCGCGAGGGCGACCTGTGCGTCGTGCGGACGGCCCAGGAGACCCTGCGCGCGCGCCACGTGCTGCTCGCCATCGGCCGCCGCGGCACGCCCCGCACCCTCGGCATCGCCGGCGAGGAGCTGCCGAAGGTCGCCTACGCCCTGCGCGAGCCCGAGGACTACGCCGGCCTGCGCGTGCTCGTCATCGGCGGCGGCGACAGCGCCATCGAGGCGGCGCTGAGCCTGGCCGAGCAGCCCGGGACGACCGTCACCCTGAGCTACCGCGGCGACCGCTTCTTCCGGGCCAAGCCCAAGAACCAGGAGCGCATCGAGGCCGCCGTCGCCGCCGGCGCCGTGGCCGTCATGCTCGGCTCCAACGCGACCCGCATCGCGCGCGACAGCGTGACGATGAGCCACGGCGACGCGTCGGTGCAGCTGCCCAACGACCAGGTCTTCATCTTCGCCGGCGGCGTCCTCCCGACCGGGCTCCTCGCCGGAGCCGGCATCACCATGGAGCGGAAGTTTGGAACCCGCTGACCATCGCCTCATCGCGCCGCGCTCCGGGGTCGAGCAGGCGCTTTCTTCGAAGCTGGACACGTCGTCCTCGATGTTTGCGTTGTGCAGGACACGTGGACGGTGCCACGTGACCGTTGGTAGCCACAAGGGCGGTCTTTTGCTGAGATTTGTTCTCATTGCCGCCACTTTCCTGGGCGGCTGCTGGGAGGATCGGGGGCCGTGCGACCTCTGGGCGGCGAAGCTCCGCCAGGGGCTCGAGCCGACCACCGCGGTCGAGCAGCTCGGTGCGAACCGCTGCGTCGCGCAGCGCGCCCTGCTCGTCGCCCACCTCGATGATCCGGGGCTCGGGGCGGACGCCTTCGCGGCGCTCGTGGCCCTCGGGCGGAGCCCCGAGGCGGAGGAGGCGGTGGTCCGCATGCTCGGGCGCCCCGAGGCCGTCGGGGTCGCGGCCAAGCAGGCCGCGGCCTGGGGGCTCGTCGCGGCCGAGGCGCCCATC
>SBGO01000246.1 GCA_006226565.1 Deltaproteobacteria bacterium | reverse complement strand
GTGGCAGCGCGCGCGCCACCCCGAGGGCCGTCCGCCGCGCGACGAGCCAGCCGAGCGTCCTCGCCTCGGCGCGGAGCGCCCGCGTCCCCCGCGTCATCGCGTCCAACTCCGCGCCATCCGCGCGAGCACTGCGTCGTCGGGTGAAGATCATCGAGGCCTCGGCCAGGCGCGGAGGACGCACGGCGGGCGTCCCGGGGTGGGGGCAGCTTGCCGGGGCCCGCGCGCCGAATGCAACCGCAGCGCCCCGCTCAGACGCTGATGGCGCCCGAGCGGAAGCTGCTCTTCGCGATCTTCACGTTCACGACGGCGGGCTTGTCCGAGGCGAACGCCCGCTCGAGGGCGCCCGCCAGGTCCGCGGTCGTCTCGACCCACTCGCCGTGGCCGCCGCAGGCCTCGGCGACGCGCTCGTAGTGGGTGTAGTCGAGCTCGGTCGCGACCACCCGCTCGGCCCCGTAGAGCTGCTTCTGGCCGCGCAGGATCTGCGTCCAGCCGGCGTCGTTGCCGATGACCGCGACCACCTGGATGCCCTGGCGCGCCATCGCCTCGATCTCCATCGCGTGGAGGCCGAAGGAGCCGTCGCCGAACATGACGATGACGCGGGCGTCCGGGCGCAGCAGCTTCGCCGCCATCGCGAAGCCCGGGCCGACGCCGAGGGTCCCGAGCGGCCCCGGGTCCATCCACGTCATCACCCCGAAGGGCTTCATCACGTAGGCCGCCGTCCCGACGAAGTCGCCGCCGTCTCCGATGACCACGTCGCCGGGGCGGAGGTACTGGCCGACCTCGTGGCAGACGCGGAGCGGGTTCGGCGGGTCGCCGGCGACGGCGATCTCGGCGCCCATCTTGTCCCACTTGGCCTGCTCGTCGCCGCGCACGGCGGCGTTCCAGGCGTCGAGGCGCCCGCGGTCGAGGTCGCCGAGGCCGGCGGTGAGCGCCGCGAGGGTCAGGCCGCTGTCGGCCACGATGCCGACGTCGACCCCCTGGGTGCGGTTGCGCCCGACCTCGTCGCCGTCGAGGTCGACCTGGATGACCCTGGCGTTGGCCGCGATGACCGGCGACGTGAGGTTGAGGAACATCGTGCCGGCGAGGCCCGACTGCCCGCCGGGGGCGATCCGGGTGGACTGGCCGTAGCTCAGGCGGAAGTCGAAGGGGGTGCCGAAGATCAGCACCAGATCGGCGTTCTTGAGGGCGTACTTGCGCGAGCGGTTGAGGAAGTGCGGCCCGCTCGGGTCGATCATCCCCCGCGCCATGCCGTTGACGAAGGTCGGGATCCCGGTCGCGTCGAGGAAGGCGGCCAGCGTCTCCACCGGCTCGCGCGACCAGCGGAGCTGCGAGCCGACGATGGCCATCGGGCGCTCGGCCTGGCGGAGGAGCTCGAGGGCGCGCGCGAGGGCCTCGGGGTCCGGCGCCGGGCGGGCGTCGGTGCGGTAGCTCGTCGGGATCGGGCACTTCTCGGCGTCGACCATCTCCATCAGGAGATCGAGGGGCAGCTCGAGGAAGACCGGCCCGGGGACGCCGCTCATCGCCTTGCGGAAGGCGGCGGTGACGTACTCGCCGAGGCGCCGCGTCTCCTGCACGCTGACGGCCCACTTGGTGATGGGGCGCATCAGCTCGACGTGGTCCATGTCCTGGAGCGAGCCCATGTCGCGGAAGACGCGCGGGCCGGCGCCGCCGAGGACGACCATCGGCACCCCCGAGCGGTAGGCGGTCGCGACCGCCGTGACGGCGTCGGTGAGGCCCGGGCCGGCGGTGACCGCGACCACGCCGGGGCGGCCGGTCAGGCGGGCGTAGCCGTCGGCGGCGTGGGCGGCCGTCTGCTCGTGCCGGGTGTCGACGACGCGGATGCCCTCGTCGAGGCAGCCGTCGTAGATCGCCGCGATGTGCCCGCCGCACAGGGTGAAGAGGTGCTCGACACCCTCGCGCTTGAGCGCGCGCGCGACGAGGCGCCCGCCGTGAATCATCTCCGCCATTCAGCGCTCCTCCGAGAATCGACTGGAGGCCGCACGTTAGGGGAGGGGGGCCGCCCCCGTCAACGCGCCGGTGCGTTGCGCGCCGGCGCGTCACGGGCGCCCGAGCGGCTCCCGTGCGAAGGGTTGATCAAGGTTGATCAAGCTTGCTGGGCGGCGACCGTGAGACGCTGCTCGCGCCACGACAGGCGTGTCAGGAAGAGCGCGAGGAAGAGCGCATAGTGGCACATGATCGAGGGGGTCGCGTCGCGGGCCGGGGCGTAGACGACCTCGGTCGTGAGCGCGAGCACCACGAAGGCGACGGTGCCGTACAGGAAGTCCGCCACGTGGGCGCGCTCGCGGGCGCCCTGGAGGACGCTCAGCGCGGCGATGCCGCCGCCGATCATGCCCCAGAGGCCGAGGTGGTAGAACGCCCCGTAGGCCTCGAGCATGTACGTCGGGTGGGTGTAGGTCGCGAAGACGGCCTGGCACACCGACCCCGTGACGAACTGCGGGTCGGCGAAGACCCACACCGTGAAGAAGCCCGCGATCGCGAAGGCGCCCGCCGTGAGGTAGCCCCAGAGCCGTCGCTCGGGCCGGGCCAGGCGCAGCAGCAGGAGCCAGCCGAGCGGCGGCAGCCACACGACGTCGGCGAAGGCGGCGCGCGCCCAGAGGATCTGGTCGGGCTGCGAGCAGACGAACACCTCGATCAGCTGGTAGCCGGCGAGGAAGACCAGGATCGCGGCGACCGGCCGGAGGATCTCCCGCCGGCCCGGGCCACGGAGGGTCCAGGCGGCGGCGGCGAGCTCGAAGGCGGCGGTGGCGACGGAGAGCGTAGGGGAGTAGCCGTTCACGGGCGGGTTCTTACGAAATCCGGTCCTCTTCGTCGACGCCGAAGCTCGCTCGTCCGCAACCGACGCCACCTCCGCGCTCGCTTCCGCCCCCGCGAGTGTGCGAAAAACGTATGCCACGCGCGACCAGCGCCGCCGCGTGGCTCCTCTCCCGACGCGAGGCCCCCTCGGATGTGCTTGATCGGATTCGCCTACCACGCCCACCCGGAGATCCCGCTGCTGATCGCGGCCAACCGCGACGAGCGCCACGATCGCCCGGCGGCGGCCGCCGACTTCTGGGAGGACGCGCCCGACGTCCTCGCCGGCCGGGACCTGCGCGGCGGCGGGACGTGGATGGGCGTGACGCGCGGCGGTCGGGTGGCGGCGCTGACGAACTTCCGCGCGCCGAAGTACATGGCGGTGGGCGGCGGCCCGTCGCGCGGGCTCCTGGTGCGTGACTTCCTCGCCGGGGATGGGGACGTCGCGGCCTTCGGTGCGCGCCTCCGCGCCGAGCGGGAGCGCTACCACGGCTTCAACCTGCTCTTCGGGACCGCCGACGACCTCTGGATCTACGAGAGCGAGGTCGACCGCCTCGCGCCCGTCACGCCGGGCGTCCACGGCCTCTCGAACCACCTCCTCGACACCCCGTGGCCCAAGGTCGAGCGCATCAAGCGGGCGGTGTCAGGGGCGATCGCGCAGGATCCCATCGACATCTGGTCGCTCCACGAGGCCCTCGGCGACCGCTGGCCCGCGACCGACGACGAGCTGCCCGACACCGGGGTCGGCCTCGCGCTCGAGCGCGTGCTCTCGCCCCCCTTCATCGAGGGGGACGTCTACGGCACGCGCGCGTGCACCGTCGTGACCGTCGCGCGCGACGGCCGCATCACCTTCGACGAGGGCCGCTTCGGCCCCGGCGGCGACTACATCGACGGCGCCCGCCACCGGCTGTCGGAGGCGGGCGTCGCCGTGCAGCGTGAGGTCAGCGCGCTCAGCTCGTGAGCGCCGCGAGCCCGTGGAGCGCGCCCCACACGGGGACCCCCACGGCCAGGGTGAGCACGACGTAGCGCCGCAGGTGCGCGGGCGTCGCGGGCTCGCCCTCCGTGGTCAGCCCGTCGAGGCGCGTGACGTCGAGCCAGCGGGCCCCGACGAGGAGCGCGAGGCCGGCGCCGTAGGCGATGTCGGCCCAGAAGAAGCCGCCCCCGCTGTGGAGCAGGATCATCATGCCCATGAAGGCGAGCAGGATGTTTCCGAAGATCAGCCAGTAGAGGCGGACGAAGAGCGCGGACAGGCTGGTGGTAGACGACGGCGAAGAGATGTCGTGCATGCGACCTCCGAGCGTGCGTAGGACGGCGATGTCCCGACGCATCGTTCGGATGGCGGCCCGACCACCCGGTTGTGGCCTGTAAGGGGAAGCTCTCCCTCACACCCTTGACGGATCCAGTATTGGCACGCCCGGCCGGGGGATCAACCCATGGGTCGCGCCGATGGCGGCCGTGAGGGGGCTCTGTGCCGTATGACGGGGGGATCTCCGCGGGGGCGCAGGTCGGCTCGGCGCGAGCCCGCGGACGGCCCTCGTGGCGCGTCGCGGGGATCGCGTGGACGTCATTTGCCCTGTCGGGACGGCGCCACGTTGTCCCGGGAGGGCGTCGGCGGCTATGGTGTGGGCTCCAGTCGAGCGAGGGGGCAGCGATGAGCGCGCAGGGGCGATGTCCGCGGTGTGCGGCGCCGATCAGCGAGGTGTCACGCCAGCGGGGGCGGTGCGAGCTCTGCAACTGCCCGGTGTCCACGCTGCGCGGGGCGGCGACCGCGCCCACCGAGGACGGCGTCGTGATCGGCGAGGGCGAGGCCGACCCCGACGCCCGAACCGTCGCCGACGTCTCCCTCGCCGACCTCCGCCGCGCGGCCACCGTGGCCCTCGACGACCCCGACGCGCAGGCCCCGGCCGTGGTCTCCGGGCTC
>SBGO01000245.1 GCA_006226565.1 Deltaproteobacteria bacterium | reverse complement strand
CCGGCCGCTCGGCTCGGGGCCCTTCACCGCGCGCTGGGCGTGGGCCTCGGCGGCGGGGTCGGAGTTGATCCACACGCGGTGGCCCGGCCGCACCCGGGCGAGGTCGGGGGCGAGGGCCGGGTCCCGGGCGAAGCCGAGGACCCAGCGCTCACCGGGCCCGTCGCCCGCGCGGACGGAGAAGATGGCGCCGCCGGGCTCGTTCGGGTCCTGCGGGTCGCCGAGGTCGAAGACCACCCCCATCCCGCGCACCGGCTCCAGCGGGGTCTCCGCGGGGACGCCGGGGCGGCCGAGGATCGGGAAGTCCGGGGCCTCGCGGACGACCACCTCGGCGCCGCCGTCGGCGCCCGGCCGGATCGCCACGACGCGCCCGAGGAAGCTGCCGCGGTGCTTGGGATGGCGCCCGTCGACCAGCCGCTGGTGGTCCGTCCCGCCGAGGAAGCCGGCGGTGAAGCCGCGGGAGTAGACCCGGTGCATCACCGCGAGCTCGTCGGCCAGGGCGGCGCGCGCCGAGGGCGACGCGGCGTCTCCGCGCGCGACGGCGTCGAGCCGGTGGTGGAGGGAGGCCACGGCGGTCTCGACGTAGGCCGGCCCCTTGAGCCGGCCCTCGACCTTGAGGCTCTGGACCCCGGCCTCGACGAGCTCGTCGAGCACCTCGTGGGCGGCGAGGTCGCTCGGGGACAGGAGGTAGCGCACCTCGCCGAGGTCCCGGGGGACGCCGTCGACGAGGAGCCCGTAGGGGAGGCGGCACGATTGGGCACACTGGCCGCGGTTGGCGCTGCGCCCGCCCCACGCCTCGGAGGTGAGGCACTGGCCCGACCACGACATGCAGAGGGCGCCGTGGGCGAAGACCTCGAGCTCGAGCGCGCTGCCGGCCCGGAAGGTCCGGATTTGTTCGACGGACAGCTCCCGAGGCAGCACGACCCGTATCACTCCGAGACGCTCCGCGAAGCGGGCCGCCTCGGGGCTGGAGATGGTCATCTGCGTCGAGGCGTGGAGGTCGAGCTCGGGGCAGACGCGGGCCGCGAGGAGCGCCACCGCCGGGTCCTGGACGATGAGCGCGTCCACCCCGGAGGCGCCGACGCGGCGCAGGATCTCCTCGACGAGGGGGAGCTCCTCCTCGAAGACGAGGGTGTTGAGCGTCAAGAAAGCCCGGGCGCCGGCCCGGTGACAGGCCCGGACGATGCCGTCGAGGTCGTCGACGGCGAAGTTCTTGGCCCGGGCGCGGGCGTTGAAGCCGTCGTCGAGGCCGAAGTAGACCGCGTCGGCGCCCGCCGCGAGGGCGGCGCGGAGGGCGTCGTGGTCCCCGGCGGGGGCGAGCACTTCGGGGCGGTGGGCGACAGCCATGACGGGACCGCTTGCCACGCCGACGGCGGGAGGGCAAGCGTTCGGGCGCGAAGCGCGGTCGGACCGGCGCGCGCCGGGGCCTTCGGTGTCCCGGGGACGGCCCCGGCGGCTGCTCGTGCCGCCGTCCCGGGCGGGTCACGCCTCGGCGGAGCGCGCCTCGGGCTCGGGCTCGAGGATCTCGGTCCGGAGCCACCGCTCGGCCCAGGCGATGGCGGTCTTCGTGTCCGCCCCGCGGGCGACGACGACCTGGAGGAACTCCTGGAGGGGGAAGCGGGCGCGACCGGTGGTCCAGCGGTAGGCGGCCGCGTAGCTCGCGCCGGTGAGCTCGGTGATCTCGCGGACGCTCGGGGGCCGGTCCGCGAGGGCCTTGAACGGGCCGATGGCGTCCCCGACCTCGAGCCGGCGGAGCGCATCCTCGGGGCGGCGGAGGCCCTGGCGTCGGAGCTCCTCGATGACGACCCGGCGTGAGACCTCGCGCTTTCTGGTGATGTCGAGATATCGCATGGTCCGCTGATCCTCCTTCATGTCGATTCCTTTCCGCGTCGTCGCTCTGTGCCTCAAACTCTCGAGCGGTTGATTTTCTGGGCGGCGGTCCGATGCAGAAGCTCGGAGGAGGCGACGTCGACGTTCCGTAGGTGTAGTGTCGCCACGATAGCGCCCCGTTTCGGCGTTGACAGGTCGCAGATCAATTCGAGATCGTTCTCGTGGACCCAAGTCGGGAGCTCCATGTCGGCCGAGGAATCGCGATACGCGTGTCTGACCTTCGTCTTCGGCGACGACGGTCCGCGCGGCGTCCGCTTCGGTGAGACGTTCTGGGCGCTCGAGCAGAAGCACCGCGGCCGATTGCCGGAGCCGCCCCCGTGGGGAGGCTACTACGACGCCCTGCCAAAGAAGCTGAGTCTCCGGTTATTCGACATGTGGTTCCTCGCCTCGCGGCCGCGCCGACCCAACGGCGCGCCTGGCGTGCTCGTCGCCGAGCTCGTGATGCTGCCGTCGTGGAACACCCACGAGGCAAAAGGCGACCCAATCAAGAATGCCATCTCGTGGATTCGGAACCGCGGATCCGACTCGGTGCTCGTCGAGGATTGCGAGCTCGGCCCCGTCGTCGAGGCGGGCTTTCCCTCCGACGCGGTGTGCTACGAGCCCGTCGGCGCCGAGGTCGACTACGCGCGCGGGCTCGACATCGCGATGGGGCGCGCCTCCCCGGCGGCTGCCGACCCGTGGCTCCAGGCCTCCGCGGGGTGGCCGCGGCTCTTCGGCGTCGACGACGTCCGCGTGGTCGCCGACTTCACCGGCCGCGACCGGGAGCTGGCGCTGCTGCGCGACCGCTTGCTGAGCGCCCACGCCGCGAGCCCGCCGCCGGTCGCGGTGTGCGGGCCGAGCGGGATCGGCAAGACCCAGCTCGTCGCGGCGTTTCTGACCCAGAACGCGGCGCGCTTCGAGCACATCCTGCTCGTCCACGCGAGCGGGGCGGACCTGACCATCGCGATCGGCCGCTGGGCGGCGCACTTCGACAGCGGGGCGCCGACGCTGCGGACGCCCATCCAGAGCGCCGAGCGCGTCCGCGAGGTGCTCGAGCGCGGCGGGCCCTCGCTCCTCGTCCTCGACGACGTGACGGACGAGCGCGCCGCCGTCGCCTGGCTGCCGCGCCGAGGCGCCTGCCGCGTCGTCATGACGACCCAGCTGCCCCTCGTGGACGGCGCGCGCACGCTGACGCTCGCGCCGCTCGAGCCCGAGCAGGCGACGGCGCTTCTCAAATGGCATTTGCCAGACGGTGACATCGATCCCCGGGAGCGTGCCGCCGTCGATTCGGTCTGCGAATACTTCGGGTACTCGCCATTTCCGCTCCACGTAGCCAGCGTCTACATGGGGCGGCATGCCCTCCAGCCCTCCGAGCTGCTCCGCAGAATTCGCGCGGGCGGTCCCGATGTCATTTCCGATGTCGGTACGGATGTGGCGGGATATTCGCGGAGCGTCGACCGCGTCTTCGGCCTCGCGCTCGACCAGCTCGCCGCCGACCAGCCGACCCCGGTCGTCCTCGGTCACCCGCTCGCGCACGTCACGGCGTGGGTCTGCGGCCTCGTAGAGGCCGCGCCGGCGCCCTACGCCCTCATCCTGGCGACTGTCGCGGCCCTCGCCCGCGACGCGGCGCCGCGGGAGGCCATCGACGCCGCGCTCGCCGCGCTCGCGCGCCGCTCCATGATCCGCGTCGACCGCGGCGAGGTCTACGTCCACGCGCTGCCGGGGCGCTTCTTCGAGGCGAGCATCGCGCCGCCGCTCCGCGAGGCGGTCCTCGACGCCTACCTCGTCGAGCTCGCGGCGTTGACGCGTCGGGCCCGCGACCGGGTGGCGCTGCTACCGCACCTGGCGCGCGCGAGAGAGCTGGTCGCGACCCTGCCGCGCGCGCCGGGCCGGCATCCGATCGAGGTGGAGCTGCTCACGACCGAGGCCCAGGTCCTGATGCAGATGCACGGCTATGCGGCGCCCGACGCCGCGCCGATCTTCCGGCGCTCTGCCGAGCTCGTGCCACACATGCGCCCGACGCCCGAGCTCTTCGCCCTCGAGCACATGCGCTGGGTCCAGGTCCTCATCGAGGCCCGGCTCGACGAGGCCCTCGCCATCGCCGAGGGGCTCGTCGAGCTCGCCGGCGTCCTCGGCGTCGCCGCCCTCGAGGCCGCGGCGCTGCAAGCCAGGGGCGCGGTCCTGTCGTTCCAGGGGCGCCACCCGGAGGCCATCCCGACCCTCGAGCGGGGCATCGCCCTCGCGGACGCGACCCCGGCGGCGCGTGAGGCGACGCGGCAGGCGCAGGACCCGCGCGTCACCTGTCGCTGCGACCTGGCGCGCTCCTACGTGATGGTCGGGCGCCCGGACGCGGCCCTCCGGCTCGTGCACGCGGCGCTCGAGATCGCCGCGGAGCACCCCTTCAGCGAGGCCTTCGCGCTCTTCAACATGACGATGCTCCGCCAGTACCGCCGCGAGCCGGAGCAGGCGCACCAGGCCGCCCAGGAGCTCCTCGCGGTCTGCGGGCGGTTCGGCTTCAGGCAGTTCGACCTGATGGGGCGCATCTTCCTCGGCTGGTCGATCGCCAGCCTCGGCGTGTACGAGGCCGGGGTCGAGGTGTCCGTGATGGCGATGGAGCACGTGGTCGAGCTCAACGCGCACATCGCCCGGGGGGCGGACACGACGCTGCTCGCCGAGCTCCACCTCGGCGCCGGGCGCGTGGACGCGGCCCGAGTCGCGCTCCAGCGCAGCGACGCCCACCTCGCGCGGACCGGCGAGGGCTACTACGCCCCGGAGCGCCACCGCCTCGAGGCGCTGACGGTGCTCGCGGAGCGCCCCGACGCGTACCACGAGGCCGAGCGGGCGCTGGCGCGGGCCCTGGACCTCGCCC
>SBGO01000427.1 GCA_006226565.1 Deltaproteobacteria bacterium | reverse complement strand
GTCGATCAGGTAGTAGGTGTCTGCGCGGCCGAGGGGCACCACCTGGAGCTTGCCGTCGGAGGGGCTCGGCGCCGGGGTCACGGTCGGGGCCGGGGTGACGGTCGGGGCCGGCGCGGGCGTGGGCGCCGGGGCGTAGCTCGGCGCGGGGGCCGGCGTGTAGGTCGGCGCGGGCGTCGGCGGCACCTCGGCCACCGGGGTCGGGGCCGGCGCGGGCGGCGACATTGGCTCGTCGGGCGTCGTGCGGTCCCGAAGGACGGTGCGCGGCGGCGTGGTGACCCGGCGACGCTGGGTCCGGACCTCGCCGCTGTCGACGTCATCCGTCTTCGCCTCGTCGGGGGCGCTGTACTCGACCTGTGAGCGCGACTTGTCGGGGGTGTCTCGATCACTCGGCACCACGTACCCGGGCATGGGGCCACAGGCCGCCATCATCAGGGTCGCGCCGCCGATCCACAGGGCTCTCCGGATCATCTCCTGCCTCCTCGCGGGGTCGCCGGTCCGGCGACCGAACTTGGACGCGGCTCCGCGTCCTCGCATTCAATCGTTTCCGTCGGGCTCCGCCGGCGGCTCCGCGAAGAGCTCCGCGCGAGCGACGCCGAGCGCCGCGAGGTGCCGCTCCGGGTCGAGGGCGATCCAGAGGTCCACCGTCAGCTCGCGGACGAAAGCCGAGGCCTCGATCTCGCTGGCCATGATGCGCTCGTACTGGCGCGCCAGCGCCGAGCGGTGCGCCTCCGGGAGCCCGGCCGCGCCGACCAGCCGCCGGCCCACGAGCTCGAACCCGACGTGGCCTCGCTGGGCGGCGACCTCGACGAAGCGGGCGAGCGCCCGCGGGTCCGGCCACCCGCCGCGGCTCAGCTCGATGGTCCACGCCTCGAGCAGCTCGTCGACGAGGTGCACGCGCTCCTCGAGGTCTCCGTGGAGGAGCTGGTCGGCGAGGGTCGGCCAGAGGTGGACGGGCACCGCGTCCATCGCCTCCGCGAGCCACAGGTCTGGGGCCAGGCGCCGCCGTCGTGGGTGGACGAGCCAGCGGTAGAGCGGCTCGGGCAGGGTGTCGGCGGCCTCGGGCTCGTCTCCGGCGGGGTCCTCCGCGACCAGACGCAGGAGCGGCAGGTCGGCCACGTCCCGCCGCTCGAGCACGAGGAGCCGTCGCTTCACCGCGATGCCGCCGACATAGCCCGCCAGCGCGTTGTCGTGGGCGACGATGCGGTGGCAGGGGACGATGATGGGCAGCGGGTTGCGCGCGCAGGCGTTGGCGACCGAGCGCACCGCGCGCGGCCGACCGATCCGCTCGGCGAGCTGCTGGAAGGTGAGGGTCGCGCCGTAGGGCACGCGCCCGATGACGTCCCACACGTGCCGCTGGAAGGGCGTGCCGTGGGCGTCGAGGGGCAGGGTGAAGGCCTGCCGCCGACCGTCGAAGTAGCCGCGGAGCTCGTGCGCCGCGCGGACGAGCAGCGGGTGGCGCTGGTCGACGACCGGTGCGCCGCAGACGAGCGATTGCTCGCGGCGCACGTCCTCGAGCTCGCGATCGGACACGAAGACGACCGCGCGGAGCCCCGCGCGGCCGGCGACGAGCAAGAGCGGTCCGACTGGGGTCTCGACGACGCGGGACGGTAGTGGGTCTCCCATGACCACGCGTCGTCGACCTCCCCGGGCGTCGGAGTTACGCCCCCTGCTGCTCCTTGGTCTCGACCTCGACCGTCTTCACCGGCTTCGCGTCCTTGTCCTCGAGGGCCTTCGGAGTCACGTCGACCGGCTCGTCCTTCTTGCCGGACGAGGCGCTCTTGAAGTTCCGAATCCCACGGCCGAGCGCGTCGCCGATCTGCGGCAGCTTGCCGGCACCGAACACGAGCAGCACGATGAGGAGGATCAGGATCAGCTCCCACGGCCCGGGAGTCCCTGCCCTCAGAATCGTTTCCTCAATCACCATCGCGGTATACCCCGGTATTGCACCGAACGGGCGGCTCCGGGGGAGCGCCCACCGGTAGGGAGTGTAGCAGACACCCCTCTGTGGAAGCGAGGATGCTGCATCGCCGCTCCCGCAGCGTCAATCTAGGAGTGCGGCCGAGCCGCAGGACCGACCGCGCGCCCAGTGAGGGCGCGCGTCTCCGGAGCTACTTGAAGAGCCCCTTGACCTTGTCGACGGTCTTCTCGGCGCGGTCGATCGCCTTGCCCGGCCGCTCGAGGTTCTTGTCGATCCGCTCCTGGACCTCCTCGGGCTTGCCGAGGGCGTCGTCGATCTCGTCCGCGACCGCCTCGGGCTCGCGCAGGATCTCGTCCTCCTTGCGCGCGAGCTGGTCGAGCTTCTTCTCCGCGTCCGCGGGGTCCTGCACGTAGACCTTGGGCTCGCCGTTCTTCTTGACCTCGTCGCCCCACACGACCACGACGTCGAAGCCCTTGAGCTGCTCGACGGTGAAGAGCACCACCTGGGTCTTCGGGTGCCCGAGGAGCTCCTTGACGATGTAGGCGGCGCCCTTGGAGTGCTCGGCGTACCAGATGATCGGGTTCGTGCGCTTCTTGCTGCTCTCGTCGACGCCGTCGGCGACGTAGTTCAGCTTCTTGAGCGACGCCATGAGGTTGTCGGTGTTCTCCTCACCCATCTCGCCCATGGCGTTGAGCACCTTGACCTTGGCGTAGCCGGTGAGGCGCTTGAACTCGGTGCTGCCGTCACGGACGCCCTCGAAGTCGCTGTCGGTGCGCGCGAGCTTCAGGTTCTTCATCGCGTCGTCGCTGCCGCCCGCCGCCATGTCGGCGAGGTTCTGCAGGTACTTGTTCATGTTGTCGGCGTCACCCAGGAGGGCGTAGGCGCAGGCGGCGTTGTAGTGCCCCTTCGCGTAGCCGGGCGCGGCGTCGACCATCTTGAGGTAGTAGCTCAGCGCCTTGTCGTACTTCTTCTTCTGGTACTGCTTGAAGCCGTTCTTGAAGTGCTTGTCGGCCGCCGCCTTCTGCTTCTTCGTGGGCTCCTCGGGGTTGAAGCGCTCGCGCGCCGGCTTCTTCGCGTCGGTCTTCTCGGCCTTGGCGGTCGTCTCGCCGCCGCGGTCCGGCAGCGCCGTGACGCCGAGGCGGCCGAGGGCCACGCGGGCGACGGACGCGTCCTTGTCGGTGCCCTGCACGTACAGGCGCTGCATCGCGGAGATGACGCGGCCCCTGTAGCCGTCGTCCTTCACCTCGGAGACGTCCTGGTAGGCCTCCCACATGCGGACGCAGCGGGCGATGACCTTGATGTCGGCGGTGTCGGGGCTCTTGAACGCGGCGTCGTCGCAGTCGCCGCCGTACTTCTGCCAGTTCGACGCGGCGGAGGCCGAGGCCGTGCCCAGCGCGAGGGCGGCCGCGGTCGCCGTGAGGGTCACGAGAAGGAATCGCGTCGTGCGCATGGTCACTCCAGAGCTGTTGTCTCCGGCCCGCGTGAGCGGAGACGTCGAGTCGTTCGGCGCGAAGACACTAGCATCGGCCGCGACAGCCGGGCAAACGCTGGTGTGTCGCGGGACGACGACCGCTGTTGACAAGATGCCTGCGGCTCCTGAACCTAGGCGCGGTGAACCGCATTCCCCAGCTGCTCGTGATCGGGATCCTCGCCCTGGCCGGCTGCGAGAGCGATCCGTACCAGGGGGAGCTGGTGCCGTGCCGGTGTGAGGTCGAGGCGTGCACGAGCGCGTCCTGCGGCTACGATCTCCGCCTCGACGCGGCGTGCGCCGGGCAGATCGATCACGCCGAGGTGCTCATCGACGGCCACCTCGAGGAGAGCGCCCTGACGCCGGGCCAGGACATGTTCCCGTGCACCCGCACCGAGCCGGGGGTGGCCTCGCAGATCATCGTGCGCGGCGGCGACTGGGTCTGGGGCCCGCTCGTCGAGCGCTGCATGAACCCGGGCGAGACGCGGCTCCTCGTCTTGCAGTGCGTGGAGGCGGCGGCTCCTTAGGCGGCCACGCGGCGCGACCGGGCCGCACGTCGCAGGGGGGATTTCTGGCGCGCTGCACCGGCGCTGCTAACGTGCAGCCGTGACTGCGCCCGCGTCCCGGAAGGAGAAGCTCGCCGAGGCCCCGAAGCGGGCGCCGCGCCGCGGTCTGCTCCGGCGCCTCGTCGTCCTCGGGCTGAAGCTCGGCGTCGTCTCCGCGGTGGTTGGCGTCACGGCCTTCTGGCTCCTGACGCTCTACCTCGACAGCCAGCTGCCCGACGTCCTGTCGGTGGCGGACTATCGGCGGACCGCGCCGCAGATGTCCCGGGTCTACGCCGCCGACGGCAGCGTCATCGGCGTCTTCCGGGTCGAGCGGCGGACGCTCGTGCGCCTCGTCGACCTGCCGCGCTACGTGCCCGACGCGCTCGTGTCCTCCGAGGACGAGGGCTTCTACGAGCACGAGGGGCTCGACTACTTCGGCATGGTCCGGGCGATGTGGACGAACGTCCGCAGCGGCCGCTTCAGCCAGGGGGCGTCGACCCTCACCCAGCAGCTCGCGCGCTCCTTCTACCTGAGCGCGGACAAGACGCTCGAGCGGAAGCTCCTCGAGGTCTTCCTCGCCCGCAAGCTCGACCATCACCTCGACAAGGAGGAGATCCTCGAGCTGTACCTGAACCAGGTCTACTTCGGCGACGGCCGCTACGGCGTCGAGGAGGCCGCGCGCCACTACTTCGGCAAGAGCGCCGCGGCGCTCGACGCGGGCGAGGCGGCGGCCCTCGTGGGGCTCCTGCCGTCGCCGGACCGCCTCAACCCCTTCGCCGACCTCGAGGCGTGCCTGGCGCGCCGCGCGCGGGTCCTCGCGGCGATGGCGCGCCTCGGCAAGCT
>SBGO01000247.1 GCA_006226565.1 Deltaproteobacteria bacterium | reverse complement strand
CGCGCTCCTGGCCGGCCGCCCCTCGGTGGGCTTCGCCGACGTCAAGGCCCTCGCGCCGGCGGTCATCGCCCACCGCCTCATCAAGAGCTACGAGGCGGGGCTCCGCGGCCTGACGACCCGCGACGTCGTCGGCGAGCTGGTCGGCTCGGTCCCCGAGCTCGCGTCCTGATCCCCCGCCCGAGAGACGCCATGCCTTCCACACCTCGCAGACGCCCGGGGCTCGCGCCCCTCGCCGCCGTCGCCGTGGCCGCCCTCGTCGCCCTCCCAGCGGCACCGGCCGCCGCGCAGCCCGGCGGGCTCACGGTCGACGCCTCGACCCCCTGGAGCCTCTCCGGCTGGCCGGTGCCGGTCCAGGTCCTCGTCCACAGCCCCCGCGCCGTGACGCTGTCGGTCGACGTGACCTGCGGCACCGTCTCCGCCCAGGCGAGCTTCCCGGTCCCGGCCGGCACCCGCCTGCGCCGGACCGTGCTCGTCCCGGCCACCGACCTCAACAGCTTCGGCTGCGCCCCGCGCGTGAAGTGGCGGAGCGACGACGGCGACGAGGGCGTCGCCAGCGGCACCATCGCCCAGAACTCCCTCGACGTGGCCGTCGTCACGCCCCACGGCGAGCTCTGGGTCGACGAGGACTGGCGCCTCGCCGACGTGACCGCCCAGAGCCTCCCCGACCGCTGGCAGGGCTACCCCCTCGACGCCACCTTCGTCATCGGCTCCCAGGCGGACGCCGCCCTCAGCGACGCGCAGCGCAGCGCCCTGGCGACCTGGTCCCGCGCCGGCGGCCGCCTCCTGCTCCTCGACCTCGGCGAGGGGCTCGCCCGCTGGGAGGCGCTCGGCGCCGTCCCGACGGTGGCCGTCAGCGGCTACCAGGAGCCCCTCCAGGAGTGGCTCAAGAAGCCGCAGGACGCCGAGGCCTCGCCGTGGATGCACCGCGTCCCCGGCACCGAGACCGTCCCCGTCGGCGGCTTCATCCTCGTGGCGCTCCTCTTCGCCATCCTCGTCGGCCCCGTGAACCTGTGGTGGTGCATCAAGAAGAAGAACCAGCGCGGCCTCTTCCTCCTGACCACGCCGCTCCTCAGCCTCGCCGCGAGCGGCGTCCTCATCGGCTACAACGTCGTCAGCGAGGGGCTCGGCGTGAAGCGCGCGGCGATCCAGCTCAGCTGGCTCGACGGCGCGCACCACAGCGCCCTCACCTTCACCGGCGTCACCTACTTCGCCGGGACCGGCGTCGGCGACTTCGACATCGGCCCCGACGTCCTCGTGCGCCTCCTCCACGCGGCGGAGATGGCCCCCGAGAGCTACTCCCCGGTCGAGGACCTGCCCACCCCGCGCCAGACCCGCTGGACCGACGTCGCCCAGCGCCTGACCGGCGAGTGGATCCCGACCCGCAAGAACCGGCAGCTCACCTTCGTGAGCCCCGAGGCCGACCGGCGCCGGCTGACGCTCCAGCAGCGCGGCGGCGCCTACGAGCTCGTCAACGGCCTCGACGTGGCGGCGACCGGGGTCTGGTGGGTCGCCCCCGGCGGCGCCGTCTGGTTCTGCCAGGACGTCGAGCCGGGCCGCAGCTGCGTCATGACCGAGAGCCCCGGCGGCCTCCCCGGCGGCGTCCCCTTCGGGCGCCTCGGCCCCGGCGCCGAGCGCGTGTGGAAGCGCGCCGACGCCCCCAACCACTTCGTCGCCGAGCTGGCCCGCCCGCTCGCCCCCGTCCCGGGCCCCGACGCCAGCGACGAGGCGCCGCTGCAGGCGTGGGTCGCCGGCCCGCTGTCCGCCGCCACCCCGGTCCCCGCGGAGGTGACGCCGTGAGCCTGGTCGAGATCCGCAACCTCTCCCGCCGCTTCGGCGCCGTGCAGGCCGTCGACGACGTCTCCTTCAGCTTCGATACCGGCCAGGTCTTCGGCTTCATCGGCCCCAACGGTGCCGGCAAGACGACCACCATGCGCATCCTCGCCGGGCTCGACGAGCCGACCAGCGGCGACTGCCGCATCGCCGGCCTCAGCACCATCGACGACGCCGACACCGTCGCCCGGCGCATCGGCTACATGCCGGACGACTTCGGGACCTACCCGAACACGACCGTCCTCGAGTACCTCGACTTCTTCGCCCGCGCCTACGGCCTCCGCGGCGCGAAGCGGCAGAACGCGCTCGCCGACGTCATCGACTTCTGCCAGCTCGGCGGCCTGTCCGAGAAGCTCGTCACCACGCTCTCGAAGGGAATGCGGCAGCGCCTCGGCCTCGGCCGGACGCTCATCCACGACCCCGAGGTGCTCATCCTCGACGAGCCCTCGGCCGGCCTCGACCCGCGCGCCCGGGTCGAGTTCCGCGAGCTCATCCGCCTCCTCGCCAAGCAGGGCAAGGCCGTCCTCATCTCGAGCCACATCCTCGCCGACCTCCAGGAGATCTGCGACGCCGTCGCCATCATCGAGCTCGGCCGCGTGGTCACCACCGGCTCGGTGAAGGAGATCAAGCGCCAGGTCCAGGCGACGGTCGCCGAGCGCGCCCGCGAGGAGGGCGCCCGGGCCGTCATCGAGCTGCGCCTCGCGGCCCCGGTCGAGCGCTTCCCCCACATCCTCGCCGAGCAGGCCGAGGTCGGCGACGTCGAGATCCACGACACCGTCGCGTCGCTCTCGTGCCCCGCCGACCCCGCGGCCCAGGCCGCGCTCCTCGCGCGCCTCATCGCCGCCGGGCTCCCGGTCTGCCACTTCGCCAGCCGCGACCACAACCTCGAGGACCTCTTCATGCATCTCACCGAAGGCAAGGTGCAGTGATGGCCGCCGTCAACGACACCGCCGCCGCGCCCGCCGCCGCCCCGGCCAAGCGCCCGAGCCTGATCGAGCGCGTCGCCGGCTGGACCTCCGAGCGCGCGAACCCCATCGTGGTCCGCTACGCCCGGCAGCAGCTCCGCTCGCGCGGCTTCATCATCCTCTTCTCGACGGTGCTCGGCTTCGCGACGCTCTTCTCCATCACCGTCGGCGCCACCGCGGGAGAGCAGGGCGAGGGCGAGGCGGCCTTCACCCTCTTCGGGCTGCTCGCGGCCATCTGGGCCTTCGCCGTCTGGGTCTTCGAGCCCATCGCCGCCTTCCGCGCCACCGCCAACGAGCGCGACGAGAAGACCTGGGACCTGGTGCGCCTCACCGGGCTCTCGCCCGGCAAGCTCATCCGCGGCATGTTCCTCGCCTCGGTGCTCCAGGGGCTCCTCTACAGCGCCGCCATCGCGCCCTTCCTCGTGATGGCCTACCTCCTCCGCGGCATCGCGCTGGAGGAGATCCTCTTCGTCCTCTTCCTCATCCCGGTCGCCGGCTGGTGCGCCTCGGCGGGCGCCATCTTCCTCGGCTCGGTCAGCGGCAGCAAGGGCGCCCGCAACGCCCTCGGCGTCCTCGTCGCCATCGTCTCGGGCTTCATCTGGTTCAGCACGCTCACGGTCTGGCTGAACTTCGACTTCACCGGCCACTTCGTCATCGGCGGCCTGATGGAGGGCCCCGGCTACGTCTTCCTGGCGGACTTCGCGGTTATCTGGATCGGCGCCATGCTCGTCCTCGGCGCCACCATCCTGCGGCACCCGGCCTCGAACCGCTCGACCGCCCCCCGCGTCTACGCCTGGGTCGTCTTCCTCAACGGCGTCGTCTGGTCGCTCTTCGCGTCCGAGCCGTTCCTCAGCGAGGCCCTCGTGGTGGCGAGCTTCTTCGGCGCCCTCGCGGCGTTCCTCCTCGGCATCTTCGCCATCACCGAGGACTACGTCATCACCCCGCGCCAGTACCGCGAGACGCGCGACATGAGGTGGTGGCAGCTCCCCATCCTCTTCGCCCCCGGCGCCGCCCGCGGCCGCCTCGCCTACCTCTCGCTCGTGGCCGCCATCGCCGCGACGGTCACCGTCGCCTACTTCCTCGGCCCCAACGGCAGCCGCCTGCGCGAGCCGATGGTCTTCACCATCCTCATCTGCGCCCACGGCACGCTGCTCATCACCCTCTGCGACGCCGCCGCCCGGCGCTGGTTCGCGCGGCGCCTCGGCAACCCCGTCATGCGCCGGGTGCTCTTCATCTCGGTCTTCGCCTCGCTGGCCTTCATCGGCTCGGTCATCACCTCGCTCGCCGGCGACCGCGACCCCATCGCCGCGCTGACCCCGATCCCCGGCATGTGGATCATCGCCGACCGCCCCGGGCGCTTCGACGACGAGCTCCTCTTCATCATCCTCGCCGGCGGCGCCGCCGCCTTCGTCCTGCTCATCCAGGCGGTCCGCCGCACGAAGGTGCTCGAGCGCACCGTCGCGGAGCTCGACGCGTGAGCGTCGCGGGCTCGGAGGGCGCGGTCCCGGGCTGGGACGACGCCGCGGTGCACGGGCTCGCGGGGCGCCTGCGCCTCGCCCTCGATCCGCGCCGGCGGCTGCGACAGGGCGGGGCCCGCCTCGGCGCGCGCCCGGGCGCCAGCCTCGAGTTCCACGACCACCGCGCCTACCAGCCCGGCGACGACCTGCGGCACCTCGACTGGGGCGTCTACGCGCGCACCGACCAGCTCGTCCTGCGGCGCCACCGCGCCGAGGTGAGCCCGCGCCTCGAGCTCCTGCTCGACGTCAGCGCGAGCATGGCGCTGACCGTCGAGAAGCGGCGCACGGCCCTGGCCCTCGGCGCGCTCTTCCTCACCCTGGCCCGCGCCGAGGAGGCGCGCGCCGCCCTCTACGCCCTCGGCGACGGCGTCTCGGCCCTCCCGACCGGGCGCGACCAGTGGCGCAGCGCGCTCAGCGCCGTCCCGTTCTCCGGCGCCGCCGGGCTCGAGGCCGAGCCGGTGCCGCGCCTCTCCC
>SBGO01000760.1 GCA_006226565.1 Deltaproteobacteria bacterium | reverse complement strand
GCGGCGGCCACGGCGGCGGCGGCGGCGGCGCCTGCGGCGGGGCCTCCTTCGACATCCTCGCCTGGGGCATCCACGGCCAGGCCCACGACTTCGCCACGAACACGTTCCCGAACGGGACCGCGGCGACCGGCGGGGACGCCGGCGAGGGCGGCAACGCGTCCAACACCGACAACGTCGGCGCCGATGGCCTGGGCGGCGACTTCGGGACGATCCAGACGGTGTACTGAGGGCGACCGGGGGCGAGGCGTGGGTGCGCCTCGCCCCGTCGGGGTCGCGAGGCCGCGGAGGGAGGGTCAGCGCCCTCCCTTCGCGTCTGGTGCGGCGCGCGTCAGGAGGCGGCGAGCGCGTCTCCGAGCGCCCGGCGCCACGCCGCGAACGGCTCGGCCTCGGCCTTGCGCACCCGATAGAGGACGTTGGCGACCTCGGGCGAGGTCATCGCCAGCGCGGTGCCGATCTCGCGGTGCTTGAGCCCGCCGAGCTCCGCGAGGGCGACGACGGCGAAGCGACGCGCCGGGTTGGCGCCGCGGCCCCGCGCCGCGCGGCGCAGCTCGTCGACGCCGGCGCCGGTGACCGCGGCGACCTGCTCGAGCAGGGTGTCGACCCGCACGAGGCCGCCGCCGCCCGTCGCGTCGGCCGGCCAGCGCGGGACGTCGGACTCGAGGTCCGAGCCCTCCGGCCAGTCCTTGCGCAGGTGGAGCGAGCGGATGGCGTCCGCCATCGTCTCCGGCGAGCCGAAGACGGACCTCACGCCGTCGCGGGACAGCCACGCCGGCGCGCCCTCGAGGCCGAGGTGGGCGCGGAAGCTGGTCCACGCGTTCTCCTCCTCGACGCGCCCGACGAGCTTCGCCCGCAGCGGGTTCAGGTGGACGTAGGCGAAGAGGTAGTTGAGGTAGGCGTCCTCGTCGACGAGCTTGCTCCGGTAGCGCCCGCGGAAGACCGGGCCGTCCCAGCCGCAGAGCCGGTTGAGGCGCTGGGTGTAGACGCCGACGAGGAACTTCATCGCCTGCGAGAGGTTGCCGGTCGGCGAGCGCACCAGCAGGTGGAAGTGGTTCGGCATCAGCGAGTAGGCGTGGACCTCGATGCCGTGCTTCTCCACCATCTGCCCGACGAGGTCGAGGAAGAGCGTGCAGTGCGCGTCGGTCAGGAAGATGTCGGCGCGCCGCGCGCCGCGGTTCATCACGTGGTGCCAGGCGCCGGGGAAGTCGACTCGCGGCAGGCGTGCCATGTGCAGCTCCAGTCCTCTCGGGAGAAAATGTGAAGTCGAGGGGTCTGACCCCACGCTATCTCATAATCCGGGAGGGGAGAAGGCGCCCCGCCGCGTTGCGCCCAAAAAGTGTGAACATATGGGGTCTGACCCCACATGTTCACACTTTCCCGCCGGCGGGAGCTACCGGGATGGAAAATGTGATGTAGTGGGGTCTGACCCCCTCATCTCACATTTTCACAACGGAGCTGCGTCCGTCGCGCTGCGTGGGTATGCTCCGCTCGCGTACCCGGAGGTCGATGTGCGTCAGCGAAGCGTCCGTATCCTGGGGTTGGTGATCGGGCTCCTGGCCGTAGGCTGCGGGAGCGACCCCGCACCCGCGGAGACCGACACCGCCGTCGCGGACACCGTGCCGACCGACGACGTGGCCGAGGACACCGCGCTCACCGACGCGGTCGACGGCGACGCCCTCGCGGACACCTCCGTCGCCGCCTGCCCCGATCCGCTCGCGCCCGCGCTCGAGGCCCCGGACACGAGCCAGACGCGGTTCGCCCTGGCGCTCTTCCACTTCAACGTCCAGTACGTCATCGGCGGCCTCGAGTACGTCGACGACGACGGCCAGCTCCAGTACCTCGCCAACCAGGCCGAGGTCGCCGGCTGGGACAACGACCGCGTCGAAGACTGGATCATCACCGAGACCTTCGCGCCCATCCTCGACGTCTACGCGCGCCACCCGAGCTGGCGCGTCGACCTCGAGCTCCAGGCGTACATGGTCGAGGTCATGGCCGCGCGCCACCCGGAGGTCCTCGCCAAGCTCCAGGCCCTCGCCTGGTCCGGCCAGGCCGAGCTCGTCAGCTTCCACCACTCCGACCAGCTCTTCCTCGCCTTCCCCGCCGAGGACCTCGAGCGCTCGGTCGCCCGCACCCGCGCGGTCTTCGAGGCCCACTGCCTGCCGCTGTCGGGCGTGGTCTTCAACCAGGAAGGCCAGGCCGGCGAGGGCCGCCAGCGCTTCCTCGTCGACCACGGCTACGAGATCGGCGTCTTCCCGAAGAACCTGTGGCGCTACGTCCAGGGCGACGACGTCCGCTGGCCCTACTACGCCAGCGAGGGCGGCACGCTCGTCGTCGGCCCGGGGGGCGTCGACCCGGCGAGCGGCGTCGAGGTGAGCTGGACCTTCTTCGACGACGGCGAGCTCCGCGCCACGGCCAACTGGGTCAACCCCTACCTCGCCCCGCTGGCCGGCGCCGACCCCGACCGCGTCGCCGAGTACGAGGCCGCGCTCGAGGCGCAGGAGGCCGCCGGCTGGAAGCTCACCAGCGTCACCGACTTCGTCCGCCACCTCGAGGCCCTCGGCGTCGAGAAGAAGCCCGCCCCGCCGCTGCTCGACGGCACCTGGCAGGCGCCGTCCACCGACTCCATCCACCGCTGGCTCGGCGGCCGCAACGAGGTCTTCCTCGGCCAGGACGAGGACAACCCCCTCCGCACGGCCAACGCCCGCGTCCGCGCCCTCGCCGCGGCGACCCAGGTGATGCTCGACGCGGCCACCGCCGCCGACGTCGCCACCCCCGCAGACGCCAACGCCATGGCCGCCCTCTGGGAGGACGTGTGGAAGGCCGAGGTCAGCGACGGCTCCGGCGTCAACCCGTGGACCGGGGAGCGCATCTACTGCGCCCGGAAGAACGACGCCGTCACCAGCGCCTCCGCCGCCCTGCGCGGTACCCTCGCCGCCGCCCTCGACCTCGACGGCGCCTACGTCGTCGACCTCGCCGCGCGCACCGTCCGCCCCGGCGCCGCCCCCGCCGGCCCGACCTGGACCGCGACCGACCTCTCGGGCGGGTGGGTGAGCGTCGACGCCGACACCCGGGAGGTCGAGGTCACCGCCGCGACCGCCGGCCCGGTGACGCGGGTGACGGTCCGCTTCGGCGCCGCCGCCGGCTGCCCCGACGACGACGCCACCTGCGACGCCCGCGAGGTGCGCGTCGGCTTCGCGCGCGCCGACCGCAACATCACCTACTGCCCCGGGCTCATCGAGGACGAGGTGCGCACCTACCCCGAGGACGCCTTCCGCTTCCTCGAGGGGCAGGCCTTCCTGCCGCTCGCCAACGGGCTCATCGGCCTCGGCGAGGAGCGCTGGGTCGTCAAGCACACCCGGAGCTGCCACATCGCCGCCCGGGTCGCCCCCGACGACCCGGAGGTGGCCTTCATCGACCGCACCATCGCCGAGGAGCGCGAGGCGACCTGGGTCTTCGACCTCGTCAGCGGCTCCGCCGAGGACGCCCTCCGCTGGGCCAACGCCGTCAACATCACGCCCACCCTCGCCTTCGACGGCGCCGGCGGCGTGACCTTCGTCGACCCCGCCCCCTGACGACGCGCGACCTCAGACCGGCGGGCCGGCGACCGACGGCGACCCGCCCCTGAGCCGGCGGACACCTGTCCGAGCGAGCCGAGCCGCCCCGCCGCGCGACCTCCCGCAGAGCCAGCCGCCGTGGGAGAAGCGCCCCGTGGCGACGCTCACGCCGGCGCCGGCGGACAGGAGCGCCGAGCGCTTCGTGACCGCGTTCGGTGGCCGAGGACCTGGCGCACCAGGAGGAAGGCGAGCGTGGCGAAGAGCCAGCCGCCGAGGACGTCGAGGAGGTAGTGGTGCTGGAGGTAGACCGCCGAGAAGCCGATCAGCGCGGCGAAGGCGACGGTCGGGATCCACCAGCGCTTGCCGAGGGGCGCGACCACGAGCGCACACAGGAACGGATAGGCCGAGTGAAGCGACGGGAAGGCGCCGAAGACGTTGGCGTTTCGCGAGTAGAACGACGCGAAGTAGGCGATCCCGGTGGCGGCGTCGAAGCGGGCGGCGCCGGCGGGGCTCGGCGCGGCGTCGAGGACCGCCGGGCCGAGGCCGTGCTCGAGGATGTACCAGGGCGGGGCGACCGGGAAGGCGAGCTGCGTCAGGAGCCCGAGCACGTTCACCGCGAGGAAGGTCCACGCGATCTGCGTGGCGCGCGCCTCGTCGCGCCGCGCGAGCAGCAGCAGCAGGACGAGCAGCGGCGGCTCGAGCAGGTAGAGCATGTAGGCGAGGCCCGAGACGACGTCGACGACGACGCTGGTGTGGCCGATGAACCACTCGGCGAGGGTGATGGCCGGGTCCCCGACCCCGAAGAGGGCGAGCTCGACGCCGTAGAAGTCCGCGATGTGGATGGGTCCCCGGAGCGGGAGCAGGAGGTGGACCGACTCGTAGAGGAAGCCGGTCCACCAGAAGGGCAGGAGGTACATCAGGATCCGCCGCGAGCGCGCGGAGGCGAACGCGAGGACGAGGACGACGACGTCGATCAGCACGTGCTCGACGCGCAGACCGATCGCCGCCACGACGAAGGCGAGGTGGACGATGACCAGCGCGACGAACCACCACCGTATGTCGCGCCAGCCTTTCCACCCGCGGCTCGCCGCGTCCTGCTGCTTCAACTGGACCATGATCGCTCCCGACCGGGGACCGCCGGCGACCCGTGCATCGCTCGTGCCACGTCGCAGGCGCGCGCCGCGCCCCTGCGTGCCCCCTGGCGCCGCGGGGATCCGCCGGGCGAGGCCCCGCGCGTCGGGCCGGA
>SBGO01000243.1 GCA_006226565.1 Deltaproteobacteria bacterium | reverse complement strand
CGCCGCCCCAATAGCCGCCGCCGCCGCCGCCCGCGCCGTTGTCCACGCACACGGCGCCGTAGCCCCCGCGCAGCGGCATGCCGGCCTGACCGTCGCTGTTGGAGGCGCCACCGGCGGTCTGGGTGCCCCCGTAGCCGCCCTGGGCGCTGCTGAAGGCCGTGCCGTCCTGACCGACGAGGCCGCCGCCGGCGCCGGCGTAGGAGAGCGAGGTCCCGCCTGCGTTCCCGGCCCCGCCGCCGGCGATGACCAGGGCGTCGCTCTGGGAGATGGAGCCGCGGAAGAGGCCGCTGAACCCGCCGCCCCCGGCGGAGTAGGTGTACCTCCCGCCGCGGCCGCCCCCGTAGCAGCCGCCCTGGGCGTAGCCCGTGGTCGTCCAGCCGCCGGGGCCGCCCTCGACGACGAACAGCGTCTCGCCCGGCGTCACCGCGACCGTGGCGCTCGCGAAGCCGCCGCCGCCGCCGATGTCGCTGCCGGAGTTGCCGCCGCCGCCGCCGCCGCCCCAGAGCTTGACGGAAAGGGAGGTCACCCCGGCGGGCACCGTGAAGAGGGAGCTCTGGCCGCCGAGGCAGCCGGTCGGCGTCAGGCCCAGATCGAAGACGGTCTCGTCGAGGCCCGCGCAGCTCGCGAGCACGTCGCAGAGGGTGCCGGAGTAGCCCGTGCCGGTGCAGTCGCAGGTGTTGGTCGCGACGCACACGCCGCCGTTGGCGCACGCCGGCGAGCACACCGGCGCCGACAGGGCCTCGGTGCAGGTCGCGCCGCCGAAGCCGGTCCCGAAGCAGTCGCAGGTGTCCGGGCCGATGCAGACGCCGCCGTTCTGGCAGGCGGGCGTGCACGGCGTGCATGCCGCGCACGAGCCGCCGCAGTCGATGTCGGTCTCGTCGCCGTTCTGCACCCCGTCCGAGCAGGTCGGATCCTGACAGGCGCCCGCGAGGCAGACGCCGCTGGCGCAGTCGCCGCCGTCGACGCAGCCGCTCGCGTCGAAGCGCGCCGCGAAGCTGAGCGCCGGGCCGCTCGTCGACGTGTACATCGGCCGCACCATGGCGTCCGGGTCGTCGAACGCGAGCCCCTCGGCGTGGCAGCTGTCGAGGGCGACCTCCCACTGGACGTACGGGTAGACCGTACCGGCGGGGATGGCGCCGCCGACGAGCGTGTCACTGCCGTGCGCGGCGGCGGTCGCGCGGGTGCGGAGCCAGCAGCCGTCGATGGCCGGGCGCTTCACCCCCAGCGCCACGGTCCAGTAGCTCTTCTGCGCGTCGACGCCCCCCGAGGTGAGCTGCTCGGCGCCGCGATAGACCGCGAGCTGATAGAGATAGGTGTCCGCGTCGACGCCGTTGAGCTCGGTGACGACGCCGGCGCACGCGCTCATCCCGTCGGCGCCGGCGACGCACTGGTTGCCGACGGCGCCGCTGGGATCGAGCAGGAGATCGGCGGCGAAGGTGCCCGCGGAGGGGCTCGTGCAGTCGAGGCCGAGCGGGTCGAGGAAGAGCTCGGTCCCGACGTCCGCGCTCACGCCGGCGGTGCAGGCGAAGCCGAGCACCATCGTCGCGGCGCGGCTCCCGGTCGCGTCGAAGAGGAGCGCGAGGTCCGACGCGCAGGCCGTGCCGTCGCCGGTCTCGACGCAGCAGTCGAACTTCGCCGAGCAGAAGATGTCGTTGAAGCTGACCGCGATGTCGAAGAAGCCCTGCTGCGCCGGCCGCATCAGCGCGACGTCGAACTGCACCGCGACGTCGCCGTCCTCGCGGCACACGACGGTGCGCTCGAGGGGCGCGCTCGCGGTCGGGTTCTCGAAGTCCACCGGGCTCCCCGAGACGCCGCCCGCGGCGCCTTCGGCGAAGCTGCCGACCGCCGCCACCGGGTCCGAGTAGACGCCGACGACCCAGACCCGAACGGTGTTCGGGTTGGCCGCCGCGTCGCAGGTCCCGACGTAGCTCGCCGAGCCCGCCCCGTCGCCGTAGCGCGAGGACGCGACGCGGCGCTGCCAGATGACCTCGGGGGTCGACGCGCCGTTCTTGACCTCGAGATCCCAGACCACGTCCCCGACGCCCTGCAGGTTCAACGCGGCGACGTCCACGGCGAGAACCTGATCGCGGGAGCCGTCGCCGGTGACCCCGGCGTGGCAGCCCGCCAGGACGAATTGCAGGAGCACGGCGCAGGCCAGTCTGTGCGACATGAACGCCTCGGGATCGCGTTTGAAGCAGCGCAAAAAACAACGATGCCGAGAGCATAGCACAACGCTCACCGACCGGTTGATCCATCCATGACGCGACGCAAGATCTTGCGCCCGCGGGCGCGCCCGCAGCCGGGGGTCGCGGCGGGCGCTCGCGATGGCGTACCCTGCGGTCTCGAACCGTCTGCCGAGGCCACGATCTTGCGAATGCCGCTCCGCTCAGCTCTGCCCGCGCTCGTCGTCGCGCTCCTCACGCCCGCCGCCTGTGGCGGGACCTCCGAGAGCGCCACCGACACCACCGCCGCCGACACCCTCGACGACACCGGGACCGAGGCCGACAGCGCCGAGACCGACAGCGCCGACGGAGACACCGCCGAGGCGGACACGGTCTCCCCGCCCGCGCTCCCGGACGGCATCGCGCCGACGATCACCACGCCGGCGGCCGACCCATTCGCGGCGGGGCAGCGCGAGAGCTGCCCGATCTTCGAGGAGACGCGCTGCAACGCCGGCGCGGTCGAGCGCTGCGCGGTCTACGACACCGGCCTCCACGGCTGGGCGGAGACCCTCGACCCGCTGCTGCGCCGCGTCCTCCTGTACGACCGCTACTTCGACCTCTACACCTCGGCCGACGGGCAGACGGGCGAGCGCCAGTTCGACCAGGCGATGCCGGCGGACACCGACGAGGCCGTGTGGGGCGACCCGGCGCACTTCGCGGGCTGGGCCGGGGAAGGCGACTCGGCCATCTGGACCGGGGTCGCGCTCATCGCCGACACCTACCGCTACGCCGTCACCGGCACCGAGGCCGACTACGCGCGCATGGAGCGGCGCCTCCGCACGAGCCTGACGATGTTCGACGTCACCGGCGTCCCCGGCTACCTCGCGCGCTACCACTTCCTCTGGGCCCCGGCCGGGAGCCCGCAGACCGACCAGCACTTCGTGCGCGTGGGAGGCGACGAGACCCTCGGCCGCCGCGACCACGCCATCGAGGACCCGACGGCCGTGCCCGACCTGCCGGCGGAGTACCTGACCGGCTACCCCGACGGCGCCGGCGGGACGTTCGCCGCCACCCCGATGTGGAATGGGCGCCCGTCGATCGACCAGTACAGCGGGCCGACCGTCGCCTACCCCATCGTCTGGGACCTCATCCGGGACGACGCGCTCAAGGCGCGCATGGCCGAGCACATGCGCTGCTACCTGAACCGCCTCCAGCGCATCGAGATCCACCACCTCCAGGCGAACGAGACGGTGCGCGAGCTGGTGACGAGCTACTTCGCCGGCGACGCGCTCGTCCTCGACCCCGGGGACATCGACCTGACCCAGACCGACGACGTCGTCCTCTTCGTCCTGCGCGAGCTCAACGAGACCAACAAGGCGACCTACGACCGGAGCTGCCCCGACGGCCCGCCGACCACCCCGGCGGTGGTCTACGACGCCGCCGACGAGGACTTCCTCGCCCAGCTCTTCGGGCTCGTCGGCGACATGCAGGACGACGACACCAAGCCCGAGCGCGCGGCGGCCATCACCCACGCCTACGCGCCCTCGCTCCGCGGCGGCGACGCCGGCCACCTGCTCCAGATCGCCGCCGCCGTGTGGCGCATGACCGGCGACGACCGCTACCGCGCCTTCATCGAGGACGACCTCATCGCCACCATCCACGCCGACGAGGTCGCGCTCACCGCCCAGGCCTTCCGGCTGCCCGACTGGTGCATCTCGTTCTACGGCGACCACATCACCTACCCCGCCTTCTGGCAGCTCCTGACGGCGCTGGGCGAGAGCCCGCTGCGGCGGACGATGCTGCGCGTGATGGACGAGGAGCTGTGGCAGAAGGCGCTCGTGAGCCACCGGAGCGCGAAGTTCGACGTGATGTACGCGAGCCTCGGCGAGGACGCGACCCTGGCCGCGCGGGCCCAGATCCTGAGCGACATCCCCGACATCCTGGCCGGCTTCGGCGGGCCCGAGGGGCACCTCGACGCGCCGCGCCGGACCTACGACCTGCGGCGCGCCGACGTCGCCGCCGCCATGGACACGGCCGGCCTGGCCACGCGCTGCCCCACCGAGGCCGAGCGCGAGCGCTGCGAAGCGGGCCTCACCGTCCTCGGCGTGACGGTCGCCGGCGAGGACATCAGCCACACCTGCGACGGCCGCGCCGCCGAGTGCACCATGGCCGACGGCATGTGCACCGACGCGCTCGCCGCCGAGGGGCTCCCGGTGTCGCTCCGCGAGTACGCCGACTTCGCCTGGCAGCGCGACCCCTTCGCCATCGGCGACCCGCACGGCCTCGACGGCACCAAGCAGTCCCCCGGGCGCGACCTCGCCGAGCCCTATTGGATGGCGCGCTACTACGGCCTCGTCAGCGGCGGCGCCGGGCAGGTGCTGGCCTGGAAGGACACCGGCGAGAGCTGCGCCGAGTAGGCACGGCGGCCCTCCGCCACGCACGGCGGCGGAGGGCCGACCCGGGGCTCAGAGCCGGGCCGCCCAGGCCTTCGCGGCGCGCAGCGTCGGCGGCGCGTCGTCGATCGCCAGGGCGACCTCCTCCTCGATGGAGCGCTTGGCGGTCGGCCCGACCATGTCCCAGGCGGCGAAGGCGATGGCGATGCGGCGCACCGCGGGGACGCCGCTCATCGCGACGCGCCAGGCGTGGACGGCC
>SBGO01000462.1 GCA_006226565.1 Deltaproteobacteria bacterium | reverse complement strand
TCGCCCAGGCGTTGGTGAAGACCGCGGGGCCGGTCGCGACCGCGGCGTCGCACTGGGCGCAGGTCGGCGGGGTCGGCGGCAGCGGCGGCGCCGGCGGCTGGGGACATGGCCCCGGCGTGAAGATGCACAGGTCGGGATCGCAGACGACGTTGTTGGCCGGGTTCAGGACGCAGTGCGCCAGCGGCGTCACGGCGGGGTCGATCTGCTCGCAGCAGCCCCACTGGTTGGCGTAGGGCACGCCCGGCCCGACCAGCATGAGGAACGAGAAGTGATAGGCGTGCAGCGAGGCCACGCCATCTGAGACGGCGGCCGGCACCCGCTGGAGCCGGGTCGTGTCCCCGGGCAGCGACCAGAACGCGGCCACCTCCTCGCCGCTCCAGCGCGCGGTGTCCAGGGTGACCGAGAGGGCCGCGGGGAGCGCGAAGGTCACGCCGGCGGGCTCGAAACGGAGGACCGGGGCGAAGGCCGTGACGCCGTCGGGCGTCTCCGCTTCGGCGATGATCTTCAGGTGCGTCGGGGCGCCGAGGGCGGAGACCGGGACCGCGAGGACCACGCCGCCCCCGGCGAGCTCGCCGCCGGCCCAGCCGAGCACCCCTTCGGCCAACACGGTGCCGGTCGACCCCTCGGAGGTGTCGGCGTCGTTTGCGCTGTCCGCATCGGCTGCGGTGTCGGTCGGGGTGCGTTCGGCGTCACCGCACGCGGCCCCGAACGTCAGGACGAGGCTCGGGACCAGCAGACGAGCATACGACACAGTCGGCCTCCTGGAATCAGGCGACGCGGAGCGCGGCGCGGGCCGCGAAAGGACTGGAAGGGGATGCTCGAAATAGGCGCGAATTCACCGATCGGTGTCAAGGCGTCCGCTGGCGAACGCTCGCGGGGCGACGCGGCCGCCCCGCTGGCCTCACTCCGGCGCGGGGACGGGCCCGTCCGGCGTGCACGGGAGCTCCGGGTGCGCCGGGTCGCAGGGGACGTAGTCCGGCTTCTTGCCGGTCGGCGCCTCGAGGTCCGCGGGGGGCGCGTCCGGCGTACACGGCATCTCGGGATGCGCCGGATCGCAGGGGACGTAGTCCGGCTTCCTGCCGGTCGGCGCCTCGAGGTCCTCGGGGGGCGTATCCGGCGTACACGGCATCTCGGGATGCGCCGGATCGCACTTCACGTAGTGCGGCTTGACGTGGGGCGCGGCGACGGCGCCGGCCTCGGGGGCCTTCTCGGCGCTCGTGGTGCCACATCCGACGAGCAGGCCGACGGAGAGGAAGAGGGTGCCGAGCATCAGGCGGGCTGGACGCATGAAACCTCCAATGGATGGTGGAGGCGATGCTAGCGCACGGCGGACATGGCGGCGAGCCGGCGACGACGCCCGCGGTTGTGGCCCATCCGCGGTCGCCCTACGATGGGGCATCCCACTCCAAGGAACCGACGATGAAGCTGACGCTGACAGCGGCCGCGCTGCTGCTCGCCGCCTGTGGCACGACCTCGCTCGCGACCCCCGAACCGATGCCCGAGGAAGAGCCCGCGCTGGCCGGGAGCGGCGAGGCGTGTGACCGCGACGACGACTGTGACGCCGGCCTCGTCTGCGTCGAGGACTGCGATGCGGCGGCGTGGCGCGGCGCGCGCGAGCTCATGGCGCAGGCGATGGCGTGCCCATCGGTGTGCCGGCCGGCGGCGGCGAGCGCGCCCATGGAGGAGGAGCCGGAGGAGCCGGTGCTCGCCGAGGAGCCGCCCGTCGAGGAGCCGGCGCCCGAAGCGCCCGCCCAGGTCGCGCAGATCGAGGTCAACCAGCGCGACTACTTCGTCCTCGGCGTCCTCGTGGTCGCGATCATCGACATCCAGGACAACGACCTGCCGCAGGCCAAGCGGGCCATGCAGCGGGTCCTCGGCCTGATGCGGGACCACGGCATCGACGGCGAGGCCCGGGGCTACGCGGACGAGGTGGTGAAGGACCTCACCGGGGATCTGTTCGCGAACATGCGGGTCAGCGCCAACCTGACGCTCCTGAGCGGCGAGATCGCGCGGCGCGCGCCGAGCCAGCGGCTGCGCGCGGTCTATCTGGCGGCGCGGCAGTCGACCATCATCTACAGCTACCTCGCGCAGGGGGACATGGCGGCGGCCAAGGGGCTCTGGCGCGAGCTCGATCCCTCGCAGGCGGCCGCCGCGTGCCGCGTGACCGGCGCCGACGCACGCATCGTGGCGTTCATGGACGACCTCGTCGCGCGCTGGGAGCGGGGCGACTACAGCGGGTTCGTCACGTCCTATCGGGACTCGCCGCTGCCGCAGATGTAGGTCAGGGCAGCCCGGCGGCGCGCGTGAACACGCGCTCGCCGTTGGGCCCGCTCGTGTTGCCGAGCGTGAAGGCGCGGTCGCTCCAGGCGAGCAGGTCGTTGCCGTAGTCCTTGCCGGCTTGCGACGGATCGAGGGGCGCCTCGACCACCGAGGTCACGAGGCGCCCGTACTTCACCGCGTAGTGTCCGCGCTGGACGACCACCGCGCCCTGCCCTTCCGCGTAGCTGTAGAGGGTGTAGGCGTAGGGCTTGCTCGCGAGCGCGGGATCGCTGGAGGCGGCGACGAACTCGAAGGCGCGCACCGTGCCGGCGTCGACGTTGACCCAGAGCCCGACGAGGTCGTCCTCGGTGGGATCCCCGGCCGCCGCGTCGCAGCCGGCGTAGGGGGCGAGGCCGAGGAGCAGGAGCGAGACGGCGAGAGCGCGCAGCATGGGGACCTCCGGACGGTGGTGACGTGGCCCGCGTGGCGGAGCCGACCCGTGTGGAGACGTCGCGACGCCCCCATCTTGAAGCCGACCGCGCGCGCTTGCACGTCGCCGCGCGGACCTGCGCGCGATGCGCCCGCCCGGGTCGACATCGGGCCGGCTTGGCGTAGCATGGGGGCCGCGGTGTCGAGGCGCGCGGGGCGTGTCCGCGGGTCGGCGGCGCCCAGGAGGTGCACGCCGTGGTCGTGACCGAGAGCCCGCGCGACCCCACGCGCCGCACGCGCCATGGCGCGCTCTTCGCCGAGGACGGCGCGCACTTCGACTTCGTCGTGATCGGCTCGGGCTTCGGGGGCAGCGTGTCGGCGCTGCGCCTGGCCGAGAAGGGCTACTCCGTCCTGGTCCTCGAGAAGGGACGGCGCCTGCGCGCGCCCGACTTCCCGAAGACCAACTGGAACCTCAAGCGCTGGCTCTGGATGCCCACCCTCGGCTGGCGGGGCCTCTTCCAGATGTCGTTCTTCCGCCACGTCACCGTGTTCTCCGGGGTCGGCGTCGGCGGCGGCTCGCTCGTCTACGCCAACACCCTCCCCCACCCCGGCGACGACTTCTTCGCGGCGCCGTCGTGGGGGCACCTCGCGGACTGGAAGGCCGAGCTCGCCCCGCACTACGCGACGGCGCGGCGAATGTTGGGCGCGGCGCGCAACCCGCGCGCGACCCTCGGCGACGAGACGCTGCGCGCGATCGCGGCGGACATCGGGCGGCCGGACGACTTCAGCCTCAACGAGGTCTCGGTCTTCTTCGGCGCTCCCCCCGGCGAGACCGTCCCGGACCCGTTCTTCGACGGCGAGGGGCCGGCCCGGGTCGGCTGCCGCTTCTGCGGCGGCTGCATGACGGGGTGCCGCCACGGGGCGAAGAACTCGCTCGACTGGAACTACCTGTGGCTGGCGGAGCGGCGCGGCGTGCGCGTCCAGCCCGACGCGCTCGTGACGGCCGTGCGGCCGCTCGAGGGCGACGGCGGCGCGGAGGCGCCCCGCTACCGGATCGAGGCGACGCTCCATCGCGGCTGGCTCCGGCGAAAGAAGCTCGCGTTCACGGCGGACCACATCGTGTTCTCCGGCGGCGTCCTCGGGACGGTCGCGCTCCTCGGCGCGATGAAGGAGGACCCGCGCGGGCTCCCCGCCCTCTCGGACCGCGTCGGCCACTTCGTGCGCACGAACTCCGAGGCGCTCATCGGCGTCACGACCGGGCGCCGCGGGGTGGACCTGGCCGAGGGCATCGCCATCACCTCGATCCTCCACACCGACGCGCACTCGCACATCGAGCCGGTGCGCTACGCCCGCGGGTCGGGCTTCTTCCGGCTGCTGCTGGCGCCGCACGCCTCCGGCGCCAACGTCTTCGCGCGCATCGGCAGCGCCTTCGGCAACTTCTTCCGGCGGCCCGGGCGGTGGTTCAAGGCGCTCTTCGTCTGGGACTGGGCGAAGCACACCCAGATCCTCCTCTACATGCGCACGCTCGAGGGGACCCTGCGCCTCCGCCGCAGTCGCGGGCTCGGGACGGGCTTCCGCCGCGGGCTCCGCTCGACGCTGGCGAGCGGGGCGCGGCCGCAGGCGTCGATGCCCGAGGCGACGGACCTCGCCCAGCGCTTCGCCGACAAGCTCGGCGGCGTCACCGGGAGCCTCGTCAACGAGACGCTGCTGAACGTGCCCTCGACGGCGCACATCCTGGGCGGCTGCGTGATGGGCGCGAGCCCCGAGGACGGCGTCATCGACCACCGCCACCGGGTCTTCGGCTACGACGGGCTCTACGTCTGCGACGGCTCGGCCGTGTCGGCGAACCCCGGCGTCAACCCGTCCCTGACCATCACCGCGCTCACCGAGCGCGCGATGAGCTTCATCCCGCGAAAGGGCGAGCCGTCCGCGCCCGCGTGACCGACCGCCGCGCCGGGCCTACGGCGCGAAGGTGATGACGACCAGCCCGGGCGCCCCCGCCGTGCCCGAACCGGTGCACGCCGCGCAGTCGCCCTGGAGCCCGGCCGGGGCGCCGACGCCGGCGACGCCATCGTAGTCGGGGTCCGTGGTGGCCGGGGGGATGCGTAGCGCCGCCGTCTGCGTCGTC
>SBGO01000416.1 GCA_006226565.1 Deltaproteobacteria bacterium | reverse complement strand
GGACGCGGCGTCCTCGCCGGGCGGCGCGCCGGTGTCGGGCGCGGGCGGGGCCGCGGGTGAGGACGCCGCGTCCCCGACGGGGCGCCCGTCCTCGGGTGCCGGGGGCGCGGTGGCTCCCTTGCACCCGAGGACGAGCCCCGCAAGCGCGACGAGCGCGAGCGACGGGCGGTGACGGAGTCTCATCGGCGCACGGTAGCGCCGACGAGAGGCGCCCATCAAGCGACGCGCGGGCGGCTCCGATAGAGCTCGAAGACGTCGCGGGTCGAGCGCGGCCGGAAGCCGAGCTCGTTCTTCAGGCGATCGTTCGCGAGCACCGGGCGGTACTGCAGGAACATCACCTGCTCGGGGCCGTAGGGCCCGATGTTGAAGCGCTCGAGCACGCCGAGCGCCAGGCGGAGCGCGGACGGCGGCAGCGCGACGAAGGGGCGCCCCATCGCGCGGGCGATCTCGCGCAGCGTCATCACGCCGTCGCCCGCGAGGTTGTAGATGCCGTCCTTGTCCTCGGCGATGCCCTGGACGATGCAGCTCGCGACGTCCTCGTCCCAGATGAAGACGAAGGGGGTCGCGGCGCCCTTGACACCGACGACGACCGGCCGCTCGAAGATGGCGGTGATCTGGTTCTTCGTCGTGCGCCCGAGGATGGTGCCGGGGCGCAGGATGAGCTGCCGGAGCTCCGGGTGCCGCTCGCGCCAGTCCGCCAGCATCTCCTCGACGAGGCGCTTGTGGTGCGCGTAGGCGAAGACCTCGTTGCCGCGCAGCGGATCGTCCTCGCGCAGGCGCGGCGGGTTGTCGGCGTGGTAGCCGTAGGCGGCGCCGCTCGAGGTGACGACGACGCGGCCGACGCCGTGGGCGAGGCAGGCCTCGAGGACGTGGCGCGTGCCGTCGACGTCGACCTTGTGGGCGATGGCGCGGGCGTCGGCCGTCTTCGGCGGCGTGACGATGGCGGCGAGGTGGACGACGACGTCGGGGCGGTGCTTGGCGACGGCGGCGTCGACCGCGTTGCCGTCGGTCACGTCGAGGGGCGCGCAGACGACGCCCGCGGGGGCGCTCGCCGGCGCGCGGAGGTCGGTGGCGACCACCGTCCCGGCGATCTCCGGGGCGGCGGCGAGGTGCTGCACGACGAGCCGCCCGAGGTAGCCGTCGGCGCCGGTGACCAGCACCGTCCGCGGCGGGGTCGTGGGCGCGTCGGTGGGGGCGTCGCTCATCACTTGCCCTCCGGCTCGGCGTGCATGTCCTTGAAGGTCTTGAGGTTCGGCGCCCAGAGGTGCTTCTTCCGGTCGACGTCGACGTGGACGACCGACGGCAGGCCCGAGGCGATGGCGCGGCGGAGCGCCCCCTCGAGGCCGGCGGGGTCGGCGACGCGCTCGCCGTAGGCGCCCATCGCGCGGGCCAGCTCGTCGAAGCGGGTCTCGCCGAGCTCGGTGTTGATGGTCTCGCTCGGGTCGAGCGCCTTCATCACGAGCGTCTTCACGGGCTTGAGCATGAAGCTCTGGTTGATCTTCACCATCCCCCACTGGCGGTCGGCGAGGACGATGTAGATGACCGGCAGGCCGTTGCGGACGGCGGTCTCGACCTCCTGCTGGTGGAAGCCCATCGCCCCGTCCCCGATGATGCAATAGACCTGGCGATCGGGGTGGGCCGCCTTGGCGCCGAGGGCCTGGCCGACGCCGGCGCCGAGCATCCCCATCTTCGGGGTGCCGAGCACGGTGTGGGGGGTGCGGACCTCGGAGTAGAAGTTGGCCCAGATGGCGGTGTTGCCGCCGTCGATGACGAGGATGGCGTCGTCGTCGAAGACCCGGCGCGCGATGGTCGGGACGTGGGCGGGGTGCATGGGGACGCCGTTGTCGCCGAGGTGCTTGTCGAGCTCACGCCTGCGCTCGGCCTTCATCTTGCCGAGCTTCTTGAGCTGCGCCTCGCGCTCGGGGAGGCGGGCGGCGGGGACCGGATCGCGCTCGAGGGCGACGGCGAGCTGGCCGAGGAAGGCCTTCACGTCCGCCTGGATGGCGAGCTCGGTGGCGCGGTTGGCGCCGAGGATCTCGGGGTCGAGGTCGACCTGGATGACGCGCTGCTGGTCGGGGGTGCCCCAGTAGGGGGCCTTGCCCCACCAGTCGGTCTCGCCGAGCCGGGAGCCGAGGACGAGGACGAGGTCCGCCTCGGTGCGGGCGGTGTTGACGGCGTCGATGTAGATCATCGGCACCGCCTCGTTGATGCGCTCGTCGACGACGCAGCGGCCGCCCCAGCTGGTGGTGATGGGCGCGCGCAGGAGCGAGGCGACGCGGTCGAGCTCGACGTCGGCGAGGGCGTGGCCGACGCCGGAGCCGGCGTGGATGACGGGGCGGCGGGCCTCGCGGAGGAGGGCGGCGGCGCGGGCGACCTGGTCGGCGGGGGCGGCGAGCGGCGTGGTGGCGCGGTACTGCTCGGGGGTGCGGAACCAGCCCGGGTTGGCCTCGAGCTTGGCGTTCATGATGCTCTCGGGGACGTCCACGTGGACGACGCCGGGGCGGCCGGTGTAGGCGATGCGCAGGGCCTGGCGGAGGATCTCGGCGAGGCGGTCGGCGCTCGGGACGAAGACCGACCACTTCGTCATGGGGCGCGTGACCTCGACCTGGGGGAAGTACTGGTAGGCGCCGCCGCGGTCCGGGTAGGTGATGCCGACGCGGCGCGAGCTCGTGACCAGGAGGACGCGGTTGCCCTCGGCGTTCTCGACGGCGACGCCCGAGAGCGCGTTGGCGACGCCGGGGCCGTTGGAGGCGATGGCCACGCCGAGCTTGCCGGTGGAGCGCGCGTAGGCGCCGGCCATGTGGAGGGCGCTGGCCTCGTGGCGGGGTGTGACCAGGCGGATGCCGTTCGGCTCGAAGGTCTTGAGGAGGCCGAAGTAGGTTCCGTCGATGATGCCGAAGACGGTGTCGACGCCTTCGGCTGCGAGGGCGCGGGAGATGATCTCGCCGCCGAGGATCGTGTTCTTCCGGACCTTGTCGATGACCTGGAGCACCATGAGCGCGCCTCCGCGTGTGCTGTGAATGCTGTTCACATATCACAGCGCGAAGGACGCGCAAGCCCAAAATTAAGCGACTGCTAAAAGCACTTGCTTAACCCCAGGGAAGCGCCTAGTTTCGCGGCCATGAACGGCCGAACCGACGAGCGGAACGAGACGGCGGCGAAGATCCTGGACGCGGCGGACGAGCTGCTGGTGGAGGGCGGCGTCAACGGACTCAGCTCGCGCGGCGTCGCGACGCGCGCGGGGGTCAACAACGCGCTCGTCTTCTACTACTTCGGCAGCAAGCAGGGCCTCGTGGAGCGCGTGATCGAGCGCTACTACCAGCGCCACGTCGCGGCGCTCGAGGCCGCGACCGGCATGATGACGGGCGATCTGCGCGAGCGTCTGCACGCCCTCGTCGACGCCTACGTCGACTTCATGGAGGCGCACCGACGCTTCCCGCGCCTCGTCCAGGCGCTCGCCGCGTCGGGCTCCGACTTCCACGAGCTCATCGGCCGCCACATGACGCCGCTCTTCCGCTGGGTCGAGCACGCCCTCGACGGCGTCGCGCCGGCCACCGGCCCCCTCGCCGCGCGCCACCTCTACCTCACGGTCAGCGGCGTCGTGACCTCGTGGTACAGCCAGGCCCCGCTCATGGCCGGCCTCTGGGACCGCGACCCGGAGAGCGCGGCCGCCGCGGACGAGCGCCGCGCCCACGTCCACTGGCTCGTCGACGCCATGTACGACAAGCTCGTCGCCGACGCGATGTAGCGCGCTAGGCGCTTGATCCCACGGCGTGGCGGCGCCATGCTGGGCGCGCTGACAATCGAGGCCCCCATGATGCGCAGCGTTGCCGTACCTGCCGCCCTCGTCCTCGTCTTCGCCGCGCTCCTCGCCGGGTGCGGCGGCGTGCCGTGGAACGCGTCCCTGGGCATCATCGCCCTCGCCGCCGTCTTCGGGCTGGCGGGGTGCCTCGAGGCGGCGCGGCCGGCGGCCACCACGACCGACACCGCCGCGACGACCGACACGTCGGGGACGACCGACACGATCGACCAGGACCAGGTCGGCGTCGACACCTCGACTGAGCCCCTCGACACCGACCAGGACGGCATCCCCGACGACATCGACGTCTGCCCCTTCATCCCCGACGACCAGACGGACAGCGACGGCGACGGCTACGGCGACGCGTGCTCGACCCCGACCTCGATCTCGCCCTGCTGCGGCCCGGAGTGCGGCCTCGACTCCGACGGCGACGGCGTCGGCGACGTCCTCGACCTCTGCCCCTACACCTACAACCCCAACCCCGAGCAGGACAACGCCGACAGCGACCGCGACGGGGTCGGCAACGTCTGTGACGACGACGACGACCGCGACGGCGACAGCATCCCCGACCTCCAGGACAACTGCCCCGAGGTCTACAACCCCGGCCAGGCCAACTCCGACGAGGCCTGCGACGACCTCGGCGACGCCTGCGACACCGTCCTCGACCTCGACTGCATCTCCCCGTGCGGCCCCACGTGCAGCTACGACGCCGACGGTGACGGCGTCGTGGGCGGCTGGCCCGAGACGGGCGTGCGCGACTGCCCCACCCTGCCGACCGGCGACAACTGCCCGCACACCCCGAACCCGGACCAGCTCGACGACGACCACGACGGCGTCGGCAACGCGTGCGACAACTGCCCCGGCACGCCGAACCCCTGGCAGCTGGACCAGGACGCCGACGGCGTCGGCGACGCCTGCCGGACGACCAGCGCCGACGCCGGGGACGCCGCGCGCGTCCGCGCCCTCGCCGCCTTCCTCGCCCGCGGCACGGTGACGCCGGCCACCTTCCTCGCCGCCCA
>SBGO01000496.1 GCA_006226565.1 Deltaproteobacteria bacterium | reverse complement strand
CGCCCTGCCCGCGCGGCGCACCGCGACCCTCGCCCTCGGGGGGACGGTGGTCGCGGTCACGGCCGCGGCGCTGGTCGCCGCGCTGACCTGAGCTGCGCCCGGGGGGCTAGCGCCGGCCGATGCCGCGGTAGCGGAAGCCGTTCGCGGTCATGTCGCGCGGGTCCCACAGGTTGCGGCCGTCGTAGAGCGCGTGGTTGCGCATCATGGCCCAGACCCGCTCCCAGTCGGGGGAGGTGAACTCGGCCCACTCGGTGACGAGGAGCAGCGCGTCGGCGCCCTCGAGGCAGGCGTACGGGTCGGGGGCGTAGGTGATGCGGTCGCCGAAGAAGACGCTCGAGGTCTCGTGGGCCTCGGGGTCGTAGGCGATGACCTCGGCGCCCGCGGCCAGGAGCCCGTTGATGATCTCGATGGACGGCGCCTCGCGCATGTCGTCGGTGCGCGGCTTGAACGCCAGGCCCCAGACGGCGATGCGCTTGCCGACGAGGGACTCGCCCAGGTCCTCCTTCACGAGGTCCACGAGGCGCACCTTCTGGCGCGCGTTGGCGCTCATCACGGCGTCGAGGATGTCGAGGCTGGCGCGGTTCTCCTTGGCCGTCTGCAGGATGGCGCGGACGTCCTTGGGGAAGCAGCTGCCGCCGAAGCCGACGCCGGCGCGGAGGAAGTCGGGGCCGATGCGCGTGTCGGCGCCCATCGCGCGGCGGACGTTGTCGACGTCGGCGCCGAGCAGGTCGCAGAGGTTCGCGATCTCGTTCATGAAGGAGATGCGCGTCGCGAGCATCGCGTTCGACGCGTACTTCGTCATCTCGGCCGAGCGCACGTCCATCACCAGCATCTTCGCCCCCTCGCGGGTGAGCGGCCGGTAGAGCTTGCGCATGACGTCGAGGGCGCGCTCGTCGGAGGCGCCGATGAGGATGCGGTCGGGGCGCATGAAGTCGTCGACGGCGACGCCCTCGCGCAGGAACTCGGGGTTCGAGACGATGGCGAACTCGTGCTCGGTGCGCGCCGAGATGACCTCGCGCAGGCGGTCGCCGGTCCCGATGGGCACCGTGGACTTGTTGACGATGACCTTGAAGCCCTCGAGGGCGTCGGCGATCGCCCGGGCGACGGCCTCGACGTACTGGAGGTCGGCCGAGCCGTCCTCGCCCGGCGGGGTCCCGACGGCGATGAAGACGACGTCCGCCTTCTTCACGGCGGCGGCGAGGTCGTCGGAGAAGGTGAGGCGCCCCTGGGCGACGTTCCGCGGCACCATCTCCTCGAGCCCGGGCTCGTAGATGGGGATGCCCCCCTCGCGCAGCACGGCCAGCTTCTTCTGGTCGTTGTCGATGCACACGACGCGATGGCCGAGCTCTGCGAAGCAGGTGCCCGCGACGAGCCCCACATAACCTGTTCCGATCACCGCAACGTTCATCATCACCGGGCTCCGGTCGGTCTACTCGTGCCTCCGCCCCGCGAAGGCGGTTCGCTTATAGCGACGGCGCGAAGACAGGGTCAACAACGGTGTCGGTTGCCCGGCCGGCGAGAATCGATCGACCGCGCTGCCCCGCCGTGACGAGGTCCGGCGGCCCCCCGGCGACGACGACGTGGTCGCGGTCGTGCACGCGTCACACGGCGGTCGCGGGGCGTGCGGGGCGACCGACGCCTCGGACGCTCCGCGGCGTTCGCCGGGCCCGAGGCGGCGACCGACGATCAAGACGAGGCCGAGCCCGCCGACGTCGCCGCCCTCCGGACCGCCGCCAACGCCACGGCGGAGGCGAATGCGGCTTCTTCGACATTCCCAGGAAGAAAACTCGTGGCGGCGCGATTTGAGATTTGAACTTAGACGTCGAAGGCACGTCCTAGCTCATGTGGCACCGACAAGGGGGGTACCGATGATCCACATCGAGACGCTGAGTGAGCTTCGAAAAGCCTGGGCAGCGATCCTGAGCGCGTTCAGCCGGGACCTGGCCTTCTCGCAGAAGCTGGCCCTCGACCCGGTGACGACCCTTCGGGACCGCGGCTACGACGTCAGCGGCGAGGCCGCGACGGCGCTCAAGCGCGCGCTTCCGTAGCCCCCCCACCGACGCGCCCACGTCACCGCCCGGACGATGGGCGCGCGAGCCCGCCCCAGAGCCCAGAACGCAGACCCGAGACGCCTGACCTCTCTCCCTCTCTCCTCGGAGAGCCCTCCGCCGCCCCCGTCCTCCCCGGGGGCGGCTCTCGCCTGAAGCCCACGACGCCTCGGACCTTCGGGTCCGGGGCGTCGTCCTTTTCAGATGGGGAAGGAGCTGACCTCGCAGTCGATGCCGACGTGGGCCGGGGTCTCGAGGTTCGTCCAGCGGTCGTTGCCGACCATGTGGTCGCTGACGGCGACCGCGCGCAGGTGCGCGAGGCGGCGCGCCTCGGCGGTGCGCTCGGTGCGGCCGTGGGACGCGCCGGAGAAGCTGTTCACGAAGAGCGGCCGGCCGAGCGGCACGGCGAAGAGCTGCTCGTGCGCGTGGAGCAGCACGGCGAGCGAGAGGCGCTCGGCGCCGGCGAGCTCGCGGAGGCGCGCGCTGCCCTCGGCGATGGCCTCGCGCAGGGTGGCGACGGGGAGCTTGCGCGTGTCGCGCGCGTGGCCGCGGTAGAGCGCGTCGATGAAGACCATCATCAGCGCCTCCTCCGGGGTCGCGCCGCGCTTGGCGGCGAACGACGTGGAGGTGGTGGTCTCTTGCACCCGCGCGACGAAGTCGTCGCCGAGGGTCGAGGTGCCGCTCGCCGCGAAGAGCCAGTCGCGATAGCGGAGCGGCTGGGCTTCGACGAGGGTGCGGCGCGGCCCCGGGTCGCCGTCGGCGCTCAGCACGACGTGGCGCGCGCGCACCGTCGCGAGCACCTCCGCGGGGCGGGCCATCCCGCCGAGCGGCGCCCGCTTGATGAGCATCTCGCCGTTGCCGTGGAAGCCGAGGCCCCAGGTCCCGCGCCGACCGAGATCGGATACATCCATGAGGTCCGCGTGGAGACCGACGAACGAGGCCAGCAAAGTGGCGTCGCTCACGACCACACCGGTCAAGCGTTGCATCCAGTATCGCTCCTGCGGAGGTTCTCTCTCGTGGCCCGAGGGACGGCGCGCGCCCGCCGCGCGGCCGCGCCCCCTCTCCCTCACCGTAGACAAGGGGGCGCCATCGGGGCAAGTATCGACGCCGTGAGCCCCGAAGACGACCAGCCGCCGCCCCCGAGCGAGCCACCGCCGGACTACCACGAGCTGATCGGGGGGATGGACGATCCCGCCGGGATGCCGCCCTTCGATCTGTCGGAGCCGGTGCAGGACCTCCCGGTGATGGCGCGGGCGATCGCCCCGGCCATCCGGGACGGGCTCGCCCTGCCCCACGCGATCGAGGCCGAGCGCGAGGTGCTCGCGGCCGCCTTCATCGACTCGACCGCCCTCGACACCATCAGCGAGGCGGTGAAGGCCGACGACTTCTACCAGGAGCGCCACGGCCTCGTCTTCAAGGCCATGCTCGAGCTGCACGAGGGCGGGACCGGGGTCGACCCCATCACCGTCGCCCAGCAGCTCAAGGACCGCGGCTGGTGGGAGAAGGCCGGCGGCGCCAGGACCCTCGGCGAGCTGCTCGATCGAACGGGCTCCCTGGCTCACCTCGAGCACTACTGCGAGATCGTCTCGAAGAAGGCGATGATTCGCCGGATGATCGAGGCCGCCCGCAAGATCGAGACGGAGGGCCTACAGGACATCGCCGACGTCGAGGCGTTCCTCGACGAGGCCGAGCAGGGCGTATTCGGCGTCCTCGAGAACCGCGGGAGCCAGAATCTCCGCCACGTCCGCGACGTGATCGAGACCGCGGTCACCCAGCTCCAGAACATCGTCGACGCCGGCGACGACGTGACGGGCACGGGCACGGGCTTTCGCGACCTCGACAAGATCACCCACGGCTTCCAGCCCGGCGACCTCGTCATACTCGCGGCCCGCCCCGCCATGGGCAAGACGTCCTTCGTGCTCAACCTCGCCGCCAACGCGGCCCTGCGCTTCGACGCGACGGTCGCCCTCTTCTCCCTCGAGATGCCGAGCGAGCAGCTCGTGCAGCGCCTCATCGCCGCCGAGGGGCGGCTCGACCTCGGGCGGATGCGCGGCGGGCGCATCTTCGACGACGAGTGGCCGCGCCTGATGGAGGCCGCCGACCGGGTCAGCAACGCCCGCATCTACCTCGACGACACGCCCGCGGCGTCGCCGACCGCCGTCCGCGCGAAGTGCCGACGCCTCAAGCGCCAGGACGGCCGGCTCGACCTCGTCATCATCGACTACCTCCAGCTCATGAGCGGGGGCACGCGCAACCAGGGCAGCCGCGAGCAGGAGATCTCCTACATCTCGCGCTCGCTCAAGGCGCTCGCCAAGGAGCTCGGCACCCCCGTCATCGCGCTCAGCCAGCTCAACCGCGGGCTCGAGTCGCGGACCGACAAGCGGCCGCTCCTGAGCGACCTCCGCGAGTCCGGCGCCATCGAGCAGGACGCCGACATCATCTGCTTCATCTACCGGGAAGAGGTCTACAAGAAGGACCTCGAGGAGTCCGAGCGGGGCATCGCCGAGCTCATCATCGGCAAGCACCGTAACGGCCCCACCGGCACCGTGCGGCTCAAGTTCTGGCACTCCCAGACGCGCTTCGACAACCTGGCCGAGAACCTCGGGCCGCCGCCGGTCTAGCCTTCGCAGCGCCTCACGGCGGCGCCGCAGGACGCGAGGGCGACCGCGTCCGCCGGGTGGGCGACGACGACCTCGGCGACCGGCCCGAGGCGACGCCCGACCTCGGCCACGAGGGGCGCGAGGGCGTCGGCCGACGCGGCCTCGAGCGGCGCACCGAGGACC
>SBGO01000733.1 GCA_006226565.1 Deltaproteobacteria bacterium | reverse complement strand
CTGTCCTTGCCGAGGTCGATCGCGATCTGGCCCGCCGCGCCGGCCTCGCCCGCGGTCCCCGGGGTGCCGCTGTCGCCGTCGGCCCCGTCGCCGCCGCTGCCGGCCACGACGCGGTCGTCCCGCAGCGTCAGGGACGCGTCGCAGTCGGCGACGTAGATGGCGTAGCTGCTGCCGCCCGCCTGCTTGTTCACGTAGCCGAAGACCGACACGCCCACGAGCCCGGCCGAGCCGGCCGCGCCCCCCTGGATGCCGATCGCGTTGACCGCGCCCGGCGCCCCGGCGGTGGGCGTCTGGCCGAGGATCGCCGTCTCGAAGAGGGTCGTGTCGCGCGCGCGGAAGTCGCCGGAGTAACCGCCGTAGACCGTCACCCCCGCGGCCAGCGTGATGTTCTGCGCGTAGACGCCGGTCGCCACGTAGACGTCGCGCTTGCCCTCGGCCGCCGCCAGGTCGATGCCCTTCTGGATGGTGAGGACCGGCATGTCGATGGTGCCGGGGTTGTCGTCGTCGCCGTTGCGCGCCACGAAGACGGCCTTGTCGAGCTCACCGTCGACGCCGTCGCAGTTGGCGTCGCTGCCGCCGGGCAGGTCGACCGGATCGGTGACCTCGCACTCGCAGCCGTCGAGGGGGTTGCCGTTGACGTCCTTGAAGTCCGCGCGGCAGGCGATGCCGCACTGGGGCACGGCGCCCGAGGTGTCGCAGCGGTTGTCGGCGTTGGGCCGCTCGTCGCCGGCGAGGCAGTTGTTGCCGCAGACGCCGCAGTTCTCGTCGCGGAAGTAGACGCCGCTCGGATCGACCCACGCGTCGTCGACGACGCCGTTGCAGTCGTTGTCGTAGTTGTCGCAGACGTCGTCGCCGAGCTGGCAGGCGCTCCAGCCCTCGGCGGCGCAGGTCTCGAGGCCGACGCAGGTGACCACCGGGGCGTTCGGCTCGCCCGGATCCTGGTAGGTCTGCTCGCACGCGCGCTGGAGGCCGACCGACTCGCTGTCGCAGTCGCACGAGCCGCTGGTCGGGATGCACTGCATGGAGCCGTCGTTCTCGGTGCAGCCGTAGCCGTCGGGGCAGTCCTCGCCGGTCTCGCACGGCACCGTGCAGTAGGAGCCGTTCGCGAGCTGCGAGCACTGGCCGCCGTTGACCACGCAGTTGGCGTCGGACGCGCACGGCGAGCAGAGCCGCGCCGGCACCACCGCGCAGAAGAAGGGGCTCACCTGGAAGTAGCCCGCGTCGCACTGCTCGACCACGCACTCGGGCGGATCGAAGCTCTCGGTGTCGCAGGCGGTCAGCGCGTTCGCGATGGCGCCGTCACAGCTCTCGTTGCAGTAGCCGCAGTGCTGGTAGCTCGTGTAGCCGCCGCTCTCGTCGCGGAAGCCCTCGTCGGTGTTGCCGTCGCAGTCGTTGTCCTGGTAGTCGCAGGCCTCCTCGGCCGGCTCGGGCGCGCTGCAGGCCCCCCAGCCCCCCTCCTCGCACGCCTGGATGCCGCGGCAGGTGCCGATCGCGTTCGTCTTCTCGCAGGCGCGGACGCGGCCGATGCTCTGGGCGGTGCAGCCGCAGACGCCGGTGTCGGGCACGCACACGTCGGCGGTCTCGTCGTGCGAGACGTCGGTCACGCTCTGGCAGCTGTAGCCGTCGGGGCACTCGTCCACCGCCGTGCTGCACGCCGCCGTGCAGTAGGGGGGCTGGGTCCCGTCGTCGACGCAGCGCCCGCCGGGGCAGTGCGCGTCCGACAGGCAGCTCCCGCAGAAGTCGAGGTAGTTCGGCACGCACAGCGGCGTCGGGTCGACCTGTCCCGTCAGCACGCGGCACGAGAAGCCCTCGGGGCACGTGTCGATGCAGGTGCGCGAGCAGATCGGGCCGTCGGGCCCGTCGATGCAGTACCCCGAGGCGCAGTCCGGGTTGGCGAAGCAGGCCGCGCCCAGCTCGCCCGGGCCGTACTGCTGACCGTCCCACGGCACGAAGGTGTCCGCGGGCGCGGCGGTGTCGCCGCCGGTGTCCGCGCCCGCCGTGTCCTCGACCGTCGTGTCGTCGACCGCGACGGTGTCGCCGCCGACGGTGTCGTCGCTGCTGTGGCCGTCGTCGCCGCCGCAGCCCACGAGGGCGACGACGGACAGGGCGACGAACGCGCCCCGCGGCGCCAGGCTGGTCCGCTTCATCAGGCTCCCCCCTTTCTTTTTCAGTCCGTCCCGATCCCGAGCGAGAGGCACTGCCCCTCGATGCACAGGAGCGGCGCGCAGCAGTCGTCGGTGGTCACGCAGGCGCCACACTCGCCGTCGACGCACGCCTGGTTGCCGCAGTCCTCGCACGAGTCGCACCCGGTCCCCTCCGGCGGCTCGCACTCGACCCCCACGTCGAGGATGGCGCGGTCGTAGTGGATGTCGATCTTGTTGCTGGCGTCGAAGGCGCCCGTGAAGATCCCGCCGAAGATCTCGATCTTGTTCGAGGCCCGGAAGGAGCCGTAGCCGGCCCACAGGAAGCCGCCGATCTCGACGCTGTTCGACACGCTGATCTGCTGGTCGGTCCCGAAGTAGATGCGCAGGAGCGCCGGGAAGTTCGGCGAGCCGAGCGTCAGCTTGCTGCTCGTGTCGAGGGTCCCCGCGACGAAGACGTCGAGCTCGGCCTCGGGCGACGGCACGATCTGGATGTTGCCCGAGCCGGCGATGTCGCCGCCGACGAAGAGCGCGGTGCGACCGGTCGCCACGATGGTGATGGCGTGGCTCGAGGCGATGTTGTCGAGGTAGTAGGTGCCGCAGGGCAGCGTGAGATGGACCGCCGCGCCCGGCCAGTTCAGGACGCCCGGGTCGAGGCCGACGTAGGCGTTGTCGTTGTCGGCCGCGAAGTGGCTCACCAGGTCGGCGACCGGGACGAGCTGCTCGGGGGCGCAGCGGCAGGGCTGGCCGACCGAGACCGGCTCCTGCACGGTCGCGCCGGCGATGACGTTGCCGGTGATCGTCGCGGTGCTCGGGACGTGGAGCGTGCCGTCGATGGTGATCGTCGAGCCGGTGGAGACGTTGCCGCCGACCCAGGCGTCGAGCGCGACGTCGAGGAGCGCCGCGAAGAGCCCGGCGCCCGCGCGGAGCTCGCCGGCGACGACGACGTCGTTCGACAGCGACATCTCCGCCGCGGCCCAGAAGGTCCCGTTGATGGTCAGCTTGTTGGAGGCGTCGAAGGCGCCGCCGGTCCCGACGCCGCCGCCGAGCCCGCCGGGGACGTAGGGCCCGAAGCGGCTGTCGTAGGCGTCGGTGAGGACCTCGTTCGACAGGTCGATGCCGTCGCAGGAGCAGAGCGCCCAGGTGAAGTTGGTCTCGGCGGTGACGTCGAGGCAGGTCTCCTCGCCGTCGAGATCGACGACGAGCGGGCCGAACTCGGCGCAGTCCGCGGGCGGATCGCCCACCGTCACCGAGGGGACGCAGTGGCTGTCGGCGCAGCCCTGACCCTCGGGGCACTTCGTGAAGCAGTCGCCGCAGTAGTCGGGGTGGGTGCGCGTGTCCACGCAGGTCCCGTCGCACGCGACGAGGTTGCCGAGGCAGGTCGAGGAGCAGCCGCCCGCCGAGCAGGCCTGACCCGCGTCACAGGTGTGGCCGCACTCGCCGCAGTTGTCCGGATCGGCGTTGGTGTTGACGCAGACGCCGTCGCAGAGCCGGTGGTAGAGCGGGCAGCCGCCCGTGTCCGGCGGCTCCGAGGTGTCGGTCGGCCCGGTCGTGTCCGCCGGCGGGGTCGTGTCGCTCGGCTCGACCGTGTCGCTCGGCGACGTCGTGTCGCTCGGCTCCACGCTGTCACTCGGCTCCACGCTGTCGCTCGGCTCGGCGGTGTCGCTCGGCTCGGCGGTGTCGCCCGGCTCGGCCGTGTCGCCCGGCTCGGCCGTGTCGCTCGGCTCGGCCGTGTCGCTCGGCGCGGTCGTGTCCTGCCCAACGGCCGTGTCCGGCGTCTCCGCGGTGTCGGCGACCAGGCTGTCTGCCTCCGCGCCGGTGTCCTCCGCGCTCGAGGTGTCGCTCACGACGTCGAGGCCGCTGGTGCCGTCCCCCTGGTTGAGGCCGGAGCCGTCTTCGCCGCCGCATGCGGCGCCGGTGAGGGTGGTGAGGAGCGCGAGCAGCGCGAGCATGGAGATGCTGCGCTCGCCGCGAAGGATGACGCTGGCGGGTACCGACCACATACCCAAACGTGTAGCCGAAGACCGCGCCCCAATTCCAGCACCGATCCCCTCCGAAGGGGCGGCGTCGCTCATCGGAGGCCGCGGATCTCGTGCCAGTCGTGGTGATCGGCGTGATCCCCCGCGCCTCCCGATACCGACGAGAATCTCCCCGCTGCGTCCTGATGCCGCGCCCCTCGCCGCGCTCGAATCGCGGTCGGCAATGCGGATGGGTGTGAAATCCGTGGAATACGTCAGTTCTATGCCGCCAGGACACGCCTGACGGCCCGAAGAGTTTTTGAGGTGCGGTTGACTTCGATGTGTCGAGGCGGCGATGGTATACACGCTTGGTGACGCCAGGCACGTCTTGGGGGCGACCGGAGGGGGACGTGGCCAACGGGATTATCGGGGCTTCACTCGTCTACATCGCGCTCGCATTCGCCGCGCCCGCGGTGACCTGGGCGCAGACGCCCGGTGAGCCGGACCCGGCGCTGCCCGCGGCGACCGAGCCGGAGACGTCGACGGCGACCGAGCCGGAGGCGCCGGCCGCGACCGAGCCGGTGGCGCCCGCCGCGACCGCGCCGGAGGCGACCGCGCCGGAGAAGTCGGAGCCCGTCGAGAATACGGCGGACGAGCGCCGCTTCCTGCTCGCGGTCGGCGGCACCCTCGGCCTCACGCTCAGCGACGGTGAGGCGGACGTGCCCTTCGGCGGCGCCACGCTGCGCTTCGCCGCCGACGTCGGCTACGGCCTCGAGGTCGCCGCCAGCCTGGGCTACCGCTACCTGCGGCCGGCCTACGTCTTCCGCGGCGCGGTGGTCCAGGGCGCGATCGCCTTCGCGGAGGCCAGCCCCCTCGAGCACGAGATCGATTCGCGCCTCGAGCTCACCTACAACACCCTCGAGGAGGTGACCGACCTCCTGTGGCTCCGCGTCGGCGTGGCGCCGCGCTACGTTCAGCTCCTCGCGGACGGCTTCGACACCTGGCTCTTCGCGCCGGAGGCCGTCCTGGGGATCGGCGCCGACCTCGGCGAGCGGATCGCCGTCGAGGGGCGCTTCGGGTTCTCCGCCGCGGTGGCGGGGCCCGACAAGACGCCGTCGGTGGACGGCCTGCCGGTCTACGTCTGGGACGTGGAGGCGGGCGCCATCGTCGACCTGACGGCGGACGGGAGGGTTGCGCTCGAGCTGCGCTACGAGGGGACCGTGTTGGTCTTCGAGTACGCGGAGCGGATCTACCACGGCGCCCACGGCGGGCTCCGGGTCGCGTTCTAGGACGGTCGCCTCGGCGGTCGGCGGGGCACAGCGGTACAAGCGGTACGAGCAAGAGAGACGGAGGCGTCATGCGGTTCGCGAGCATCATCACCACGGGGCTTTGTACCCTCGGGCTGGCCGCCGCCCTGGTCGGCTGCGCCGACGATCCCAAGTGCGGCAACGGCTCGGTGGAGACCGGCGAGCAATGCGACGAGGGGGAGGCCAACTCCGACACCGGGAGCTGCACCACGATGTGCCAGCTGCCCGTGTGCGGTGACGGCTTCACCCAGGCCGGGATGGGCGAGGAGTGCGACGACGGCAACTACTCGGACTTCGACGCCTGCACCAACGACTGCCGCGCGGCGCGCTGCGGTGACGGCATCTGGCAGCAGGGCGAGGAGTGCGACGACGGCAACGGCGACAACTCCGACGGCTGCACCGCGAGCTGCACCATCGCCGTCTGCGGTGACGGCGTCGTCCAGGCCGGGGTCGAGACCTGCGACGGCGGCGAGGGCAACTCCGACACCGCGGCCGACGCGTGCCGGGCGGACTGCACGCCGGCGAGCTGCGGCGACGGCGTCGTCGACGCGGGCGAGGCCTGCGACGACGGCAACCTGTCCAACGCCGACGACTGCCTCGTGAGCTGCGTCGCCGCGAGCTGCGGCGACGGCTTCGTCCAGGGCGACGAGGAGTGCGACGACGGCAACAGCGCCAACGACGACGCCTGCACCAACGACTGCATGCTCAACGTCTGCGGCGACGGCTTCGTGCTCGTCGGCGTCGAGGCCTGCGACGACGGCGACGCCACCGACGACAACGGCTGCACCAACGGCTGCGCCCTGCCGGTGTGCGGCGACGGCATCGTCCAGGCCGGCGAGGCCTGCGACGACGCCAACCGCGACGAGACCGACGGCTGCCTCTCGACCTGCGTCGTCGCCTCGTGCGGGGACGGCTTCGTCCAGGACGGCGAGGCCTGCGACGACGGCAACAGCTCCAACAACGACGCCTGCACCAACGGCTGCGCGCTCAACGTCTGCGGCGACGGCTACCTGCTCGTCGGCGTCGAGGCCTGCGACGACGGCGACGACGTCGACGCCAACGGCTGCACCAACGCCTGCACCCTGCCGACCTGCGGCGACGGCATCACCCAGGCCGGCGAGCAGTGCGACGACGGCAACGTCTCCAACGCCGACGGCTGCCTCGTGAGCTGCCTCAGCGCCTCCTGCGGCGACGGCTTCGTCCAGGCCGGCGAGGCCTGCGACGACGGCAACACCAACGACAACGACGCCTGCACCAACGCCTGCGAGCTCGCGACCTGCGGCGACGGCATCCTCTACAAGGGCGTCGAGAGCTGCGACGACGGCGACCAGGACGACACCGACGGCTGCACCACGGCCTGCGAGCCGGCGCGCTGCGGCGACGGCCACGTCTGGGCGGGCGTCGAGGAGTGCGACGCCGGGATGGCGAACGCCGACGACGGCGCCTGCCTCCCCGGCTGCGTCGCGGCGACCTGCGGCGACGGCCTGGTCGGCCCCGGCGAGGCCTGCGACGACGGCAACCTCGCCAACGGCGACTGGTGCGACGCCAGCTGCCAGCGCGAGTGCGTCGCCGGCGACGACAACGCGCTGGTCGACGGCCACTGCTACTCGCTCTACACGACCACGGCGGCCTGGCTCGACGCCAACAGCACCTGCGCCCTCCTCGGCGGCCACCTGGCGAGCGTCGCCAGCGACGCCGAGTCGGCCGCGGTCGGCGGGCTCGTGACCAGCGCCGGCGTCGGCGCGTGGGTCGGCCTGACCCAGCAGTTCAGCCCCGGCATCTGGGTGTGGGTCGAGGGGCCCAACGCCTACCTCGTGCCGACCAACGCCTGGCCGCTGGTCTGGGCCCTCGGGCAGCCGGGCTCCGGCGAGTGCGTCACCGCCGAGCCGAGCGCCGACGGCGGCGCGACCTTCCCGCTGGCGACCGGGATCTGCACCGCCGCCCGCGCGTTCGTCTGCGAGCACACCTGGGAGTAGACCCGGATGCGCCGACTCACCCACGCCCCGTTCTCGCTCGTTCCGCTCGTCGGTCTCGCGGTGGCGGCCGCCCTCGTCGGCGGCTGCGCCGAGGAGCCGACCTGCGGCGACGGCGTCGTCCAGGCCGACGAGGCCTGTGACGACGGGAACGCCGACGACACCGACGGCTGCACGACGAGCTGCGAGCTGCCGCGCTGCGGCGATGGCTTCGTCCAGGCGGCGATGGGAGAGGAGTGCGACGACGGCAACCGCCGCGATGACGACGCCTGCCTGAGCGACTGCCGCGCCGCGCGCTGCGGCGACGGCTTCGTGCAGGCGGGCGTCGAGGCCTGCGACGACGGCAACGGCGACAACTCGGACGCCTGCGTCTCGACGGCGTCCGCGTCGTGCGTCCTCGCGACCTGCGGCGACGGCCTGGTGTGGGCCGGCCACGAGAGCTGCGACGACGGCAATGACGACGCCGCCGACGGCTGCGACAGCGCCTGCGTGGCCGCGACCTGCGGCGACGGCGTCGTCCAGGGCGGCGAGGAGTGCGACGACGGCAACGCCTCGGACCGCGACGCCTGCCTGACCTCGTGCCTCGCCGCGCGCTGCGGCGACGGTGTGGTCGAGGACGGGGTCGAGGCGTGCGACGACGGCGACGCCGACGACCACGACGGCTGCACCAACGCGTGCACCGTCGCGCGCTGCGGCGACGGCGTGGTCCACGCCGGGGTCGAGGCCTGCGACGACGGCAACGCCGACGAGAGCGACGGCTGCACGACCCTGTGTCGGGCCGCGACCTGCGGCGACGGCGAGGTCCAGGCTGGCGAGGCGTGCGACGACGGCAACGTCTCCGACACCGACGGCTGTCTGACGACCTGCGTCCCGGCGCGCTGCGGCGACGGGCACCTCGATCTGTCCGCGGGCTCGACCGAGGTCTGCGACGACGGCAACGCGTCGAACCACGACGCCTGCCTGAACGACTGCACGCCGGCGCGCTGCGGCGACGGCTTCGTGGAGATCGGCGTCGAGGCCTGCGACGACGGCAACGACGACGACGACGACGCCTGCGCCGCGTGCCAGCCGACCCGCTGCGGCGACGGCGTGGTGCAGGCCGGCGAGGAGTGCGACGACGGCAACGCGTCCAACAGCGACGCCTGCCTCGACGACTGCCGGGCGCCCCGCTGCGGCGACGGCTTCGTGTACGCCGGCGTCGAGCTCTGCGACGACGGTAATGCCGACGATCACGACGGCTGCACCAACGCCTGCACCCTGCCGAGCTGCGGCGACGGCGTGGTGCAGGCCGGCGAGGCGTGCGACGACGGCAACGCCTCGAACACCGACGCCTGCCTCTCGACCTGCCTCCCGGCGCGCTGCGGCGACGGCTGGGTCGAGGCGGGGGTCGAGGGCTGTGACGACGGCAACGCCTCCGACGGCGACGCGTGCCTCTCCGACTGCACCCCCGCGCGCTGCGGCGACGGCGTCGTGCACGTCGGCGTCGAGGGCTGCGACGACGGCAACGACGTCTCGACCGACGCGTGCCTGCCGAGCTGCACCCCCGCGCGCTGCGGCGACGGCCTGGTCTGGGCCGGCGTCGAGGACTGCGACGACCTCAACTTCGACAACACCGACGGCTGCCTGATGACCTGCGCCGACTTCGACTGGTGCCAGGGCTTCGGCATCGTCGCCGTCACCCCGCCGGTCGCGTGCGAGACGGCGCGCCCCGAGACCCTCGTCCTGACCGCCTCCGGCTACGGCTTCCTCTACGTCGAGGGCGTCGCCCCGCGCATCACCTTCGCCCCGGCCGACGCCTCGTCGCCGCCGGTGGAGGCCGTCGTCCGCACCCGCCTCGACTGCGGCCCGGTCCAGGGCGGCTTCGTCGACGCCGAGGGCTGCGCTCGCCTCGAGGTGGTGCTGCCGGCGAGCGTCGACAGCGTCGGGACCTACGTCATCACCGTCGACAACCCCGTGACCCAGGCGTGCTCGGACACGGCGCTCTTCAGCCTCGGCCCGGTCCCGACCATCACCGACATCGATCCGACGCAGTTCTGCGGCGAGGTCGGCTTCACGCTCGTCATCTCCGGCACGGGCTTCGTCGGCTCGACGCAGGTCATCCTGACCGCCCAGGACGGCACGATCTACACCGCCGACGTCACCCTGACGCCCGACGGCAAGCTCCACGCCAGCATCGGTGAGGACGGCGTCGTCGACACCGGGCTCCCCCCGGGCACCTACGACGTGACCGTCTCGAACGGCGTCGGCTGCGCCAACACCTGGCCCGACGCCATCGTCGTGCACCCGCGGCCCATCATCTTCTTCATCGACCCGCCGGTCATCTACAACGGCGTCGACCTGCAGGCGACGATGTACGTGGCCAACATCAACGGCGGCGGCGTGCAGACCGTGCGGATGCGGCGGCTCCAGACGAACAACCCGTGGGAGATCCTGACCCACGCCTACGACCCGACGAGCCCCTTCAGGGTCCGCATCGAGGTCCCGGCCGACCGCGTCGGCCCGAACGAGCAGTTCGACTACGCCTTCACCGTCACCGACGCCCTCGGCTGCCCCGCGGCCCTCGACGGCGTCGCCGAGCTGACCAAGCGCGTCACCTTCCAGGGCTTCGTCGCGCAGCCGCCCTTCGGGGGCACCGACGAGGCGACCGCCGTGTCGATCGTCGTCCCCGAGGAGGTCGGCGGGACGCCGTTCGAGGACGGCGCGCGCATCTACCTCAACCCGACGGCGCCGGGCGAGGACACGACCCCGCTGTCGAGCGTCGGCTTCATCGACGGTGCGAACCTGACGGCGCTGGTGCAGAGCGGGCTCACCCCCGGCGACTACCAGATCATCATCGTCAACCCCGACGGCACCGTCGGCCTGTCGGACCCGCCGATCCCCGGCGGCTTCCGCGTCACCTCCGCGCCGCCGCCGATGATCGACGGCATCGCGCCGGGCTCGGTCCCGACCACGAGCACGCTCATCAAGGTCTTCGGGGACGGCTTCGTCGCCGGCGTCCACGTCGGGCTGACCTGCGTCCCCGCCGGGGGCGGCGTCGCCGGCAGCTACGGCGCCGACAACGTCACGCTCACGAGCTACGGGCTCAGCTTCGACATCGGCGACAACCCGTCGCCGCCCCAGGACTCGGTCTGCGTCATCCGCGTGACCAACCCGGACGGCGCCTACGCCGACTTCTCCGCGGTGGTGCTGCTCAACTCCTCCGAGAACATCCCGCCCTCGATCGAGGTGGACAAGCCCATGTCGCTGGCGCGGCGGGCGCCGGTGGCGCTGGTCGGCAGCGTCTCGAACACCGCGCGCTTCCTCTACGCCATCGGCGGGGACAACGGCTCGACGGTGAGCGCCTACGATCGGATCGAGGTGGTCGCGCTGACCCCGTTCGGCGAGCTCAGGGGCGACTGGCGCGACCTGCCGAAGCCGCTGCCCGCGCCGCGGACCCTGGCCCAGGGCGCCACGGTCGGGAAGTTCCTCTACGTGGTCGGCGGCGACGCCGGGGCCGGCGCGGTGCGCACGGCCTGGCGCGCCGAGGTGCTGCGCCCCGAGGACAGCCCCGTGCTCGACGGCGAGCTCGTGATCGCCCTCGACCCGGCCGGCATCGGTCCGGGCCTCTGGTACTACCGCGTGAGCGCGGTGATGAGCTCGGCCGACGCCGACAACCCCGGCGGCGAGACGCTCCCCAGCGAGCCCCTCGCCATCCAGGTGCCGCCGTGGGCGCCGGACAACTTCCAGGTGACGCTGACCTGGGCGCCGGTCCCGGGCGCCGTGGGCTACCGCGTCTACCGCACGGCGACCGCCGACCAGCCGCTGTCGACGGTGGTCCTCGTCGCCAGCGTCGCCCAGCCGCGCTTCGTCGAGACCGGGCTCACGCCGATCGCGTCGCCCGACCCGAGCCTCCCGACCACGACGCCGCGGGTCCTCGGCGACCTCGGCGAGTGGGCGCCCCTGCCGTCGCTCGGCACCGCCCGCGCCGACTTCGGGTTGGCGGTCGGCGCCGATCCGGTCGACCCGACCGTCCGCTACCTCTACGCGACCGGGGGCCGCAACGGGCTCGGCGTCGCCGACGGCACCTACGAGCTCCTGTCGCTGGCGCTGGGCGCGGATCAGTCCCAGGCCGTCGGCCTGGAGTGGCTGTCCGACCCGCTCAACACCTTCACGCCGCGGCGCGGGCACGGCGCGTTCAGCGTCGATCAGACCGTGACCACCTGGATCACCGACGACACCTCCTACGTCTACGTCGGCTCCGGCTACAACAGCACCGAGAGCAACTTCGTGAAGCCCTTCCAGTCCGGCCGCGTGCAGGCGGGCGGGCTCCTCACGTCGTGGTTCCAGGCCAACAACGGCGGCACCAACAACGCCTACTACGGCGCCGTGGCTGCCTCGAACCAGCTCTTCGTGCTCGGCGGGAACGGCTCGTCGACCAGCCGCGACTCGGGGCGCTTCACCTCCTCGGCCCAGCCGCCTCAGGTCGGCGGGATCAACGCCACGCCGGGCGACCTCGCCGTCGGCCGCGAGCGGATGGGGGCGACGCTCGGCAGCGGACGCATCTTCCTGCTCGGCGGGCAGACCCCGAGCGGGGTCACCGCGCGCATCGAATCGAGCCCCTGGTAGCGACCCCCCTTTGCGCCCACGCGGTACATTCTGTACCGTGACGTATTCTGAAATGACTCCAGTCAGGGGTGGCAGATGCGTATGGGCAAGGGCGCGGTCCTCGGGCTCGCTTTGGTGGCCTTGGCCGCGGGTTGCGGCAAGGATGAAGTCGGCAATGTAGAGGATGTGCTCGGGGACGCCAGCGGCGTGCCCTGCGACGGCGTGCAGGATTGCATCGGCGTATTCGAGCTGCACCAGTGCGAGGTCGCCGTCTGCTCGGACGCGGGCGTCTGCGCGATCGGCTTCGCGCCGCCCGGGACGCCGTGTCGCGACGGCTTCGCCTGCACCGGCCCCGACTTCTGCAACGAGGGGATCTGTGGCGGCGGCCAGGTGAACTGCAACGACAACGATCCCTGCACCGACGACAGCTGCGACAACAAGGTCGGCTGCGTCTTCGTGCCGGCGAGCGGGTCGGTCTGCGACGACGGCAACCCGTGCACGCAGAACGACACCTGCGTCGACGGGACCTGCGGGGACGGCGAGCCGATCGCCGGCTGCTGCCGCTTCGACGGCGAGTGCAACGACGCCGATCCGTGCACCGACGACCGCTGCGTCGGCAACACCTGCGAGGCGCGCTTCAACTACGCGCCCTGCGACGACGGCAACGACTGCACCGAGAAGGACCACTGCGACGGCGAGGGGGGCTGCGCCGGCGACGTGATCGCGTGCGAGGACGGCAACCCCTGCACCCTCGACGTCTGCAACCCCGAGACCGGGCGCTGCGAGAGCGGCCCGGCCAGCGACGGGACCGGCTGCGAGGACGGCAACCCGTGCACGATCCTCGACGCGTGCGTCGCCGGCGTGTGTCAGGGGGGCACGAGCCAGTGCCAGTGCACGACCGACGCCGACTGCGCCTCGTTCGAGGACGACAGCCTCTGCAACGGCGTCCTGCACTGCGTCGGGCTCCAGTGCGTGATCGACCCGCTGACGGTCGTCAGCTGCAACCCCACCGGCGACACGCCGTGCGCGAAGAACACCTGCGATCCCGACACGGGCCAGTGCGCGCCGCGGGCCCTCGAGGAGGGGGCGAGCTGCGACGACCAGAACCCGTGCACCACCTCGGACGAGTGCCACAACGGGCTCTGCTCCGGCGTGTCGCGGGTCTGTGACGACGGCAACGCCTGCACCTTCGACAGCTGCAGCCCCGTGACCGGCTGCGTCTACACGCCGAGCACCCAGCCCTGCGACGACGGCAACGGCTGCACGGTCAACGACCACTGCGGCGGCGGGGTGTGCTCCGGGACCCAGAAGGTCTGCGACGACGACAACCCCTGCACCTCGGACAGCTGCCAGGGCGGGCAGTGCGTCTACACGCCGAACACCCTGCCGTGCGACGACGGCAACCCGTGCACCGAGGACGACGTCTGCGACGCGGGGAGCTGCAGCCCCGGCGTGAACAGCTGCGAGTGCACGCTCGACGCCGACTGCGCCTCGCAGGAGGACGGCAACGCCTGTAACGGCAAGCTCCACTGCGTCAACCACGCGTGCGTCATCAACCCCACGACGGTGGTGACCTGCGACACGTCGGGGGACACGGACTGTCTCGTGACGCGGTGCGCGCCCGGCACCGGGGTCTGCGGGCAGGAGCCGCGCGCGAACGGGACGGTGTGCTCGGACGGCAGCGCCTGCACCGCGAACGACGCGTGCTCCGGCGGCGCCTGCGTCGGCACGGCGGTCGACTGCGAGGACGGCAACCCCTGCACGACCAACAGCTGCAACCCCGCGAGCGGGTGCGTGTCGGTGAACAACAACGTGAGCTGCGACGACGGCGACCGCTGCACCGGCAACGACAAGTGCCAGGGCGGGGCGTGCCACGGCGTCGCCATCGCCTGCGACGACGGCAACCCCTGCACCATCGACAGCTGCGACCCGACGGTCGGGTGCAAGGTGACGAACGCCCAGAACGGGCTGACGTGCAACGACGGCAACGCGTGCACCGGGAGCGACAAGTGCCAGGCCGGGGGGTGCGTCGGGACGGCGATCAGCTGCGACGACGGCAACCCGTGCACCGCGGACCACTGCCTGACGGCCAGCGGCTGCGCGCACGATCCGCTCGCCAACGCGACCCCGTGCAGCGACGGCTCGCTGTGCACCGGCGGCGACAAGTGTCAGGCCGGCTTCTGCGTCGGGACCACGGTCAGCTGCGACGACGGTGATCCGTGCACGGTCGAGTCGTGCGACCCGGCGACCGGCTGCGGCTACGCCGACGCCGCCAACGGCACCTCCTGCAGCGACGGGGACCCATGCACCTCGCCCGACACCTGCCAGGGCGGCGAGTGCAGCGGCGGCGCCTTCGTCTGCGGCTGCCAGAGCAACGCCGACTGCGCGTCCTCGGAGGACGGCGACGCCTGCAACGGCACGCTCTTCTGCGACACCGACGGGAACTGCAAGGTGGACCCGGCGACGATCGTGACCTGCACGACCGCCGACCCGTGCCTCATCGGGACCTGCAACCCGAGCGACGGCTCGTGCAGCACCGCGCCGCGCGCCAACGGGACGAGCTGCGACGACGGCGACGGGTGCACCGAGAACGACACCTGCTTCGCCGGGGTGTGCGGTGGCGTGCCGAGCACCTGCGACGACGGCAACCCCTGCACGCTCGACGCCTGCGAGGGCAACCAGTGCGTGACCCGCCCCGCGTTCGACGGGCAGCTCTGCGCGGACGACGGCAACACCTGCACCCAGGACATGTGCCTCGACGGGGTGTGCGCGCACCCGGCCGTGGCGAACGGGGTGGCCTGCGAGGAGGACGGCAACACCTGCCGCGCCGACGTGTGCGACGGCGGGACCTGCACGCACCCGCCGCTGCCGGACACCTACCCGTGCGCCGACGACGGCAACCCGTGCACCTACGACCGCTGCGACGGGGCGGGGGCGTGCCTGCACGTGTCGAACGACCCGGCGCCGGTCAGCGCCAATCAGTGCTTCCCGGTGACCGAGCTGACGGCGGACACGGGACCCGTCACGGGGACCTGGGACGACTGCGGCGTGGCCGACCAGTTCGACTTCGGCGCCGGGCAGACCGGGGCCATCAACAACTGGCCGTGCGCGGACCCGAGCTTCCTCTACGACGGCCCGGACACCGGCTACGAGTACGCCTACATCTTCGTCGCGCCGACGACGGGCGTCTGCACCTTCATCGAGTACGAGGAGGGGGTGAAGGTGCCGCCCAACCAGCTCTTCGGCGTCATCGACTGGTTCATCCTCGACGGGTCGGGGCAGTGCGACGCGAGCGCGTGCCTCGAGTACGTGTGGGAGAACGTCAAGGGCGAGGCGATCTGCGGTGGCGGGCAGAAGACGTGCAGCTACCGTGACTTCGCGGTGACCGAGGGGCAGATCTTCTACATCGTGGCCGACGTGTACGACGGGCTCGTGTCCGGGGGGCACCAGGGCTACGACTTCAACGCCGACTGGAACATCGAGATCAAGTGCGACGACACCTCGGCGCTGCTCCTCGACGAGGACTTCTCGGACGCGGCGTGCGACGGCTGCTCGACCTCGGTGCAGGCCGCGCCGGACTGCACCAACTTCGACTGGCACGTCATCGGCGGCTTCGGGCCGGTCACGACCGGCTACTACCTCGGCCAGCTCGAGAACAGCACGCTCTCCGGGTACGACTGCGGCGCGACGACGGCGACCGTGACCTTCCCGACGGTGACGCTGCCGGCGACGGCGACGAGCTGCACGCTGACCTTCGATCTCTACACGGACATCGACCCGGTGGACGACGGGAGCTGCGTGAACGACGTCCTGACGGTGATGGGCGACACGGGCGCCGGGCCGGCCTTCGCCCTCCCGGGCGACGCCTGCGGCGGGACGCTGGCCTTCGACGAGAACCCCTTCGGGCGCTCGTCCGCCGGCATCGCGCTGCCGATGAGCTACGATCTCACGGCCTACGCCGGGCAGACCTTCACGCTGTCGCTGGACTGGTCGGCCAACGCCACCAACAACACGGGCCTGGGCGTGATCATCGACCACGTCCGGATCGCCTGCGAGACGCCGTAGCGGGGGGCGGGGCGGGCGGCGTCACCCCGCCGCCCGCGCCGTGAACCCCGCCGGACCGCGTCAGAACGTCGGACGCGGGCGAGTCGGAGCCCGCACGCGCCTCGGGAGACGCGCGCCCGGGGGCGTGTCAGCGGACGCCGCGCACGGGGCGGAAGCCCTGGTCGTGCACCGCGTAGCCGGGCTCCGAGCGGTAGCGGGCCGCCGAGCGGCACGTCTCGGGGTTGGTGTCGTAGGCGCCGCCGCGGAGGGCGCGCTCGCCGGTGGCCGCGCCGACGGGGTCGGTCACGGCGGCGGTCGGGTAGTCGCCGAGGTCGTCGTGGCACCACTCGTAGACGTTGCCGGCCATGTCGTAGAGGCCCCAGGCGTTGGCCGGCTTCTGGGCGACCGGCTGCGGGCTCGAGGGCGAGTTGCCGCAGTACCAGCCGTAGCCGTCGAGGCCCGTCGCGTCGCAGAAGCCGACGACGCCGAGGTCCCCGGTCGGGATCGGCGTCGTCGTGCCGGCGCGCGCGGCGTACTCCCACTCGGCCTCGGTCGGGAGCCGGTAGCCGAGGCAGGCGTAGGGGTCGCCGTTGGCGGTGCAGACGAGCGAGTAGTCCTCGATGGTCCCGGTGCAGGTGTAGCACTCGGGCAGGCCGTCGCGCTGCGAGAGCAGGTTGCAGTACCGCGTCGCCTCCATCCAGCGCACCTTCTCGACCGGGCAGGTGGCGCCGCAGTCGCTCGCCGAGGAGTTGTTGTAGCCGGCGATCGCCTCGAACTCGGCCTGGGTGACCTCGGTCGCCTTCAGGCAGAAGGCCCGCGTGATCGTGACGTCGTGGGCCACCTCGCTGTCCTCCCGCCACTCCTCGGTCGCCGGCGAGCCCATCGTGAACGTGCCCGCCGCCACGCGGACGTAGCCGTCGGGGCAGGTCGTCGGCGCCGCCACGCACGCGCCGTCGTCGCACACCTCGTCGGCGCCGCACGGGGTCGCCGGGCAGCTGCCCGACGTCGTCGCGCTGTCGCTGTCACACGCCGCGAGGCCCACGCCCGCCCAAAGGAACACGCTCGCCAGGATCACCCGTCGCATCATCGGAGACCTCCGCTCGTCTGGGGCCCTCGCCCCGTGCCCGCACCAAGAATTGAATGGCAAGTTAGAAGGCTTGGTCGTCCGACGCCACCGAAATGGCGGTCGATTTCACGCCGCGTGGCGATCGGGGCGCATCGGACGTGCGGCGGGTGGTTTCACTTGTGCGCCCGCCCGGGCTGCTCCATGGTCGGGCCGGAGACCGGAGCGGCGAGGTGGACATGGACGACGAGACGCTCGAGGCGCGCGTGACCGAGCTCGAGATCCGCTACATGCGGCAGGAGGACCTCCTCCAGCAGCTCAGCGACCTCGTGCGCGACCAGCAGGACGTGATCGACCGACTCGTCCGCACCGTGCGCGAGTACGAGCTCACGCTCGCCGGTCAGCCCCCGCACGAGCGGCCGCCGCACTACTGATCCCCCGATCGGTCGCGCCGGAGCGGCCGACGCGGGCGGGACGGCGGGCGCGGCCGATTTGGCGGCAGACAAGCGGCCCTCGGGCGCTTTAGAGTACGCCCATGAAGCTGCGCACGACCGCCACGCTCCTCGCCGCCGCCGCCTCGCTGTGGACGCTCGCGGCCTGCCCCTCCGACTCGACCCCGGCCGACGACACCGTCAGCGCCGACGTCCTCGACGACACCGCCAGCGCGGACGTCGTCGAAGACACGGCGACGGTCGACGACACGGCGACGGTCGACGACACCGCGACGGCCGACGACACGACCGCCGCCGACACCGCGGACGACGACACGGCGGCGGCCGACACGACGGTCGCCGACACCGGGACGCCCGGCGAGAAGGCGACCGACTGGGGGACCATCGTCGGGACCAGCTGCGGCACGGTGGTGGACGAGCTGGACTCGTCGTCGCCGAGCTTCCTCACCTCGACCTGGAACATCGACGTCGCGACCTTCGACACCGGGCTCCTCGACGAGGGCCCCGCCTTCCGCTTCGCCCAGCCCAACGCCGGCGGCAGCTCCAAGTGCTCGGAGGTGATGAGCCTCCAGTGGCTCGTCGAGTGCGAGGGCGCGGACCTCTACAAGATCGAGACCGCCATCAGCTACGACGCCGAGGGCTCCCTCACCGACTTCGAGGTGACGATTGACGGGCAGAAGGTCGGCGTCTCGGTGACCCGCGCGTATCTCGGCCCGACCATCACCGACTACGACACCGCCAAGGCGACGACGCTGCTCGAGAAGAAGCTCGAGGGGGTCAACGAGAGCAGCGCCAACGTCTCCGCCGAGGACGCGTGGGTGAAGCAGATCCTCTTCGTCTGGACGCTGCACGCCGACTGGGTCCCCATCCTCGAGGAGGCCTGGGACGCCCTGTCCGCCGACCTGAAGGCCGACACCGTCATCGTCGTCACCGTCGAGTCCGGCACCACCTACGTCGTCACCGACACCTGCGACGACGCCCAGTAGCCGGGCCGGCGCGCGCGGTGTCCCCCGCGGGGCGCCGCGCCGGGTCTGGACGGGGGGGGCGCGGCGTGGGAGCGTGGTCGCTCCAGATCACGCGCGCCTCGGGAGGCCCGGATGACCCAGGAGAAGAACCTCGGCTGGTCGGCCGCGGAGTACTCGGAGCTCGTCGGCTTCGACGGCGACTGGCGCGACACCTGGTGGCACCAGGACTACCTGGAGCTCGTGGCCCGGCGGCTCGACCTCGCCTCCGTGGGCACGGTCCTCGACGTCGGCTGCGGCGTCGGCCACTGGGGGCAGCGCCTCGCGACGGTCATGTCCGCCGACGTCGAGGTGATCGGCGTCGACCACGAGGCCGGCTTCCTCGACGCCGCCCGCGCGCGCGCCGAGACCCGCCCGGGGCGCCACACCTACCTGCACGCCACCGGCGAGACGCTCCCCTTCGAGGACGGGCGCTTCGACCTCGTGACCTGCCAGACGGTGCTCATCCACGTCGCCGATGCGCGCGCCGTGCTGCGGGAGATGCTGCGCGTGACGCGCCCGGGCGGGCTGGTGCTCCTGAGCGAGCCCAACAACCTCGTCGACCCCGTGTCGAACCGCATCGCCCTCGGCGGCCTCGAGGACGGCGAGCTGGCGCGCCTCTTCGCCTTCGAGGCGACCTGCATCCGGGGCCGCGCCGCGCTCGGCGAGGGAGACGCCGTCGTCGGCGAGCGCATGGGCGGCTACCTCCACGAGCTCGGGTGCGTCGACCTGCGGACCTGGACCAACGACACCTGCGCGCCGATGTACCCGCCCTACGACTCGCCCGTCGCGCGCCTCCACGCCGACGCGATGCAGCGCTGGGCGTCGCAGGGGGTGGGCAGCTTCGGGCCGCGCGAGCGGACCCTCGCGATGTACCGCGCGGGCGGCGGCGACGAGGACCGGTTCGAGCCGCTGTGGCAGGCCGCCGTCAAGAGCCTCGCCGACGTCGCGGCGGGGATCGCGGCCGGGCGCTTCCGGGGGCCCGGCGGCTTCATGATGTACCTCGTCGCCGGTCGCAAGCCCGGCTGAGGTCTCGGTCGGAGCCGCCGCGGAGGTGCGGCGGGCGCGTAGATGGCGGGCTAGCGGGGATCCGGTGGCGCCGCACGGCGACGCCTTCTTCAGAAAAGTGAATGGTATTTACTTTTCTGGTTGATCGTTGGGCGGATGGTTAGCAAGATTTGGGCGCTCGGTTAGTTCTCCCGGAGGCGCCGATGAACCTCTCCCCCCGCGAACGCATCCTTCAGGCCGCCGACGAGGTGTTCGGACGGGTCGGCTTCGACGCCGCCTCGACCCGCGACATCGCCGAGGCCGCCGGCGTCAACAAGGCGCTCATCCACTACCACTTCAAGACCAAGGACGGCCTCCTGACCGCCGTCCTCGAAGGCTACTACGGGCGCCTCACCGACACCCTCCGCGGCGTGCTGCTCCGCCCGTCCGGGAGTCTCCGCGAGCGCATGCGCGACCTCGTCGGCGCCTACCTCGACTTCCTCCACGCCAACCTCAGCTTCGTCCGCATCGTCCAGCGGGAGGCCGGCGGCGGCCGCCACGTCGACCTCGTCGCCGAGCGCACCCTGCCGCTGCTCGCCCTCGGCCGCGCGCTGCTGCGTGAGCGCTACCCCACGACCCACGGCGGCGCGATGGCCGCCGAGCAGCTCCTCGTCAGCTTCTACGGGATGCTCGTCGCCGGCTTCACCTTCGGCCCGACCCTGGCGCGGCTGCTCGAGAGCGACCCGACCTCCGACGCCGCCCTGGACCAGCGCAAGCGCCACGTCGCCCACCTCGTGGACCTGATCTTCGACGTCCTCGATCGCGGGGACGGGGACGACGCGGAGGCCGCCCGATGAACGCGCTGCACCCCGACGCCGACCGCATCGGCCGCATCCGCCGCCGCTTCCAGACCGGGCCCGCCTTCGTCTCCGTCGAGCGCGCCCGCTACTACACCGCCGCCTGGCGCGCCTCCGAGGGGCTCGGCCTCGCGCCGGAGATCCGCGTCGCCCTCGCCATGCGCGCCGTCTACGAGCGCATGACCCACCACCTCGACCCCGACGACCGCCTCGCGGGCGCCTGGACCGAGCATGCGCTGGGCGTTCCCATCGACATCGAGCGCGGCGTCTTCAACGCGGTCTTCGACGCCGAGCTGACGCGCCCGCGCATGCTCAAGGCCCGTGCCCTCACCGCGGCCCGCGCCGCCGGCTACCTCGCCCGCCGCGGGGGCCTCGTCACCTTCCTGAAGAACCAGCGCATCGCCCGCGCGCACGGCGGCGCCCCGCTCAGCATGGCGCTCGACCCGATGCCGGCGCGGCGGGTGAACCCGTTCCAGATCAGGCCCGCCGACCGCCGCGAGCTCCTCGGCGAGCTGCTGCCCTATTGGCGCGGCCGGACCCTGGTCGACCGCCTCGACGGGGCGCTCGCCGACTCGGGGCTGCGCTCGCGGGACATGCACGACTTCGTGCTCGCCGTCGCCGGCGGCGCCTCGCGCCAGGTCGAGATGGTCTCCACCTGCGCCACCGTCGCGACCCTCCAGGGCCACGTCATCCTCGACCACGACAAGCTCCTCCGCCTCGGGCTCCTCGGGATGCGCGACGAGGTCCGCGCCCGGGCCGCCGAGGCCGAGGGCGCCGAGCGCACCTTCCTCGAGAGCCTCGAGATCGCCCTCGACGGCGTCATCGTCTTCGCCCGCCGGCTGCTCGCGCGCATCGACCGCGAGCTCGCCGTCGCGCCGCTGCGGCGCCGCCCGGTCCTGAGCGCGCTCCGCGACCGCTGCGCCCGCGTCCCGCTGCACCCGCCGACGACCTTCGCCGAGGCGCTCCAGTCGCTCTGGACCGTGAAGACCGCGGTCGAGCTGGCCCACCCGGTGAACCTCCACGCCTTCGGCCGCCTCGACCAGATCCTCGGGCCCTACTACGACGCCGACCTCGCCGCGGGCCGCATCGACCCGGAGGCGGCGACCGCGCTGCTCGAGGAGCTGCTGCTGAAGATCATGGCGCAGAACCTGCGCCCCGAGTCGAACCTCCTCGCCAACTTCTACCACCGCTTCCTCGGCTCCTCGCCGGTCACCGTCGGCGGCGTCACCCCCGATGGCGCGGACGGCACCAACGCCCTGACCTACCTCTTCGTCGAGGCCGCCGCCCGCTCGCGGGCCGTCACCAACCTCTCGGTCCGCGTCCACCCCGGCACCCCGGACGCCCTGCTCGAGGCCGTCGCCGGGCACGTCGCCGCCGGGGCCTCGTGCTTCTCGCTCTACAACGACGCCGTCGTCGCCGAGGCGATGGAGCGCCGCGGCTTCGCCCCCGCCGACGCCCGCGACTACGCGCTGATGGGCTGCGTCGAGGCCACCTCCCCGGGCCGGACCGGCGGCATGAGCGCCAACGCGCTCCTCCTGAGCCGGCTCCTCGACATCACGCTGCGCGACGGGGACTCGGCGCTCCTCGCCGGCACCGTCCGCGGCGAGGCGCCGCCCCTCGGCGCGCCCCCGGCCACCTTCGAGGCGCTGCTCGACGCCCTCGTCGCCCGGGCGGCCTACTTCATCGACAAGATCGTCCGCGCCTCGAACCTGCGCGACCGCCTGTACGCCGAGCACCTGCCGGCGCCCTTCATCTCGGCCTTCATGGAGGGGCCGCTCGAGCGCGGGCGCGACGTGACCCGCGGCGGCGCCCGCTACGACCTGTCCGGCATCTCCATCATCAACGCCGTCGCCAACCTCGTCGACGCGCTGCACGTCATCCGTGCCCTCGTCTACGAGCGCCGGGTCTGCACCGTCCCCGAGGTGCTCGCGGCGGTCGACGCCGACTTCCAGGGGCGCGCCGGGGAGGCCATCCTGGCCGAGATCCACGCCGTCCCGGGCCGCTGGGGCAACGGCGACCCCGCGGTCGACGCCCTCGCCCACGACGTCGTCGCCCGCCTCGCCGCCGAGGTGCACCGCCACCGCTCGTTCCGGGGCGGCCCCTTCGTCGTCTACGCCATCAGCATGATCACCCACACCATCGACGGGCGGCTCTCGGTGGCGACCCCGGACGGCCGCCGCGCGGCGACCCCCTTCGCCGCGAGCTGCAACCCCGCGAACGTCGAGCGCGAGGGCGTCACGGCGGCGCTGCGCTCGGTCGCGGCGCTCCCCTTCGAGGAGATGCTCGGCGCGGCCGTGAACCTGAAGCTCCACCCGAGCGCGGTCGGGGCGACGCCGGCGGCGCGCGCCAAGTGGGTGGCGCTGATCCGGGCCTACTTCGCCCTCGGCGGGGCGCAGCTCCAACCGACCGGCGTCTCGGCCGAGACGCTCCGGGCGGCGCAGCGCGACCCCGACGCGTACCGCGACCTGGTCGTGAAGGTCGGCGGCTACTCGAGCTACTTCGTCGACCTCGGGCCCGAGGTGCAGGACGAGATCATCGCCCGCACCGAGCACGGGGCGTCGGGGGTGTGAGGTGGGCGTCGTCTACGACGTGCAGGGCTACGCGGTCCACGACGGGCCGGGGATCCGCACCGCGGTCTTCCTCAAGGGCTGCCCGCTCCGCTGCTGGTGGTGCCACAACCCCGAGTCGCAGCGGCCCGAGCCCGAGCGCGACGCCCGCGGCGACTGGATCGGCGAGGACACCGACGCCGCCTCGCTCGTCGGCCGCGTGGCCCGCGACCTCCCGTTCTTCACCGCCTCGGGCGGCGGGGTCACCTTCACGGGGGGCGAGCCGACCGCCCAGCTGCCGTTCCTGCTCGAGGCGCTCGACCGCGCCCGGGCCGCCGGCCTCCACACCGCCCTCGAGACCTGCGGCGCCTTCGGGTCGCGCTGGCTCGCGCCGCTGGCCGCGCGGGTGGACCTCTTCCTCTTCGACCTCAAGCACGTCGACGCCGACGCGCACCGCCGCGGGACCGGCGTCGGCAACCGGCGCATCCTCGCCAACCTGACGTGGCTCCTGCGCGAGCTCGCGCCCGGGCGGGTCACCCCGCGGGTCCCCGTCATCCCCGGCTTCAACGCCGACCCGGCCTCGCGCCGCGCCATCGCGGGCTTCCTCCGCGACCGCGGCTACCGCGGCCCGGTCCACCTCATGCCCTACCACGGCCTCGCCCGCGACAAGTACGCGCGGGTCGGCCGCGCGCAGGACTTCCGCGCGGCGCCGGCGCTGACCGCCGCCGACCGCCTCGCCATCGCCGCCGACTTGGACGGCGGCGGGCTGTCCCCCGTGTGGGGCGGCGCCTGACCGGAAAAGTGTGAAGAAGTGGGGTCAGACCCCCTCACTTCACACTTTCACGCTCCTTCACCCCAAGTCCTCGCGAAAGTGTGAAGAAGTGGGGTCAGACCCCCTCACTTCACACTTTCACGCTCGTTCACCCCAGGGAGGTCACCATGCGCTCTTTCCTCGTGACCGGAGCCGACGGGCTCCTCGGCAGCCACATCGTCCGCGAGCTCCTCGACGCCGGGCACGCCGTTCGCGTCCTCGTCCAGGCCGGCTCGGCCTCGCCCACCCTCGACGGGCTGGAGATCGCGCGCGTCACCGGCGATCTGCTCGACCCGGCGAGCCTCGCCGCCGCCGTCCGCGGCTGTGACCGCGTCGTCCACGCCGCCGCCATCACCGACATCGGCGCCGGGCGCGAGCGGACCTTCGCCGTCAACGTCGACGGGACCCGGAACGTCGTGGACGCCTGCCTCGCCGAGGGCGTCGGCCGCCTCGTCTTTGTCGGCTCGGCCAGCGCTCACGGCTTCGGCTCCCTGGAGTCCCCGGGCGACGAGACGTCGCCCTTCCCGGACGCCCACCGCGGCATGGTCTACGCCGAGTCCAAGCACGCGGCCGCCGAGCTGGTCCGCGACGCGGTCGCCGCGCGCGGGCTCGACGCCGTCCTCGTCGCCCCGACCTTCATGCTCGGCGACCACGACTGGCGCCCGAGCTCGGGCGAGATGCTGCGCCAGTACCTCGAGCGCGGGGTGCCGGCGGTGCCGCCGGGCGGCCGCAACTTCGCCAACGCGGCCGACGTCGCGCGCGGCATCGTGGCCGCCGCCGAGCGCGGCGAGCGCGGCGAGACCTACCTCCTCGGCGGCGAGAACCTCACCTACGGCGCCTTCTTCGAGGAGGTCGCCCGCCACGCCAGCGCCAGCCCGCCGCGCTGGGTGCTGCCCGGGCCGGTCGTCCTCGGCTTTGGGGCCGCCGGGTCGCTCCTCGGCAAGCTCGGCGGCAAGGCGCCCGAGCTGGACCTGCCGATCGCCCGCGCCGCCGTGGTCGAGGCGTTCTACAGCTCCGCCAAGGCCGAGCGCGAGCTGGGCTACGTGCGGACGCCGATCGCCCTCGGCATCGCCTCGGAGCTGGGCGCGCTCCGTCGCTTCGGGCACCTGCGCGAGGCGCACGCCGGCGACCTGGCCGGACAGGTCGCGCTGGTCACCGGCGCGAGCCGCGGGGTCGGCCTGGCCACCGCGCGGGAGCTG
>SBGO01000702.1 GCA_006226565.1 Deltaproteobacteria bacterium | reverse complement strand
TACCTCGGCGCCGGCGCGCTGATCCTGCACCACGCCCTGGCCGGGCTCGTCGGCGGCGCCCCGCTCGCGGGGCTCTTCGTCGCCGCGAGCCTCGCCCTCGCCGCCGTCGTCGGCCACGCCATCGTCCGCGCCCCGCGCACCTTCTCGCCGCGCGCCTGGCACCGCGGCGGCCGCCTCGGCGACGTCCTGCTCATCGCCGGCGTCCTGCTCGTCTTCTTCCTCCTGAAGACCCACGGGATGGGGGCCTCGAACACCGACGAGAACATCTACTTCTACATGGCGGCGGACCTCGCCCACGGGCGGCTCCCCTACGTGGACTACTTCTTCGCCCACCCGCCGCTCCACGTGCTCCTGCCCGGGCTCTTCTTCACGGTCTTCGGCTTCTCGCTGACCTTCGCGAAGCTCTTCAGCGTCGCGGCCGCCGCCATCTCCGGCGCCGCCATCTTCGCCATCGGCCGCCGCCACCTCGGCCGCACCGCCGCCGTCCTCGCCGCCGTGCTCTTCCTCTTCGCCGCCGAGACGCTGAAGGCGAGCACGAACATGACCGGCATCAACCTGACCACGATGTGGCTCACGCTCGGGGCGTGGCAGCACCTGAAGGGGCGCGGGCTGACCGCGGGGCTCCTCTTCGGCGCCGCCGCGACGACCGGCTTCTACAGCATGGCCGGGATCCTCGCCTTCCTCACCCTCGGCCTCTTCCGCCGCCCGCCCCTCCCCGAGGACGCCCGGACCGCGCGGCAGCGCTACCGCTTCGGGCTCCGCCAGCTCGCCGGCTTCGCCCTCGTCTTCGGCGCCATCAACGCCGTCTTCATCCTCGCCGCCGGCGACGCCTACCTCGAGTCCGTCTACGCCTACCACGGCATGAAAGCGCTCCGCGATCCGCAGATGGTCGAGCTCTTCGGCGGCGACGTGGCCTTCCCGCTGTCGCTCCTCCACAACGTCGGCGTCATGGTGAACGGCCGCGAGTTCACCAAGGAGCTCTTCTACGAGGCGCACCTCTGGATCGGCCTCTTCGCCGCGCCCATCGTCGGCGTCGCCGCCCACCTCTTCGGTCGCGAGAAGCGGCGCCTCCTCCGCCTCTTCGCCCCGACCCGGCTCGCCTCCGACGGCGCCGACGGCGTCGCGGCCATCCTGTGGCTCGTCTCCATGGCGCTCTTCGTGCAGTACGCCATGTTCCGCGAGCTCTACAGCTTCTACTTCGTGCTGACCTACCCGACCCTCGCCCTCTGCGTGGCCTACGCCGTCGTCCACGGCGCGCGCCTCGCCGGCTCCGCCATCGGCGACCTCGAGCGCCACCGCCGCGGCGCCGCCCGGCTGGCCGCGGGCGTCCTCGCGCTGGCGGTCGTCGTCGCCTACCGCCCGTGGTCGGCGAGCCTCCAGGGCGTCTTCTCCGACGAGATCGAGGCGACGGGCGCCAGGAACGACTACACCTGGACCGAGGCGCCGGTGCTCCCCGGCCTCTCGGGCTTCGTGCGCGCCTTCTTCTGGGAGGACTACCGCCTCAAGGGCGACACCGAGCCGGGCTACCGCCACTACCTCTGGACGAAGAAGCGGGGCTTCGAGTCCCTCGACGAGGTCGCCGCCTGGGTCCGCGCCCACAGCGCCGAGGACGAGACCATCGCCGGCGCCTCCACCATGGCCCCGCTCGTCGCCCTCGCCGCCGGCCGCCGCCTCGCCGCGGATGAGGCCGACACCAACAACAAGCGCTTCAAGACGGGCCTCCTCGACGAGGCGACCTACTGGAACGCGATCTGCGCCGACAACGTGAAGATCATCGTCTCCACCTCGCGCAGCTACTTCACGACCCGCCGCATGGACGGCACCCCGACGGCGCGCCGCTGGTTCCGCCGCGCCGAGGTCATCCAGGACGACGAGCTCACGTACAACGGGAAGTTCCCGATCGTGCTCTACGAGCGCGTCGGCCCGCCGCCCGGCGACGGCCGGGTGTGCCAGTGGGAGGGCGACTAGGTCGGGCCGGGTTTGGCTTGCCTCGTCCGCACCCAAGGCCGATGATCCCCCCCTCGACCCTCCGACGGAGCCCTCCGCCATGACGCTCGCCCGTTCCGCCTCCCTCCTCCGCGCCCTCGCCGCCGGCGCGCTGCTCCTCACCGCCGCCTGCGGCGGGGACGACAACGCCGCCGACGACACCGCCCAGGACACCCTCGCCGACGACACCGGCGAGGCGGACGCCGCCGACGGGACCGAGGACACGACGGAGGCCGACACCACCCCGGCCTGCAACCCCATCCTCCAGACGGGCTGCGAGGACGGGCAGAACTGCACCTTCAGCGGCACCGACAAGACGCCGTCGTGCGTGCAGGGCGGGAGCGTCGCCTACGGCGAGGAGTGCAGCGCCCAGAACGCCTGCGAGCTCGGCGTGTGCATGTCCCTCAACGACACCGGCTTCCGCTGCTACAAGTTCTGCCAGACCATCGCCCACTGCGCGGACGACGCCCAGTGCCTGACGCTGAGCGACACGGTCTACAAGGTGTGTGAGATCGGCGATCTCTACACCAACTGCGACATGCTCCTGCAGGACTGCGAGGGCGGCAAGGGCTGCTACCCCGTGGCCAGCGAGCCGCAGCCCGTCTGCCTCCCCGCCGGCAGCGCCACGACCGGCGAGGCGTGCTCGGACGCGGCCGGCTGCATCGCCGGCAACGTCTGCGTCAACCAGCGCTGCAAGCGCGTGTGCGACCCCAACGAGAACGACCCGTGCGGCAACTTCACGCCGTGCTCGGTCTACGGCAACGCCGGCTACTGCGACGAGTGAGCCCCCAAGAGGAGTCCCCCATGGGCCAGAAGCCTCCCGAGACCTACACCTCCTTCATCGCCCGCTACCCCGACCTCGGGGCCGCCTGGGAGCACATCCGCGACGCCGAGGGCAAGGGCCCGCTCGACAAGCACACCCAGCGGCTGCTGAAGCTCGCCGTCGCCATCGGCGCGATGCGCGAGGGCGCCGTCCACAGCGCCGTCCGCAAGGCGAAGAGCGCGGGCGTCTCCGAGGAGGCCATCCGCCAGACCGTCGCCCTCGCCGCGAGCACGCTCGGGATGCCCTCGACCGTCGCCATCCACACCTGGGTGAACGACGTCCTCGAAGACTAGGCCGCGGCGGGCGGACGTCCTGTCCGCCCACCCCGTGCGCGCCTAGCGCCGGCGACGGCGGAGGAGCACCCCCGCGACGGCCACCAGCGCCAGCATCAGGCCGGCGCTCGCGTGGCCGAGCAGGAGGTGCGTCGCGTCCCCGGAGGGGCAGTGGAGCTGGTTCATCGCGAAGGCGGTGAGCCCGCCGCCGGCGACGGCGGCGAGGACGCGCCAGGTCACGCTCCACGTCTCGCGCTGGAAGGCCCAGGCGACCGCCGCGGTGAGCGCGCCCGTCACGAGCCCCATGACGCCGCACAGGCCGAAGGCGTGGTGGGCGTGGGCCGGCCCCGGGCCGCGCGACCCGTCCCAGAGCCACGGCAGCACCGCGAGCGCCAACGGGATGAGCAGCGCCGCGACGATCATCGCCCAGGCCCACCACCGGAGCGGCTTCTGGTGCGGCCCGCGGAGGCTCGCCGCGAAGACGGCCCCGACCAAGCCCGCGATGGCGGTCATCGCGACCGCGTAGCGCACGATGGCCTGCCCGGTGAGGTCGGCCCGCATCCCGGTGATGCCGAGCGCCACCGTCGCCATGACGAGCGCCCCGGCCACCGCCATCGCGATGCGCACCGGCGTCGAGAGCTCCCGCAGCCGGTCCCGGAGCCGCGGCGGACGATCGACGGTCTCCGCCGCGACCCGCGAGAACAGGCTCGCGAGCTCGCTCGAGTCGAGCGCCTCGTCGGCACCCTCCGACGCGATCGCCCGCTTCAACCTGGCTTCGGTCTCGTCCATCTGCTCCACGGTCGGCTCTCGACCTCCTATGCCCTCGTCGGCGCGGCGGTTACCCACGCTCGTCCCCCAGCATCTCCCGCAGGCGCTCGTAGCCGCGGTGGGCGCGGACCTTCACCGCGGAGACCGAGGCGCCGAGCAGGTCGGCGATCTCCGGGAAGCTGAGGTCCTCATAGTAGTGCAGCACGATCACCTCGCGCTGCTGCTCGCTGAGCTCGGCGAGCGCCCGCCGGACCAGCCGATCGGTGCGCGTCGACGTGCTCGGCCCCACCGTCGGCTCGCCGTGGACCACCGGGTCGTGGGCGACCTCGGGCTTGCGCCCCTTCTTGCGGTGATGCTCGCGGCGGACGTTCAGCGCGATGGTGTAGAGCCACGGCCGCACCTTCCGGCCGCCCTTGAAGTCGGCGCGGGCCCGGTGGAAGTGCAGGAAGGTCTGCTGCACCAGGTCGCCCGCGGCCTCGCGCGAGCCGACCTGGCGCATGAAGAGCCCGTGGAGGCGCTTGGCGTAGCGCTGGAAGATCGCCTCGAAGGCCGCGCGATCCCCGTGCGCCACGTAGCGCTCCATGAGCGTCTCGTCGCTGGGCTGCTCCTCGCTCACGGCCCTCCGAGGGCCGCCTGCGCCACCTCGAGGGCGAGCGTCTCGGGGGGGCCCTCGAGCGCGCTCAGCGCGCGCGCGTCACGCCACAGCCGCTCGACCGGGAAGTCCCGGGTGTAGCCGTAACCGCCGTGGATCTGGAGCGCCTCGTCGGCGGCGCGCTTGGCCGCGTCGTTGGCGAGCAGCAGCGCCCGCGCGGCGACGCTGACGTCGTCGGGATCCGCGGCCAGGGCGCGCGCGGCGTCGTGGACGAGCAGCCGGGCGGCGTCGACCTCGGTGGCGATGTCGGCGAGCTTGAAGGAGATGGCCTGGAAGTCGGCGATCGGCCGGCCGAACTGGGTCCGCGTCCCGGCGTAGCTCGCGCCCTCCGCGACGGCCGCCCGCCCGAGGCCGAGCGCCACGCCCGCGTAG